>NZ_CP080410.1:2535358-2852278 GCF_019448255.1 Qipengyuania flava
CCGCATCCTTGCCCGGGAAATCGTTGAGCGTTGCCAACATCCCGCCATAGGCGCGGAACACCGTCATCGCGAAGAAGCCCGCGTATTTGGCGACGAAATAGGTCTCGATCGCCTTCTTGGCGCGCGGGATCAGGTTGACGACATGACCCACCAGCGTGTCCGTGTCGTGCACCTCGATCGTGGTCAGCTGGCGCATGAACTCGTCGATGCCTAGCTTGAGTACGCCGCGCCCGATCAGCGCGCCGCTCGCGTCCTCGCCGTGGCGCAGGGTGACGAACAGCGTGGTGAGATCGGTCCAGGGGTCCGAAGCCGTCTGGCCCTGCCCGCGCTGTTCCAGCGTCTTGAAGCCGTGGAAGTGGATCGGTCCCTCCGGCCCTTCCAGCACCATGTCGTAGAGCATCTTCCAGCTTTCGGCCTTCGCCGGATCGGCGACAAGCAGGCGGAAGGTGCCTTCACGAACCGGCAGCGGGTCGGGCGAGATTGCGCTGACCGTCACCGTCCCGGTGATGCGCGAGCGATGCTCCTTTTCCTCGATCATGCGGTGGAGGTTGTCGGTCGTGACCGTCAGCAGGAATTCGCATTCGTTGCCTTCGGTGCGGCCCCAGGCCTCGCCATTGGCGTAGTCGTCGCGGATGCGTTCGGCCTGGTTGCAGGCACGATGATGGCACCCGGTCGCGCTGATATGGCCGGCCATGGTCTCGGTGAAGGAGAGGCCGGGGCTCATCGCTTCGGGATGGTCTTTCACCAGCTGGCGGATGGCCGCCTTGCCCTTGTCGACAGCGCCAGCCTCGAAATGCTTCGCGACGCCTTCGATGCTGCGCGAAACCGGATCGATCGCGTGACCCGCGACCCATTTGGCCACCGACAATTCGAGCTTCGTGCCGAAGTTTGCAGCGACGGGCTCGTCTTCCGCTTCTTCGGCTTCTTCCGGCTCGGGTTCGGGCAGCGGCTCTTCTGCGGCGAGTCCATAATCGATGGTCCAGCCCTGGCGCTGCGCCAGCTTCTCGACCGCGCGTTCGGCCACTGCCGTGATGGTCAGCAGCGGATTGACCCCGACTGCGCCCGGCAGAGCCGCGCCGTCGCACACGTAGAGGCCTTCATGCACCTTGGTGCCATCAGTGCCCGCAAACACACGGCAGCTGTCATCGACCACGCCAAGTGAGGCGTCATCGCCCATTCTGCAGCCCCCGATGGGGTGCACGGTGATCAGCTTCTTGCCGAAGGGATCGCTCCACAGCGGGTCGGAGAAATACTGCGCATCTATCGCCTCGGCGACTTCGCGCATCGTGTCATCATCGCGGCGGAAGCTGCGCTGCTCGCCCGCGCCCTTCCAGTGGATCGCGATGCGGTCATCTTCGAGCGCGAGCTGCCCGCCGGAATCGTCGACGCTCATCACGAGGTAGATCTGCGTGCGCGCCATCGGGCCCTTGTAGGCCCAATCGGCAATGCTTCCCGGATCGGTCTGGACCGCCTCGCCCATCGCTTTCGCATCGAGCAGGCGCGGTTTGACCTGGTCCATGCCGAAGCGGGTAAACCCATCGGCCAGCGCCTCACCGAAGAAGAAAGCAGGAGCCAGCGCGCCGGCGAGAATGCCGGGCGCAACGCCCTCTTCCACGACCAGACCCTTGGTCACATCCTGCGTGCCGCGCATGTCGATGACGCCGGTGATGCAGGGACCGGGGTACGCTTCCTTGGTCACATCGGCCGCGCCCACGCCCATGGCGTAAAGCGGCTTTGCGGTGAGCGTATCACCGTCCTTCTCGGCCTTGAGATAGCTGTCGTAGGCAAAGCCCAGCGCGTCGCCATTGCCCGAGAAGCCTGCGCCAAGGCGGTCGGAAAGCGGCAAGCCCTTCTCGCGCGAGCGCAGCAGGATCTCGGTCGAGCCGATAGCACCGGCTCCGAGGATGACGTGGTCGGCCGTGATGCTTGCCGGCCCCTTCGCTGCATCCTTGCCATTGGGTTCGAGGTGGACGCGCCAGCGCTCGCCTTCGCGTTCGACCCACAGGACCTTGGCCTGCGTGAAGATGTCCGCTCCGTGGTTCGCCGCATCGGGCAGGTAGTTCATCAGCGTCGTGTTCTTCGCGCCGACATTGCAGCCCGAAACACAGTCGCCGCAATTGGTGCAGGCGGGCTGCGGCACGCCGAACTTGTTGAGCTTATCTTCGAAAGTGACGTTGATCGGCGTCTTGTAGAACCGCTCGCCCATGGTCTTGGCCGAATGCTCCAGCGCCTCCAGCTTGCCGAGCGCCGGGTGGCTGTCGGGATAGGGATTGGGGCTGAGCATTTCGCGCGCGCGTTCGTAATAGGGATCGATTTCCTGCGCATGGTCGCGGAACGCAGCCGGCCAGTGCGCCTCGTCGAGCAGACGCTTGTCGAGCTCGAGCGAAACGTTGGCGTTGATCAGCGACGTGCCGCCGAGCCCGCAGCCCACCAGCGCGTACTGGTCATCGTTCACATGCACTTCGAACAGCGCATCAGGATCGCCGATGCGGCCACCCTTGGCGTTGATCTGGACCGCGTCCTGCGCTTCGGAAAGCTTGTTCGGGTACTCGCCCGGCAGACGTTCCTTGCCGCGTTCGAGGACGCAGACATCCTGCCCGGCGCGCGCGAGGCGTGAGGCGGCGACACCGGCCCCGTAGCCCGAACCGATGACTAGGACGGTGTAATGCGACTTGGCCTTGGAGAGGCTCTTCGCGATGCGCTTTTGCATGGTCATTCGGCTGCCTCCCGCAGGACGTCGTTGGATTTGTCGAGCATGGCGCGGACCTTCACATCCGCCTCGTGCTGGATGCGGCCGTGCACGATCTGGGAGAAATCCGCCCAGACATCGGCGGCGCGCGCCACCGCTTCGCCTGCTTCGTCGGCGAGGCGCGAGACGCGCCCGCTACCCTCCACCCGGACCGGAGCCATGGTGCCGTCGGTCGGATCGTTGAACAGGCGCAGCGAGGCCACTTCAAGGTCATCCGACACCAGCATGGCAGCGCAGCCCTGCACCGGCATCAGCGTCGGCTCGTCGAGCACCCAGCCGCCAGTGTTGAAGACGCCGACCGGCAGTTCATAGCCATCGACCCTGAGCTCGTCCTGGAACGGCTTGTGCGTGTGCCCGAACACGAAATTAAGTTCGCGCGGCAGATCGCCAAGCTCGTCTCGCAATTGCGCTGCCATCGGGGTGGACAGGTACCAGCCGATGTCCTCAATCTCCGCTTCGCCCAGCACATGGCCGTAGCCGTCACGCTGGCGCTCAGCGGCGCGGCCGGCGGTCAGGTCGACGCCGGCGTGGATCAGGTTCTCGATCGAAATGCCGTATTTGAGCTGCATCTTGGGATTGATGCCGAGCTTGGAATTGAGCCCGCCGGTGATCCGGCGCGCCATGCTTTCGGCAAAGTCATGGCTCGCTCCGGCGCTCAGCATGGTGGCGTAGAGCGATCCCGCATCGCCGCCGACTTCGCCCGCGCTGCCGAGGTCCGACCAGAGGAAGTCGATCCACGGGCCATTCTCGGCCTCGAGCTGGTGCATGGTGGCAGGGCGCGCTTCGCCATTCTCAAGGAAACCGCGCAGGTTCGACAAGGCGCGGTACATGCCATCGAGGTAGTGTCCGTGGTGCATGACCACCGCCCGGCCGCTGTCTTTGTCGGCAAGGCCCCAGTTGGGATAGGCGATCCGCACGCTGGCACCGGCGAGATGCGGGCGGTGGGCGATCAGCGATTCCATCAGGCGGCAGGTGTGGTTGGGCCGGCCGATGATCTTGGTCACATGTTCGAGGTCGCGCGGGATTTCGCCGCCCTGAAGCGCGTTGATGAAGCAGTGATCCTGCGCCATGCGCCACAGGTGGTGGTCGTGATTGCCCGCCACATAGACGATCTCGCGGCTGAACAGCTCGCGGCCATCCTTCGGGAAGAAGGCATCAAGCAGCTGGAGGAAGCTGTTCGACACATCGCCGAAGGGCGACAGGCCAAGATCGAGCGCGTCGCCGAGCAGAACCAGCTGGGGTTTCTCATCTGCGCGAAGGGTCGCCTTGAGGCCTTCGGCAAAGGCGGACAGGACCCTGGAGGGGCCATCGATGATCTCGCTCGCTGCGTTGACATGGGTCAGCAAGCTGTCGCGCGCTCCGAGGTGGAGGTCCGACAGGACGATCTGGGCAATGCTCATGCGTTCATCTCCAGGCAGGCATAGAAGGCGTCGCGCACGATTTTCTCGCGCGGATCGTCCCATTTTCCGGTTCCGAGTTGGTTGGTGATCCAGGCGTAGGCCACGCCGTCGTCGGGGTCGGCGAAGGCTAGGCTGCCGCCCACGGCAAAACTGCCGAAGGCGCTGCGGGTGCGGGCGTATTCCCACTCGCTGAACGGTTTTTCAAAGCCGTAGGAATAATACATGTCGGCGGTGAGGATCTGGTCCTTGAGGCCGCCGCTGGGATAGGCATGGCCCTGCTTGAGCGTGTCCATCACCTCATCGGTGACGCCCAGCGCCTCCCCGCCTTCGGCAAAGGCGTTGTAGAGCGCGGCAAGCCCGCGGGCCGACGCCATGCCTCCGGCAGCGCCCTGACCCACGCGCCAGAATGCCTCGCAATCGAGGGCACCGGGCCCTTCTAGGATCAGCGGGTTGTTGAGCGTGCGGAAGGCGAGCGTCCCCGGCAGGCACATCTTGAAGGTTAGCGGCCAGGGCATGGTCGTGTGGTGGATGAAGAGATCCTGCAGCCCGAAGCCCTGGATGCGCGCGATCCGCTCGCGCTCGAAGCTGTCGGGCAGGCCGAGGAAGACATCGGCGCCGAGCGGGCCTGCGATCTCCTCGTTGAAGAAGCACGGTAGGCGGCGCCCTTCGGGGTCGCGGCGATGGATCAGCTCGCTGGCGATCCAGCCCAGCGTGTAGGCGTGGTTGCCCGAATAGCGGCCCGGCGCCCAATTGGGTTTCTGGCGCGCGATGGCGGCGCAGATGGTTTCCTCGTCACCGATCGCGTCGAGGGTGAGCTTGTGATCAATCGCGGCAAGGCCCGCCTGTTCGGACAGGGCTTCGCCTACAGTGATCGAGCCTTTGCCATGCGCGGCGAATTCGGGCCAGATGTCGGCCACCGGCTCGTCATAGGCGAACAGGCCGCGCGACACGGCGACGGCAGCGGCCATGCCAGTGAGGCCCTTGGTAAGCGAATAGACGAGCGCGATGTCGTCACACTGCCAGGCCTGCGTGCGCGCTTTTTCGCGCCAGCCGCCCTGGAGATCGACCACTATCTCGCCCCGGTGAATGATGGTGCAGGCCGCCCCCAGCGCCGTCTGTGCCTGGATCGCGGAAGCAAAGGCATTCGCTACCGGTTCGAAACCGGGTGCGACGTAGCCGCGGGTCCATTCGTCGACAGGTGAAGAGTGCTTTGTGTGCTGCGCTTGCGCGCGATCGGACTGCTGCATCGATGCCCCCCATTTGCGCGGGGCCCAAGCCCCGTATTCCGCAGCGTCAGGGGCTATCGAAAAATGGTTAACGCGGAGTAAGGGGCTGCACCGATAACCTTGCCCTGCCTCGATTTTTTGCCGCAGGAAGCGTTTGTATTGCCGCGCCGGGCGTGCAAATCCGGCAGGCATGAGCAGCGGTAGCGCATCTGGAGCCTGGCGTTTCGCCGTCGACCGTGGCGGGACGTTCACCGATGTCGTCGCGCTGACGCCCGATGGCCGGCTGGTCACCGACAAGCTGCTGTCCGAAAATCCGGGCCAATACGCCGATGCCGCGAGCGAGGCGGTGCGCCGCCTGATGCAGCGTCACGGCGAAGGGCCGATTGCCGAGATGCGCGTAGGCACGACGGTCGCCACCAACGCGCTGCTGGAACGCAAGGGCGAGCGCCTTGCGCTGGCGATTACCGAGGGTTTCCGCGACGCTCTGCGGATCGGCAACCAGGCACGGCCGGATATCTTTGCGCGGCATATCGTCCTGCCCGAGCAGCTTCCCAGCCATGTGATCGAAATTTCCGAGCGGGTTTCGGCGACTGGCGAGGTGCTGACACCGCTCGATGACGACCGGGCCCGCGCCCAGTTCGAACAGCTCCGCCAGGACGGCTTCGACGCACTTGCCATCGTCCTTTTGCACGGATGGCTCTACCGCGATCACGAGGAGCACCTGGCCGCCCTCGCCCGCGAAGCCGGCTTCACGCAGGTCAGCGTCAGCCACGAGGTCGCGCCGCTCATCCGCATCGTCCCGCGGGGCGATACGACCGTGGTCGATGCCTATCTGTCCCCGGTGCTGCGCCGCTACACCGACGGGCTGCAAGGAGGCCTGCCTGAAACCGGAGCCCTGCGGTTCATGCAGTCCAACGGAGGACTGGCCGAAGTCGGCGCCTTCCGGGGCAAGGACGCCATCCTTTCAGGCCCGGCAGGCGGCGTTGTCGGCATGGTCGCCGCCAGTGCGCCGCTCGGGCACACAAAGCTGATCGGCTTCGACATGGGCGGGACGAGCACGGACGTCGCCCACTACGCCGGCGATTACGAGCTGACCGGCGACAGCGTTGTCGCCGGCGTGCGGGTGGCCGCGCCGATGATGCATATCCACACCGTCGCGGCGGGCGGCGGCTCGATCTGCCAGTACGACGGCGGGCGCTTCCGCGTCGGTCCGGACAGCGCCGGCGCCGATCCCGGCCCGGCCTGCTACCGCAAGGGCGGCCCGCTGACGGTCACCGATTGCAATCTCTTCCTCGGTCGCATCGACCCCGCCTTCTTCCCGCATGTCTTCGGGCCGGACGGCACCGCACCGCTCGACAGGGACGCCGCGCGGCAGCGGTTGGAAGAGATTGCCGAGCGCCTTCCCGAGACAACGTCGCTCGAGGAGATCGCCGAAGGCTTCCTCGCCATCGCGGTCGACAATATGGCCAACGCGATCCGCAAGATCAGCGTAGCACGCGGGCATGATGTGACGGCCTACGCGCTCGCCTGCTTTGGCGGTGCGGGCGGGCAGCACGCGTGCCGTGTGGCCGATGCGCTGGGCATGGAGACGGTGCTGGTCCATCCGCTGGCAGGCATCCTGTCGGCCTATGGCATCGGCATCGCACCCATGAAGGTGATCCGCGAGGCAAGCCTCGTGCGTCCGCTCAGCGAAGACCTCGCCGAAGCGCTCAAGCCTCTGGAAGAGGAGGCGCGGGCAGCGCTGGTCGGTCAGGGCATTCCGGCAAGCGCGATCACCCTTACCCGCAGCGCGCGCTTGCGCTTCGAAGGCAGCGACAGCCTGCTGACCATCGCCTGCGGCCAACGCGACGCCATGGCGAGCGATTTCCGCGCCCTGCATCGCCAGCGCTTCGGCTATTCCGATGAAGAGGCGCCGATCATTGTCGAAGCGCTGAGCGTGGAAGCCAGCGGATCGGCGGGCGGCCTTGGCGAGGCGGTTGCGGAGCCCGCGGAGGTCCGCGCGCAAGCCTCGGGCAGCTGGCCCACGCGCGACCGCGCTTCGATGCGGGAGGGGGAGAGCGTGCAGGGCCCCGCCCTCATCATCGACCCGTCATCCACCACGGTTATCGAGAAGGGGTGGGAAGCGACCCGCGCGGAGGATGGCAGCCTCGTCCTCTCTCGCGCCCAAGCCGCCGAACGCGCGGCCGCCGTCGGAACGCAAGTCGACCCGGTCCGGCTCGAGATCTTCAACAACCTCTTCATGGCGATTGCCGAGGAGATGGGCGTTGTCCTGCAAGCCACCGCCACTTCGGTGAACATCAAAGAGCGGCTCGATTTCTCCTGCGCGCTGTTCGATCGCCAAGGCGCTCTAATCGCAAACGCACCTCACATCCCGGTGCACCTCGGCAGCATGGGCGACAGCGTTGCGCGGGTCATCGAGGCGCGGGGCGCTGCGCGCGACGGGCGCGGTTTCAAGCGCGGCGATGCCTATGTCCTCAACGACCCCTATCGCGGCGGCACGCACCTGCCCGACATCACGGTCATCGTGCCGGTGTTCTTCGAGGCCGAAAGCGCCGAACCCGACGCTTTTGTCGCTGCGCGCGGGCACCATTCGGACATCGGCGGCATCGCGCCCGGCTCCATGCCGCCCGAAAGCCGCACGATCGAGGACGAGGGCGTCCTTATCGACAACGTCCTGCTCGTCGACGAAGGGCGCTTCTGCGAGACAGAGATGCGCGCCCTGCTCGCCTCGGCAACCCATCCGGCGCGCAATCCGGACCGCAACCTTTCGGACCTCAGAGCCCAGCTTGCCGCCTGCACGCGGGGCATGGAATTGCTCGCGGCAACCACGCGCGAACAGGGCGGAGCGGTGATCACCGCATACATGGATCACGTCCTCGCCAACGCCGAAGAGAGCGTGCGCCGCCTGCTCGACCGGCTGGAGGACGGCGCGTTTGCCTATCCCATGGACAACGGCGCGGTAGTGAAGGTCTCCATCCGGATCGACCGCGAGCGGCGCGCGGCAACCTTCGATTTCTCGGGCACAAGCGACCAGCTGCCCGGCAACTTCAACGCGCCCAAGTCGATCACCCGGGCCGCCGCACTCTATGTCGTGCGCACGCTGATCGACGACGCGATCCCGATGAACGACGGGTGCCTCCGCCCGATCGAGCTGGTCGTGCCGGAAGGCTCCATGCTCAATCCAAATCCCGGCGCAGCCGTCGTGGCCGGCAATGTCGAGACGAGCCAGGTGGTCACCGATGCGCTGTTCGCCGCGACCGGCCGGCTGGCGCCGAGCCAGGGCACGATGAACAACTTCACCTTCGGCAATTCCGATCACCAGTATTACGAGACGATATGCGGCGGTTCGGGCGCTGGAATAGACCATCCGGGCACCAGCGCGGTCCAGACGCACATGACCAATTCGCGCCTGACCGACCCGGAGATCCTGGAAACACGGCTACCGGTGAGGCTTGATCGTTTCGCCATCCGCGAAGGCTCTGGCGGGGAAGGCGCATATTCCGGCGGAAACGGCGTCGAACGGCGCATCACCTTCCTCGAAGCGATGCGCGCCAACATGCTCGCCAACAGGCGCGAAGTGGCGCCGAAGGGCATCTGTGGTGGGGTCGATGCAGCGCCGGGACGCAACTGGGTCGAGCGGGCCGACGGCACGTGCGAGGAAATCGGCGCGACCGGGTCGGCCGACATGAAGCCCGGCGATGCCTTTGTGATCCTGACACCGGGCGGAGCAGGCTTCGGCCCGCCCCGCCCGGACTAGGAGACCCTATCAGACGGCCGCGTCGCGCTTGACCGTGATGACCTGCGGATAAGTGAATTCCTTCAAGCCATCGATGCCGTATTCGGCGCCGAAGCCCGACTGCTTGTGCCCGCCGAAAGGTGCGAAGGGCGACAGCTGCATGAATTCGTTGATCCACACCGTGCCGGTTTCGAGCTGCTCGGCAATCTCGACGCCCTTTTCGGTGTCCTTGGTCCAGACCGCGCCGGCAAGGCCGTATTCCGAATTGTTCGCGCGCTCGATGACTTCATCAACGCTTTCGAACTTCATCAGCGGCATGACCGGACCGAACTGTTCCTCGGCCACGATGCGCGCGTCTTCGGGCGGATTGTCGAGGATCGTGATCGGCACGTAATAACCTGTGCCCGAGGGATCCTTGTCGCCGCCGGTAAGGAACTTGTAGCCATTGTCCTTGGCGTCCTGGATCAGCTCCAGCACGCGCTCGTACTGCTTCTTGTTCTGGATCGGGCCGACGCCCGTGCCCTGCTGCGAGCCATCGCCCACGACGACGGTCTTGGCGTATTCGGCGATCGCCTTGGACAAATCGTCATAGATGTCCTGGTGGATGTAGACACGCTTGGCCGCGATGCAGACCTGGCCGGCGTTGGAGAAGCTCGACCAGAACAGCTGTTCAGCCACCTTCTCGACATCGGCATCCGGCAGCACGATCGAGGCGTCGTTGCCGCCGAGTTCAAGCGTGATGCGCTTCAAATCGCCGCTGGCGCCTTCCATGATCTTCTTGCCGGTAGCGGTCGAGCCGGTGAAGGTGATCTTGTCGATGTCCGGATGCTCGGTAATCATCGGACCGAGATTGTCTTCGCCCGTGATGATGTTGACGGTCCCTGCCGGGACCACGTCCTTGATCAGCTCGGCAATCCGCAGCGTGGTCAGCGGCGTGAAGGGCGAAGGCTTCAGCACGATGGTGCAGCCGGCGACCAGCGCGGGCACGATCTTCTGGATCGCCATCATGATCGGGAAATTCCACGGCACAATGCCGCCGACCACGCCCACCGGAACGCGGCGGGTGCGCGACAGACGCGTGTCATCGTCCTGGTTGATGACGTCGTCGAGCGTCAGCGTCGACTGCGCGGCGGCAAGACCGGCAGCGCCGTAAATCTCCTGCTGCGCCTGCGCGTGCGGCTTGCCCTGCTCGGTCGTCAGGAGGCGGAAAAGCTCGTCAGCGTTGTCCTTGATCGCGGCGGCAATGCCCTGGACGACCTTCTGGCGTTCTTCCTGGCTGGTCTTCTTCCAGTCCTTGAAGGCGCGGCGGGCGGCGGCGACGGCGCGGTCGAGCTCGTCCTTGCCGCATGCCGGCACGCGTCCGACCACCTGTTCGTTGGCGGGGTTCAGAACCTCCAGCCACTCGCCATTGTCGACCATCTCACCGTCGATCAGGTTCTTGTAGTCGGTCATTGTCTCTCTCCTCTCGCGATTCCGGGGGGATTCGTCTCTCTCCCGCACACTGTCGGGATTCGTTGCTCGATGCAACGGGTCTTGCGGTGCGGCGGTAAATTGGTGAGAGGTACGGGCGAGAGAGGATTTCGATGCAGACATTCGCGACCGAAGTGGTCGATTGGCCCGATACCGCCCCTGCCCTGCGCGAGCAGGTCCGCGCGCTGGTGGCCGAGCATGGCGAGCCGGATCCGGTGCGCCGCGCCAACAGCTGGACCAAGGCCGATCCCGCGTTCAGCCGCCGGCTGGGCGAAGCGGGTCTGCTCGGCATGACTTGGCCAAAGGAATACGGCGGCCACGAACGCAGCCAGCTCGAACGCTATGTGGTGATCGAGGAGCTGCTGGCGGCCGGCGCACCGGTCGGGGCGCACTGGATCGCCGACCGGCAAAGCGCGCCGCTGCTACTGCGCCTCGGCAATGACGAGCTGAAAGAGCGTTGGGTCCCGGCCATTGCGCGCGGCGAGGCGTTCGCCTGCATCGGCCTCAGCGAGCCGGGATCGGGATCCGATCTTGCCTCGGTCCGCACCGCCGCGCGGCGCGATGGCGATGGCTGGGTGCTCAATGGCCAAAAGGTCTGGACCACCGGCGCGCATGTCAGCCATTTCATGATCGCACTGGTGCGCACCGAAGCGGGTAGCGAGCGGCAAGCGGGCCTCTCGCAGCTTGTCATCCCGATGGATGCCCCAGGCGTCAGCGTGAAGCCGATCATCGATCTCACCGGCGCGCACGAGTTCAACGAAGTGTTCTTCGAGGACGTCCGCCTGCCCGACAGCGCCCTGCTTGGCGTGGAAGGCGAGGGATGGAAGCAGGCGACCGCCGAACTCTCGCTCGAACGATCTGGCCCGGAGCGTTACCTGTCCTCGATGGCGCTGTTTCTCGAGCTCGTTCGCTATGCCGGGCCCCAGGATAACCCCGCGCTGGAGGAGCTGGTCGGACGGCTCGCGGCAGAGGCCTGGACGCTGCGCCTGATGAGCGCCTCGGTAGCGGCCAAACTGGCGCGCGGCGAAGACCCGGCGCTGGAGGCAACCATGGTCAAGGACCTTGGCAATTCCTACGAGCAGGCGATTCCCCAGCTGGTCCAGGCCGCGGTCGATTTCGGGCACAACGAGAGCGCCGCGCTGCGCGCCGTGTGCTTCTACCTTCTCCAGGTCAGCCCCAGCTTTTCGCTGCGCGGGGGGACACGCGAGATCATCAAGGGCATCATTGCCCGGGGGCTGGGGCTTCGATGAAGGACTCTGGGATGAGCGACACCCGCCGCATGCTGGCCGAAACGGCCGATCCGCTGTTCGCCGAACTCGGGCCGGGTGCCACGGCAGAGCGCGATGGCGACCGGCTCGACGAACTTGGCTTGCCTCTGCTCATGGTGTCCGAGGCCGATGGAGGCTTCGGCGGCACCTGGCTCGATGCGCTGACCGTGTTCCGGCTCGCCGGGTACCATGGGCTTGGCATCGATCTGCCGCGGATGGTCGTTGCCCGGATCGCCGCTGAAGAAGACGAGCGGTTCTTCCACCTCATGGCCTTTGCCCGCGCGGCGCAGATTGCCGGCGCGCTCGACGCAGCGCTCGCCATGGTGGTGGGCTACGTCAACGACCGCCAGCAGTTCGGGCGCCCCCTCGGCAAGTTCCAGGCCGTGCAGCAATCACTCGCCACCTTCGCCTGCGAGGCGGCGGCGGCGAATTGCGCCGCTGTCGGGGCCGCGCAGGCGCTCGATGAAGGGGATGCGGAATTCGAAATCGCTGCCGCCAAGCTGCGCGCGAACCGCGCGGTCGAAGTGGGCACTACGGTCGCGCACCAGGTTCACGGCGCCATCGGCTTCACGCAGGAATACGCGCTGCACGACCTGACCCGGCCCCTGTGGCAGTGGCGGTCCGAGTTCGGGAACGACGCCTATTGGGCGCGCCGCCTGGGGAAAGACGTGATCGCGCGCGGGGCCGACCACTTCTGGCCCGATCTCACCGCGCGCACCGATTAAGCCAGCGCCAGTACCCCGGTGAGGATATTGCGCACCAGGTCCACCTGTCCGCGCGCGCCGGTCTTGGCGTAGATCTTCTTCGAGTAGTAGCGCGCCGTCTCCAGCGTCAGGCCGTGCGCCTCGGCCGCCTCGGCAATCGAGAGACCCTGCGCCAGCGACCACGCCAGCCGCGCTTCGGCGGGCGTTAGGTCGAACAGGTCGACCAGCTGCTCGTGCCGGTCGGCGCTCGATGAGCGGTCACCGCGAAGGTAGACGACAGCCACGGCGCGCCCTTCGCCTGCCAGCGCGTCGAGCCGCATCGGCGCGACCAGGATATCGATCCAGGGATCCTGGCTGATATTGATCGCGCGCGGACGATGCCGGCGGTCAGCGGCCATGGCCTTGGCCAGCGCCGTCAACTGGCGATCGACCGCGGGGGCAGAGGGGATGAGGCGGTCGTAGGGCCCTTTGCGCAAGGCGCCCGAGCGCTCGAGGAAGCGTTGCGCCTGCGGATCGCAGTCGACGATCCGGCAGCGCTCGTCGATCGCGATCCAGCCGAAATTCATTCGCCTGAACGCCTCGGCGCTGACCGAGGCACGGCTGCGTTCGCGTTCGAGCGAGGCGAGCACCCGCAGCGCGACCCGCAAATGCGGGGCAAGCGCCGACAGGAGGCTCGCCAGCTCGGCTCCCGGCGCGCCGGGTGCATGGACGGCAAGGGTCAGAGATAGCGCTTCGGCCTCGACGCGGATGGCGCGCAGCGTTTCGGCGGTACTGCCGATCTCCGCGCCGGAGTAGACGCGGCCGTCCCGCATGCCCGCCTTGCCGAGATCGAGCGGATCGCCATCTCGCAAAGTAATGTCCTCGCTCTCGCCCGCCCCGCTGATCCGGATCATCACCGAATCGGCCGCGCAGGCACGGCGCAGCTGGCGCAGGAAAGAGAGCCACATCGGCTGCTCGAACATGCCCGAATGCAGGGGCACGAGCAGCTCGGTCTCACCAAGATTGGGAATACGCATGCGCGGATCGTAGCACCTCCCATATGGGAGGTCCATTCATGCTGCGCTGCGGTATTGCCCGCTGCGAGACTTGCGGAGCCTATACATGATCGACGCGAAGACACTGACCCACCTCCAGCGGCTCGAAGCCGAAAGCATCCACATCATGCGTGAAGTGGCTGCCGAAGCGGAAAAGCCGGTAATGCTCTATTCGATCGGCAAGGACAGCGCCGTCATGCTGCACCTCGCCAAGAAGGCGTTTTACCCCTCGCCGCCGCCCTTCCCGCTGATGCATGTCGACACGACCTGGAAGTTCCAGGACATGTACGCCCTGCGCGAGAAAAGCGCGGAAGAAGCTGGCATGGAGCTGATCGTCCACCAGAACCCGGAGGCCAAGGAACGCGGCATCAACCCGTTCGACCACGGCCCGCTCCACACCGACATGTGGAAGACCGAAGGGCTCAAGCAGGCGCTCGACAAGTACGGCTTCGACGCGGCCTTCGGCGGCGCCCGCCGCGACGAGGAGAAGAGCCGCGCCAAGGAGCGCATCTTCTCCTTCCGCACCGCCAGCCACGGCTGGGACCCGAAGAACCAGCGCCCCGAGCTGTGGAACCTCTACAATTCGCGCAAGAAGAAGGGCGAGAGCATTCGCGTGTTCCCGCTGTCCAACTGGACCGAGCTCGACATCTGGCAGTACATCATGGCGGAGAACATCGAGATCGTGCCGCTCTACTTCAGCGCCAAGCGCCCGACGTTCGAGCACGAGGGCGGCCTGTTCATGGCCGACGATCTCGACCGTCTCGAGAAGGTCATGGGCTACCGCCCGGAAATCACCGAACGCTCGATCCGCTTCCGCACGCTGGGCTGCTTCCCGCTGACCGGCGCTGTCGAAAGCGAAGCTGCCACGCTGCAGGAAGTGGTGCAGGAAATGCTCCTCACCACCACCAGCGAGCGCCAGGGCCGCGTGATCGACAAGGACGCGGGTGACGCGTCGATGGAGAAGAAGAAGCAGGAGGGCTATTTCTGATGACCGACCCCGTCTACAAGACCGACGCCCTCATTGCCGAGGACATCGAGGCCTATCTCGACCAGCACCAGAACAAGTCGATGCTGCGTTTCATCACCTGCGGCAGCGTGGATGACGGCAAATCGACCCTGATCGGCCGCCTGCTCTACGATTCGAAGATGATCTTCGAAGACCAGCTGGCCGCGCTCGAAAACGACAGCAAGAAGGTCGGCACGCAGGGGCAGGAGATCGACTTCGCCCTGCTCGTCGACGGCCTCGCCGCCGAGCGCGAACAGGGCATCACGATCGACGTCGCCTACCGCTTTTTCGCGACCGAGAAGCGCAAGTTCATCGTTGCCGACTGCCCGGGTCACGAGCAGTACACGCGCAACATGGTGACCGGCGCATCGACCGCCGATTGCGCCGTCATCCTGATCGACGCGCGTAAGGGCGTGCTCGTCCAGACCCGCCGCCACAGCTTCCTGTGCCACCAGCTCGGCATCAAGAACCTGGTGCTGGCGGTGAACAAGATGGACCTGATCGGCTACGACCAGGAAAAGTACGACGCGATCGTCGCCGACTACAAGGAATTCGCCGAAAGCATCGGTATCGAAAGCTTCACGGCGATCCCGATGTCGGGCCTTGCTGGCGACAACATCACCACCCGTTCGGACAACACCGGCTGGTATGACGGCCCCGTCCTGATCGACCATCTTGAAACGATGGAAGTGAACAACACGGCCAGCCAGGCAAAGCCGTTCCGCATGCCGGTGCAGTGGGTGAACCGCCCCAACCTCGACTTCCGCGGCTTCTCCGGCCAGATCGCAACCGGCACCGTCAAGCCAGGCGACGAACTGCGTTCGCTTCCCTCGGGCAAGACCAGCAAGGTAAAGTCGATCGTCACCATGGATGGCGAGCTCGATGATGCCGTGGCCGGCCAGTCGGTCACCATCACGCTCGAAGACGAGATCGACTGCTCGCGCGGCGACGTGCTGGCGACAGCCGACAGTCCGCCCGAAGTCGCCGACCAGTTCGAAAGCACCATCGTATGGATGGACGACGAACCGCTGGTCGTGGGCCGTGCCTACTGGCTCAAGCTCGGCACCCAGATGGTCAGCGTGACCGTCGCCGAGCCGAAGTACGAGATCGACGTCAACACGATGGAGCACCTCGCTTCCTCGACACTGCATCTCAACCAGATCGGCGTGTGCGAGATCACCACCGACAAGCGCATCGTGTTCGATCCCTACGCGGAAAACCGCGCGCTCGGCGGTTTCATCCTGATCGACAAGATCACCAACCACACGGTGGGTGCAGGCATGCTGCACTTCAGCCTGCGCCGCTCGCAGAACGTCCACTGGCAGCCGACCGACATCACGCGTGAACACCACGCGCAGATGAAGAACCAGACGCCGCGCGTGCTGTGGTTCACCGGCCTGTCGGGTTCAGGCAAGTCGACCATCGCCAACGAGGTGGAGAAGAAGCTGGCGATCATGAACCGCCACACCTTCCTGCTCGATGGCGACAACGTGCGCCACGGTCTCAACAAGGACCTCGGCTTTACCGAAAGCGACCGGATCGAGAACATCCGCCGCGTGGGCGAAGTCGCCAAGCTGATGACCGATGCGGGCCTCATCGTCCTCACCGCCTTCATCTCGCCCTTCCGGGCCGACCGGAAGCTGGTGCGCGACATGATCGATGGCGGCGAGTTCATCGAAATCCATGTCGACACCCCGCTGGAAGTGGCGGAGGAGCGCGATGTGAAGGGCCTCTACAAGAAGGCCCGTTCGGGTGAACTGAAGAACTTCACCGGGATCGACAGCCCCTATGAAGCGCCGGAGGATCCGGAGATCCGGGTCAACACGGTCGAGATGACGCCGGAAGAAGCGGCGGATTACATCATCTCGAAGATCCTGCCGCTGAAGTAAGCGCAAACGAAAAGGGGCGGCTCACGGGCCGCCCCTTTTTCATTCGGTGAGCAAGGCTGCTCGTTAGCCCGGGCTCTTGTTGCCGGATCCGCCGCTCCCCGCGACGACACCCACGCCCAGCGCGGTTACCACGCCTGCGACGATCAGCCCCGGGGCCGGCACGCCGGGAGTGGTGTTTGTAAGGCCGCCCGGAAGGCAGCCGGCGTCATCAGCCCAATCAAGCCAGTCCTGCCAATTGTACAGGTCGCCGTCTTCGACATCGCGGTAGATCTTGCCGACGTATTTCCAGCTATCGGGCGTGTTCCCGGCGTCAAGCCAATCGCGGTATTCCGGCTCGATCCGGCTGCAATCCCAAAGCTCGGGAATTTCCAGCGCATCGGGTGTGTCCGAAGGAATCGGTGCAGGGCCGGTCTGGGCAGCGCCGATACCGACCGTGCTGACCGCAAAGGCTGCGGCAGCCAGGCAAGCGCCAGTCCGGCGCCAGGCTACATTAGGGTCGGTTTTGCTCATACGGCGCTTAATACTCCGAAATCGATGAATCTTCAATGACTCCGCGATTACCCGGTTACTTGCGCAGTTCGGCAGCGCCGTCGCCCACGATTGCAAAGGCCGCCCAATAGAACGGGTGCGACGTATCCGCATCGTCCATCAGCGCTATCTGCGAAGCGCGCATGGCTTCGCCAAGATCGGTGCCCTGCCCTGCCGCAAAGAAGCCGTCGATCAGGCGATTGGTGGCGTTGAAATCATCGGGAACCGGCCAGTGGCTGGCGATGACCGTCCTGCCCCCGGCGCCGACGAAGGCGCGTACCAGGCCATCGAGGGCAAAGCCGCCGCCACTGACCCCCGCCTCGCGCGAGGCGCCACGCGTTGCCGCACCCGCTGTGTCGCAGGCCGACAGGATGACCAGGTCGGCATCGAGCTTGAGATCGAAGATCTCCGCAAAGGACAAGAGGCCATCCGACTGGTCGCCGCCGAAGGAAGTCAGCAGCGCCGGGCGCGGCGGACATTCGGGCTGAGGTGCCGTAACGAGCCCGTGGGTTGCGAAGTGTAGGATGCGGTAATCGTCCAGATCCTCCATGCCCAGCACGGCGGTGTCGGTGAAGGTGTCGCCCGTCAGGATGCGGTCATCACTGGCGGCCGCCCCCAAGCTGCGCGCAGCCGTGTAGAGTTCGTCCGGCGCGATCGGGTAATCCCAGACAGCAGGCGCCCACAGACAATCGCTGCCCCCAGATAGCGCGGACCGGGTGCCCAATGTGCCCCGGTCCTCGCCCAAAGGCGTGTTGTTGCCGAAACCGATATACTCCTGCGTAGCCGAAGACCCCGGTGCGCGCCGGACTTCCCGGAATGCCGAGGGCGACACGGTGGTTGTGATCTGCACATTGCGGCCCAGCCAGTTCGTTCCGGTGAAATCATATTCGTCACCGCCGCTGGCAAGCCTTTCGGCATAACGCTCGACGCTTTCCTCGTCGGCGACGAGCAGGTTGGCCGGCAGCTTGAGCATGGCCCCGTCCGGCTCAAACACCAGGTGACGCAGGGCCTTGAGCTCTGCATCGACCGGCTCGAACAGCGCCAGGTAAAGCGCGCGCGATCTCTCGATATCGAAGGGGAAGGTCAGCGTCTGGCCATTTTCGACATAGGCGATCGTGGCGCGCAGAGCGGCGACTTCCGCTTCCAGCGTGTCGGGGTCGATACCCGTGCGGTAGGCGCGGGCCGTCTCGCGCGTTGCGAAGACAGCGTAGGTCGCCCCGTCGAGCGCGACGAGCTTGAGGTAGCCTTCGCCGGGCTCAAGCGTTTCCTGCAGGGCCGACAGAGCCACGCGGCTATCCGAGACCGCGCGGAAACGCGGGTATTCGCCAAGCTGGTTCTGGATGGTCAGCTGCTGCGCTTCCAGTTTGGCCAGCGCGTCACGCTTGGCCGCCAGCTGTTCGGCGATCAGCGGATTGGCCGCAGCTTCCCCTTCGAGCAATGACACCTGGTTTCGCATCCGCTCCACCGAACGGCCGACATTGACGGCCTTGCGGAAGAGCTGAGAGGCTTCGTCGCTGCCCCCCGACAACTCGCGGGCGAGAACGGCTTGCGTCTGCGCAAGGCCGGGGCGTTGCAAAAGCTGGCTGGCAAGAAACAGGTCGCCTGCCGCACCATCTGCTGCCGCACCGCTCTCCGTCAGCAAGTTGAAGTAGGGGACGAGCAAACGCCGCAGCGCCGGCGCCGGCTTGTCTCCGGCCTCGTCGACCAGCGAGCGGTAGGTTTCCAGCGCAGCGTCACGGCGGTCGGTGCGGGCAAGGAAGCCTGCAAGCTGCGCCCGGCTGCTGAGCAGCGCCGGTGATCCCGGGTAGTTTGCTCCCAACAGCGTGACGGCTTCGTTGTGATACCCTTCCGCCGCCGCCATGTCGCCGCGGCGTTCGGCAAGGTCAGCCAGCTCGCTCAAGACTTGCGCGCGAAGCCACAGGATCGAGCGGACGGTGCCGTTGCGGACGCTGGCAAGGACCCGGTCCGCCTCGGCAAGCTGCGTGCGAGCCTCTGCGTCGCGACCAAGCAGGCGCAGCGCGGTCGCCTTGAGGTAGGACGTCTGCCCGTCGAGCAGGTCCGCCCGCTCCAGCGGCGTGAGCCCGCCGATCGTGTCGAGCGCGCTCGGCTGCTCGGCCGAGAGGCGCGCGGCCAGCGCATCGCTGATTTCGAGGCCTTCGAGCGCGCTGCGCGAATTTGCGCTTGGCGGCAAAGGCTGGTTCAGGCGGTCGAGCGCGACCTGCGGTGCGCCAAGGTTGAGAGCGTCCAGCGCCTCGTAATTGCGCAGCATCCGCGACAGGACGGCGTCGCCGGCCACTTGCGAGCGTACAGTCGCAAACCCCCTTTCGGCTTCAGCGTAATTGCCAAGGTTCGACTGCAGCAGAGCTGCATTGAGCAGGGCTTCGGTGGCGTTGCTTCCTTCCGCGCTCGCAGCCGTTTCCGCAAAGAACTCGGCGGCTTCGGCAAAGGCCCCGCTGTTGCTGCGGCGATAGGCTTCAGCGATGACGGCGTCGGCCGACAGCGCACGGGCCTGGGCGCGGGCAAAGGCGGCGGCATCGCCCGTTTCGGTCAGGGGTATTTCGACATCGCCGGCAACCGGGGAATCCGCGACCAGCGAGGCAAGGCCCAGCCGCACCGCGTCCGAATAGGCCTCGATCGCCTCCCCTGCGTAGAGCCGGCCGGAAACCGTCCCGCCCACCAGCACGCGGCGCGTGCCGGTTTCCGTGTCGGAGCACGCGAGGCTGGTCCCATCGCTCAGCGCCTGCGGGGCAACCGAGCCTTCACCGGCCTGGCACTGAGCTGCCGGCAGGAAGCGCGCGGGCAAATCGCTATCCGAAGCACCGCGCAGAACCCACAAGGTCCCGACCGGCGCAGCCGCATCGCGGCAGACGATCGAATAGCCGCGATCGAACAGGCCGGTCCCGGCCTTGGGCGGCATGATCTGCGCTTCGCACAGGCCGTTGCCGCCAATCGGGAAGCTGTCGCTGTAGCTGATCGGCCGCTCGCCCGAGGGCTGCGCGACAAGGGACTGGCTTGGCGCCAGCGTGACAGCTGCCGCCGCGCCGAACGCTGCCAGAGAGGTCAGGATCTTACTGCTCATCGCCATCCTCCTCGCCATCGGCATCATCTTCGCTTGAACCGTAAAGCGCGATGTCGCCGCCGCTCGCGACCGGATCATCGATGCTGCTTTCCTCGGTCATGAGCGAGGCGTTGAGCAGGCCCGGGAAGTCCGCGCCGAATTCCACATTGGTGTCCTGCTCGGCCTGCTCGACCGGTGCCGAAGCGACGGGCTCTGTGGTCACGGCTGCGGCCTGAGGTGCCTCTTCTTCGACCTCTTCGAGGATCTCTTTCCTCTCCTCTTCTTCGCCGTCGTCCCCATCATCGCCATCATCTCCGCCGCCTCCGCCGCCTCCGCCACCGGTGTCGATTTCGATGCATTCGAGCGTGTTGATATCGCAGTTGTTGAGCTGCGAGCCCTCGGCGTATTCGGTGAGCGGGGTCCCCTCCCCATCGTCCTGGTTGGTGAAGTTGACCGTGGCGAAGAACTCCTCGCCAACCGTGAAGGTCCCGTCCTCGTTGAGGCGGCGGCCGAAAGCCACGACGTCGATCGGAACAGGATCACCGGTGCCCGCAGTGTCCGTGCCGAACAGGTCGAAGCCGCCACCGATCGTGAGCTGTCCGGTGACCGTGATGCCTCCCGGTTCGGAAGCCGTACCGGTGTTGCGCACGAGCAGGCTGTTGCCGACCGCGAGCAACACATCCCCCGCTGCAAGGTAGCCGATCGGGCTGTCGCTGCCCGCTGCCACGCTTGCGAGCAGATCGTTGCGTCCGTCGAACGCAACGTCGCTGCGGAGCTGGTCGATTGTGGCCGCATCGGCCATCCAGAAATCGTTGCCAAGGAAATTGAATATCCCGCTCGGCGTACCTTGTGGATCGAGCATGAAAATGCCGCCCGGCGTTACCACCTCGAGCCGCGGTGCGGATATGATGAAAGTGTCGGTCGGTGCCGCGTTCTGGAACACCAGGTTCCCTTCGACCCGCACGGTGCCGCCGCCCAGCATGACCAGGCTGGATACACCATCGTCGAGCGAGCCCGATACGAAGGTGTCGCGCACCAAGATGTCATCGGAGGCGAGGCCATCGAAGGACGACGCGAAGAGCGCGTTGCCCGCTTCGATCCGGCCAAGTTCGTTCAACGTCAGGGTGAACCCCGGCGTATCGTCGAAGCCGCCGATCACCGTCACATTGTCGTTCCCGACGACGTTGAAGGCGAGGAATTCCGCCCCGATCCGGGCCCCTGCACGAATGTCCACCTCGCGTGCGCGGATGAAAAGCTCCTGCCCGCCGAAGGTAATGGCGTCGTTGTTGTCGCCGGTGAAGGTGACCGTGCCCATCGAGTCGATGAAGAACCTGGCGGTCGGGTCGGTCACGCTCGGCCCGCCGATCAGCCCGCCGTTGCCCGTGTTGAAGGTGATGTCACCGACGGTTTCGAAGTCCGCAAAGCTGGAGATGAAGATGCTGCTGCCATTGCCCTGAACGCGCGAGGTGCCGCCCGATACGGCGCCCGGCGCTCGCGCCGCTATCTGCCCAAACTCCATGTTGCCGCCCGTAGCGAGGATTTCGAAGACACCGGCCGTATTGCCGCCTTCCGCGTTCATCTCGAGGAAGTCTGCCGAGATCTGGCCGCCCGTCTGCGAGAAGACCTGGGCGAGCCCGCCCACGCCAGTTCCAGCCTGCGTGCCGTCCGGAGCCAGGGCAGTAATGCCGCCCGCTGTGATCCTCAACTCGCCGAAGCTCATCTGCCCGCCGGCCTGCGCCCGCGCATAAGCGAGCCCACCGGTACCGACGCCGCTAGTGCCAGTAGCTGACTGGGCCGCGCCCGCGAAGCCATTGGCGCTGATGCTTGCTTCGCCGGCGACGCTTCCGATGCCGGGCTGGCCGGTAAAGATCGAGATATTGGCGGTTCCGCCCGTCCCGTCGCCGCCGTCACCCTCGAATGAGGAACCTCCGACGCCGATGGCCTGGACTCTCGCGAAGCCTGTAATGGTCGTCGTGCCATCTTGGAATCCGAGGAAGGCTATCCCGCCAGTGCCATCGCCACCGCGGCCGTCCTGACCTTGCCCGCCGACGCCCCAAGCCTGTGCCTGGTAATTGCCGACATCGATCGTGCCACCAACACTCGTGGCCATGCCGGCCTGGCCGCCCATCCCCATGCCGCCGGTGCTGCCGAAACCGCCACTGCCGTTGCTGTTCACTCCGACAGTGTCTGACGAGAGCGATCCTCCTCGGCTGGTCACCAAGGCGTAGCCGCCAACACCGTCACCTCCGTCACCGGTATAGCGCCCGTCGTCACCCACTCCGCCGAAACCGCCCGAGCCCCTGGCGCCAACGTTGAGGGAGCCAAAGCTCAATGTTCCCAGAAGGGGGCCACCAGCGGACGGATTGGTGAGACCGACGATAGCATCGCCGCCGAAACCATCCCCGCCGTTCCCGCCTGCAAAACCATTCGGCGCATCACCACCGCGGCCACCGAAGCCTTGGCTGTTAACCGAGGCGGAGCCGGACACGGTCACCTGTCCATAATCCGCATTGACGGTCAGGAACGCTCCGGTCCCCAAACTTGGCTCTATCAGGCTGGCAAGATCGCCGCGGCCACCGGACCCTGACCCACCGTTGCCGGCCGCAATGCCATTCCCATCGCCATCCCCGCCCTGGCCACCTTGGCCAAAGCTCGACACGGAAAGAGTATCGCCGACAAACAAGGTCCCCAGGCGGTCGCCATTCCCGTTCACGCTAACGACCGAGCGCCCGCCAAAGCCGTCGCCCCCATCGCCTCCGAAAGCAGAATTGGTGAACCCACCGCTGCCGGATGCGGAAACAAACAGCTGTCCGCCTATCGATGCATCCGCACCATCAACCACGACCTGAGCTCGCCCGCCGTATCCGGTCCCACCATCGCCCTGGTCGAAACTGTCACCGCCATTGCCGCTGCTCGTGATGATCGTGTTTCCGGTGACCGAGAGGTTCGCGTCGCGAACAAGCAGGCGCGAATCCCCGCCGACGCCAAGGCCTCCGACAACGCTGCCGAATCCACCTCGGCCGCTCGTGTTGAGGTTGAGGCCTCCAAAGTTGGCGCTCGATCCCTCAATGATGTCGGCAAGCGCAGATCCGCCCCGACCTTCGCCTCCGGTCGCGCCTTGCCCGCCCGCACCATCGCTCTGGAGGAAGGCGAAGCTGTCAACCTGCACGTTCGAACCCGATCGCGCGGTGAGGCGCGTGATGCCGCCCTGTCCGGCACCACCGGCTCCGCTGTCAGAAAAGCCGCCGCGGCCAGATGCGTAGAGGCTGATCGATCCCGCGACGGAGAGATCGGAATCGACGTCGATGCGCGTCGTCCCACCCGTGCCTGCACCGCCGTTGCCGCTGGTGGCGCTTCCTCCAGTCCCTTGCGCGAACCCCTGAATGCCGTCGGCATTGAGGGTTCCCGACAGGACCTGCAGACGCGACTCGCCGCCCAGGGCATCGCCGCCGGTTGCCCCGAAGCCGCCGAGGCCATTCGCATTCATCGAGATCGATACCGCATCGACCAGCGAATCGCGGGCGATCACCGCGGCAAATCCGCCCTGGCCGAACCCGCCGTTGCCAAGCCCGGCATCGCCGTCTCCGCCGCTGCCGCCAAGGCCGTTCGCGCTCACCCCAAGGCTCTGGAACAGCGCCTGGCCATTGCCGAGCGAGCCATCGCCAAGGCCGCTGAAGGTCCCTGCCTGCGCGCTGCCTCCGATGCCTGTGCCACCGTCGCCGCCGGTCTGGCCGAGGCCGCCGATGCCGCCCGCACCTCCCTGGCCGTAGGAGAAGGCCGACGCGAAACCGCCAATCGAAAGCGTGCCATTGTCACGGCCGGCCAGCAGGAAAGCGCCTCCCGAGCCGGGAGTGCCCTGGTAGGTGCCGCCCGTTCCGTCGCCGCCGCGTCCAGCCGTGATGGTCGAGCCATCGCCGTCGCCGCCGCGTCCACCGACGCTACTCGCGTTCACGCTCGCATCGCCTGCGATGGTGATGATGGCCGCGGCATCCTGCGAACCATCGGCTTGGATGTAAGAGGTGCCACCAAGAGCGTTGCCGCCCGTGCCGCCAAACCCGACCGAGGCCGCGCCGCCGCGGGCAAAGCTCGAGACATTTGCGCTGCCGTCGATCACGATGGAGCCAAATTGCGCGTAGATGCCCGCGATGCCGCCAGTGGCATTGCCGCCCGATGCACCGTCACCACCGGTCGCGCCTGCGCTCACGAATGCGTTTCCAGCGAGAATGATATCGCCCAGGTCCTGCGTCATGATGAGCGCTTCGCCGCCAAGCCCAAAACCGCCCACGCCATCGAGCGCGAGCCCCAGGCCGCCGACACCATCTGAGTCCATCGAGACGTCAGCAAGATCGATCGTGCCAGTGCCGCGAGCCAGGATTTGCGCAAGGCCGCCAACGCCGTCGCCGCCCGATCCGCCCTCTCGCCCGAAACCACTGGCGCGCAGAGACGTGGTCCCACCGAAGGCGTTGATCTCGCCATCGATCGACCGCAGGAACACCTGGCCGCCCTGGCCAAGACCCCCGAAATCCCCCGGACCGTTCGCACCAATGCCGCCGGTGCCCTGGGCGCTCAACAGCAGGTCGCTGCCGAAATCGATCGTGCCGGTGTTTGCGAAGACCTCGACCAGGCCGCCGATCCCGGCGCCGCCGTCGAAAACCCCCTCGCTGCCGTCGGCAGTTCCCCCTCTTGCCTGAGCAAACAGATTGGCAAAGCCGGTGACCCCGATCGATCCGCCGGTACGGGTCAGGAGCCGGACCGTGCCACCTTGCGCCCGGCGTCCAGCAAGCCCGTTGCCGAAGGCGCTGGCGTCAGCGATCAGGTAGCCGCCAATGTCGATGGCGCCGCTGTTCTGCGAACGCAGCAGGATGTTCCCGCCAAGCCCGTCGCCAAGCTCGCCTGACGGGAAATGGTTGTTTGCCTGTGCGCTCAGGCGGGTGAAACCGCCAATACTCAAGGTCCCGTTGTCGGCGAGCAGGCTGATATCGCCGCCGAAAGCCGCGCCATCGCGCTGGTCGGGTGTGGCGTCGGCCAGCAAGTCTCCTGCAATCGACAGGAGCGCTCCGTCGCGCGCTGACAGGGTGACGACACCGCCGGTGACGTCACCGTTGGCCGCAATCGTACCACGCGAGTTAAGAGTGGCGATGCCGCCAACGCTCAGGTCATGCGCGCTCTGGGCGATGAGCGCGATCTCGCGCGACGCCCGCACCGTGAGGTCGCCAGCAAAGTTGATCGGCCCATTGAAGCTGTTGGTCGAGAAACGGCCCGTCGCCGAGGCGGTCACATTCGACGTCAGGTTGGTGTTGCCGATGATCGAGATCGATTCCTCGACCGCGTTCTCGTCCACCAGGCTCGAAGACACGAAGGTGCCGCTTACATCGTAGCCGGCCGAGAGAATGATCTCTCCGTTTACGACCCCCGCCGTCACTGCCGTGTCGAAGCCGAGATTGCCGCTCAGCAGCATGGAAACCGGGTCATTGATCGCGCGGGCAACCACGTAGATCACATGGTTGTCGCCCGTGCCCGTGCTCGACGGGCCGCCCGTCGAACCGGTGTGGTTTACCGGCGTCGCAACCGAGGTGCCGACAGGGATCTGGATGTTGAAGAGCCCGTTGTCGTAGCTCAGGTTGACCCGCTCGCCGGCCGCATAGGCGGTGGAGCCGTTTATGTAGGCGTCGCCCTGCATGAGGATTTGCGGGGCGGCGACGGCGAAATAGCTGTTCTCGCCCGTACCGATGATCTGGGCGCCGGGCCGGATGGTTACGCCAGCCGTCGTGCCGGGCGTGCCCGTCAGTTCGAGCGTACCGCCGAAAGCGTAACTCTCGAAGCTGTCGAGATTGGGATCCAGCGTGGTCAGGAGTAGCTGGCCGACATCGAAGACCGCGTTGCTGCCTACCAGAATGCCCGAGGGCGAATAGAACGCCACCGTTCCGCCGCTCGAAAAGCCGCCGCTCGCGTCCTGCAGGCGCGAGATGACGGTGCCATCGAACACCACGACATTGCCATTGGTCGAAGGCAAGATCCGGTTGAGGACCGCGAAGCCGCCCTGTCCTGGACCATCCTGGAAAATGGCGGTCCGGCCGTTGGGCAGGAAGGTGAGCGCGTTTCCGAACCCGTCCTCGAACATCGTCCAGTCGATGACGGCGGTAGCGGTCGTGATCGTGATCGTGTCGAGATCGGCGACCGAACGGTCGACGGTCCCGCCTCCGCGCACGAAAAAGGGATTGCCGTTGAAGGCCTGGGCCTGGGTTTCCACCGGAGCGGCCAGCGCCGCGGCGAGCGCCAGACCGGCTCCGCCAAGCAGCAGGGGCGTGCGGCGCGTGTGCGAGCGGGTCATGTCAGAACCTCCAGGGGAAAAGGCGAGTGGTGAGCGAGACGAGGAAACGCACGTCTCCGCGGTCGACGGCGAGGTCCGGCTTCTCGAGCGGGACGGCGACGGCGATGTCGCCCTGCACCGCGCTGCCGTAGGCAAAGCGCACCCCGGCACCGGCCGACCACAAGCGATCGGGGTTGAGCGGCGAGCGGCTCGGATCCTCGTTCCAGGCCCAGGCCATGTCGGTGAAGAGGTAGCCCTCCCAGGCGACCTTGTCCGGTCCATCGGGGGCAAGCGAGCCGAAGCCCACTTCGAAGGACAGCGCGTAGCCACTGTCGCCCAGCACGCTGCCGGGATCGTAACCCCGGCCGATGGTGTAGTTGCCAGCCGAGAATTCCTCGAACGCGGGCAACGGATCGCTCGTGAACTGGGCGCTGGCACCGAGCGAGAACCGCAAATTGGGGATCGGTCGATAGTCCGCCTGTCCCTCCATCCGCACGAGCAGCGGGGTCGGGTCCGCCTCGATCCGGTTGGGGGCGACCCCCGCCCGGATGCAGGCGCGCTGGACGGGCCGGCAATCGGGGCTGGCGTCGAAGACATCCAGCCCCTGGCGGATCTCGATCGAGCTGCTTGCACCGATCTTCGGCTCGAACGCGGTATAGCCCCCGGCGCCGGCGATGCTGTCCGGATCGGCGTATTGCGAATCCAGCCGCAGGAAAACCGTCCGGACCCGGTCGCGGGTCAGCCGGACGCCGTTCGCCTCAAGGTCCTGGTCGACATAGTCGAAGCCGGTACTGACCACATGCGACTCGCTACGCGTGCGAAGCAGCGGATAGGATGCGCCAAGCGTCGCAAAGAGCGTTTCCGATTCCACGTCGAGACGCGGCAGATTGAGGTCGGGATCGGTCCAGCTGTAGGTGAACTGCCCGAAAATACGCGCACCCTGATCGCCGACCGCGAAATCATGCCCGATCTGGACCGTCTGCTGTTCGTGAAAATCGACCGTCGAGAAGAGAGCGATGCTCGTCCGGTCGCCCAAACCCGTGAGGTCGTAGACTTCCCCGCGCAGCAAGCCGCCGAACCGTCCGAGCGACTTCGCGCCGAAATTCTGTACGTTAAAATCGATCGCGCCGCGCCGGCGCACGACAGCGATGTCGCCGACCAGCTCGCCTGGTGCCCCATCGATCGCCGGCCTTAGCGAAAGGCGCACGTCGACGCCGGGAAGGTCGTCGGCCAGAAGGAGATAGCGTTCCGCGCGCCGCGTGTTGAAGACCTCGTCCTGGGTAATCGGTTCGAGGTAGCTGGCTACCAGCGCTTCCGAAGGCCCTGCCTCCCCGCGAACCCGCAGCGCCGTGACGCGCCCGAACACGATCCTGAGTTCCGCATCGCCATTGGCAAGCCGCTGGGCCGGGATTTCGACCGTCGCAAGATAGCCGGCATCCTGCAGGCGCTGGTTGGCCGATGCGCGCACGTCGCACAGAACCGAGATCGGCAGTTCGCGCCCAAGGTAGTTTTCATAAGCCCCGGCGAGCGCCACATCGGGTGCCTTTTCCGCGCCGACAAAACGGACACCGCGCAGCGTTACCTTGATATCGGCAAGATCGGGCGCATCGAGCGCACAAGGCGCGCGCTCCAGTCCGCCGTCGATAGTGAGCGTCGTCGCCGGGCGAACCGTTTCGCGCGCTTGTGGCGGGGTCAGGTCGCCCCGGCTCGGCACGGCTTGCGCAAGCGCGCTAGCAGGGAGGGACAGTGCCGCTGCGCCTGCAAGCAGGAGCGCGGAGGTCCGCAGTTTAACAACGGCGGTACCGCCACGAGAATATGCGTCGCAAAGCTGGCCAAAGCCCATCCAGATCGCCCCCCAACATCGCGCTTTCACGCGCGCTAGCTGTAGTTATCAGCGATCCGACGACCCCTTTGGACTCGGGGCTCTTCGTTCTCGAAACACGGGTGCGTAACACTTTCCTTGCGGAAATGTCATGTAAATTTCGGACTCTGGGTGGGCAGTGGCGCAGCGTGTTTGGCCCAATACGGCCTCTTGCAGCCTTGCCTTTACATGGCCTTGAGCAGCTTCTGCCGCACGCTTTGCTCCAGCATATCGCGGACCACATCTGCGCGGACAGGGCGGCTCAGCAGGTACCCCTGGATGGAACCGCAACCCTCCTCGCGCAGGATCTGACATTGCTGCTCGTCCTCGACGCCTTCCGCCAGTGTTTCCATGCTCAGCGCATCCGCGAGGGTCGTGATGGCGCGGATAACAGCATGGGCGTTGTTACCCTGCTGCGCCAGGTCGCGCACGAAGCTCTGGTCGATCTTGATCTTGTCGAACGGGAACTGACGCAGGTAGCTCAGGCTGGAATAACCTGTCCCGAAGTCGTCGAGCGCTATGCGGACTCCGAGGTTTCGAAGCGAGTGGAGGGCCGATAGCGTCTGGTCGAGAACCTCCAGCAGGCGATGCGCGAACACGGCGTCCCGTTCGCTGCGCAAAACCGCTTCCTTGCAAAGCTTGCCCCGATGAGCCGGGACGTTGTGACACGGTAGAAGGCTGCTGCACCGGCTGATCGGCGTGCGGACAGGCATGACTATCCGCGAACAGAGTGACGATTTGCCGGCGTGGCCGATACTACTGCTGAGACTGGTGGTGCCGCTTACGTGACTCGAACACGTGACCCCATCATTACGAATGATGTGCTCTACCAACTGAGCTAAAGCGGCACATTCTCTTGCGTCAGAGAAGTGGAGGCCCGAGCCGGAATCGAACCGGCGTGCAAGGATTTGCAGTCCTCTGCGTAACCACTCCGCCATCGGGCCTCGCCCGCCCTCTCGGACGGGAAGCGGGGCACTAGCGATTCTCTTCCACAAAGGCAATCGCCAGATCGCGCCTTACGTAACGTCAGTCTGGACGCGTGGCGCGATAGCGGCAATGTCGGGCCTTATGAGCATTGCAAATCTCCTCGATCCGATCACCGCTGCCGGCGGCGAAACGCGCTTTTCCGGGCTTGAGAACTGGATGCAGGGGCGCACGCTTTATGGCGGCGCTTCGGCACTGATCGCTTATACCGCCGCGGTGCGCGCTTTCCCCGACTTGCCGCCGCTGCGGGCTGCCCAGGTCGCCTTCGTGGCCCCGACCGGTCCGGAAGTGGAGTTGCGCCGCGAGATCGTCCGGCAGGGTCGCAATGTGGCCCAGGTACGCAGCGAGATCTGGTGCGAGGGCAAATGCACGCTGACCGCCTTCTGGCTGTTCGGGACCGAACGCGAGGCGAACGCCGTGCACGATGCCGCGCCGGTGGCTGACTGGCCCGGTTCGCCTAACGAGGCCGAGCTTGCCATGAGCGGCAAAGGCCCGGCGTTCATCCAGAACAATTTCGAGATCAAGCGCGCGCAGGACATGCGCGGCCCCGGCGATCCCGTGGTGCGCCGCTGGGCGCGCCTGACCGACCGGGAGGGCCTCGATCCGGTCAGCGAGCTAATCCTGCTCGGCGACGTCCTTCCGCCCGGCGCCATGCGCGCCATGCAGCGTCAGGGGCCGATCAGCTCAATCAACTGGTCGTTCAACCTGCTCGAACCTGCGCCGGAGACGACGGACGGCTGGTGGCTCAGCGAAAACGCGAGCCAGCACGCGGCGCATGGCTATTCGAGCGAACGGCTGCGGCTGTGGAACGCGGACGGCAAGCAGGTCCTCGACGGGATGCAATGCGTGGCGGTGTTCGGCTAGGAGGCGGGCGCGCCTAAGCGGGCTGCTTTGCCCGCTTGGCGCCCTTCTCGATCTCGCTCAGCAGGTCGTGCACATAGCTGTCGAAGTCGACCTGCATGCGGTGCCGGGGGCTGTCGTAGAAGTGGCCGAGGTAGGCGCGTTCATCCGCCTCAATCACCTGCGCCATCTCGCCCTCGTCTGGGAATTCGTACCGCCCCGTCAGCGCCGCTGCGACCAACTTCGATTGCTGTTCGGCAAAGTTGACGAGTGTGGGGAGCGGCTGGGCAAGGCCGAGGAAGAAGAGATTCTCGAAACCCGGCTTCACCATGCGCTTGTAGAGCGGGAAGACGTTTTCCTTCGGCGTCAGCGCGTCCTGCTGGAAGAAGGGAAACGTCACGTTGTAGCCGGTCGCCCAGACGATCGCGTCGACTGGTTCGCGGCTGCCATCGGTGAAGAGAACCCCGTCGTCATCGAGCCGATCGATCGCGCCCTTGGGCTGGATATCGCCCGAACCGACGCGCAGCAGGAATTCGCTCGAGACTGACGGATGCGCTTCAAGCGGTTCGTGATCCGGTTCGGGCAGGCCGTAGTCGCTCGGTTTGCCCATCAGCTTCTTGATCTTCATCTGGGCAAGCTTGCGGCCCAGCTTGGCCGGCATCCAGGCGGGCAGCGTCGCCTTGTCCATCGGCACGCCATCGGAATATTTGGGGATCACCCAGATCCCCCGGCGCATCGAGATCATCAGCTTCTTCGCGAGCGGACGCTGCGAAAGCTCGGACGAGATATCCATCGCCGAATTGCCTGCGCCCACAACCAGCACGTTCTTGCCGCGGAAGTCGAACGGCTCGAAGGGGTCGGTGTAGTTGTGCGAATGGACCTGGTAGCCATCGAAGCTGCCGGGATATTCCGGCATCCGCGCATCCCAGTGATGGCCATTTGCCACGCACAGCGCGTCATATTCGCGCTGCTCACCGGTCGACAGCGTGACCCGCCAGCGCCCGCCCTCGATCCGCTCGCAATCGGTCACGGCGGTGTTGAAGGTAATCGTCTCGCGCAGGCCGAAATGGTCCACATAGTCGTGGAAGTATTGCAGCAACTGCGAATGGTGCGGGAAGTCGGGCCAGTCCTGCGGGACCGGGAAGTCTTCGAAGGCCAGCCGCCATTTCGAGGTGTCGATATGGAGCGACTGGTAGCAGGACGAGGCCCCGTTCGGGTTCTTGAAATACCAGTTCCCGCCGATGTCGTCGGACATCTCGAAGCAATCGTAGGGAAGCCCATGGTCAGCCAGCCGCTTGGCCATGGTGAAGCCGGAACAGCCAGCCCCGATGATGCAGCTCCTGGGTGCGTCGTTAGCCATCGTTTCCTCTCCCCGGCGGCGCTGGCGTTTCCGCCCTGCTCTGTGCTTAGCCGTTGAAGACCGGCGCCCGTTTCTGCATTTCGGCCATCACCGCCTCGACCTGATTGGGGGTGCGAATGATGCCGTCCTGCTCGACGCTTTCGGCCATCAGAATCGCGTCTTCGCCTTCTTCGTGCATCACCTTGAACAGGCGCTTGGCGCCGCGCACGGCGTCGGGGTTCTTGTTCGCGATGGTCTCGGCGATCGCGGTGGCGCGGGCTTGCGGGTCGTCCTCGACCATGGTTGCAAAGCCGAGGCCGAGCGCTTCGGCGCCGTTGAACTCGCGGTTGGTGTAGGTCAGTTCGCGCAGGGTGTCGTCGCGCACGAGGCCGCGCCATAGCGCATAGCCGCCCATATCGGGCACGAGGCCCCACTTCATCTCCATCACGGCCATGCGGGTGTCGGGATGGACCACGCGGATGTCGGCGCCGCTGGCGATCTGCAGGCCGCCGCCAAAGCACACGCCGTGCACCGCTGCGATCACCGGAACCGGGCACTTGCGCCAGGTCATCGCGGCTTCCTGCGCGCGGTTGGCGTTTCCGTGGGTCCGCTCGGCGAGCTTGGCCTGCGGGTTCGATCCGCCATTCGCCATGCTGGAGAGGTCCAGGCCGGCGCAAAAGGCGCGCCCCTCGCCCGACAGCACGACAACGCGAAGCCCCTCCATGGTGCGTAGCGCCTCACCCGCTTCGAGGATCGCCTCGAACTGGACCGGGTCCAGTGCATTCATCTTGTCGCCGCGGGTAAAGCGGACTTGCGCCACACCGTTGTCGGCAAGGTCAATCGAAACGCGATCGTGGAACTGCATGGTAGAGCCTCGTGCTTGAAATGCTTCGATGCTCTTCGTTGCCTATCATGGCGTGCGAGTCCAGTTGCCCGGGGGTCAGGTGCACGAAACTGGCGCAGCGTCCCTCGTGCCTCGGAGGACGGCCGAGGCGGTAGCCGCCATCGGGATGGGTTTCGACCAGCCAGCTGCAATGCGAGATGCCAAGCTTGGCGCGCAGCCGTGAGACATGCACTTCGATCGTGTTGGTCTCGGGGACATGGTCGAGCCGCCAGACATCGCTCAGCAGCTGGCGGCGGCTGACTTGCATCCCCGGGGTGCTCGCCAGCCGCCACAGCAGGGCAAATTCGCGGGGGTGCAGGCCCAGCCAGGTGCCGCCGACGCGCCCATCCCGGTAAAACAGGTCGAGCATTACGGGCCCCGCGGCGAGCCGGCGCGGAATGGCGTTGGCCAGCCCCCCGAGACGCAGCAATCGCTGCGCAAGCTCGGTCTGAACGCAGTGTGAGGGAAGCGCGTCGCCAAAGCCCATTTCAAGGAGGGCCGCGCGCTCGTCTCCATCATCGCAGCCTATTATCGCAGCCGATGCCCGCCCCTCAATTGCGCGCCATCCGAACGGACGCGAGGCTGGTCGCCAATCGAGCAGAATGGGTTGGTGCGCGCTGCCGTGAGGCGCTTCCTCGAAGGGCACCATGCCCCAGTCGAGGAGGCGCATGTCCCAGCGAGCGGGTGGATTGAGGGATTGCGAATACCAGGCGAAAAGCGGAAGGCTCACGGAATCTCCTTGGCCCACCCGTCCTGGAAAGGCCCTCTAACCGCAAAAACCTGCCGCTCAAATACGCATGGTTGCTTAAGGGTAATCCCTAGTTTTTTCTTGAACTTAGTACAGATGCACTAGCCGCGTTCGGTCAGGAACCGCTTAATATTGCGCGCCGCCTGACGAATACGCTGCTCGTTCTCGACCATGGCGATACGAACATAGCCTTCGCCCTCCTCGCCAAAGCCAACCCCGGCAGCCACAGCGACTTCGGCGTGCTGCAGGAGCTGCTTGGAAAATTCGAGGCTGCCCATGTCTTCAAAGCCCGGTGGCAGCTTGGCCCAGGTAAACATGCTGGCAGGCGGGGACGGGATTTCCCAGCCGGCCCGCGCGAAGCTTTCGACCATGACATCGCGCCGCGCCTGGTAGCGGGCACGGTTCTGCTCGACGACGTCCTGGGGGCCGTTCAGCGCGGCGCAGGCGGCGGCCTGGATCGGGGTGAAGGCCCCGTAATCGAGGTAGGACTTCACCCGCGTCAATGCGGCGACAAGCTGCTTGTTGCCGACGCAGAAACCGATCCGCCAGCCGGCCATGGAGAAGGTCTTGGACATGGAGGTAAACTCCACCGCCACGTCCTTTGCGCCGGGCACCTCGAGGATCGAGCGGGTCGGCTTGCCGTCGTAATAGAGTTCCGAATAGGCCAGGTCCGAGAGCACCCAGACCTTGTTTTCGCGCGCCCAGTCGACCAGCCGCTCGTAGAAGGCGAGATCGACCGTCTCGGCGGTGGGATTGCTGGGATAGTTCACCACCAGCACCGTCGGCCGCGGCACGGTGTAGGCCATCGCGTTGTCGAGCGCCTTCCAGTAGCGCTCGTCCGGCGTGGTAGGCACGCTGCGGATCGTGGCGCCGGCGATGATGAAGCCATAAGTGTGGATCGGATAGGCCGGGCTCGGCGCGAGGATGACGTCGCCCGGCGCGCTGATCGCGGTGGCCATGGACGACAGGCCTTCCTTCGAACCCATCGTCACCACGACTTCGCTTTCGGGATCGAGATCGACCCCGAAGCGGCGCTGGTAATAGTTCGCTTGGGCGCGGCGCAGCCCCGGAATGCCCTTGGACTGCGAATAGCCATGCGCATCGGGCTTCGCCGCCACTTCGCACAGCTTGTCGATGACGTGCTGCGGCGGAGGCTGGTCGGGATTGCCCATGCCGAGGTCGATGATGTCCCTGCCCGCCTGGCGTGCCGCGTGGCGCATCGCATTGACTTCGGCGATGACATAGGGCGGCATGCGTTTGATGCGGTAGAATTCGTCGGACATTCTGGCTCTTTCAGGCGTTGGTCGAGTCATACTGATTACCTATTCACCGTGCAGGTGCAATCGGCCTAGGTGCATATGGCTGCGCAATATCCTATGGCCGGCACAACAGGCGCTTGGCACCAGGCAGGAGCACAGATGACCGACAACGGCCCCGATCCGTTCACCAACATGTTCGAAGCCCCGGCAAAGTTCGCTCGTGCGCTGATGGCGCCCATGGCCGAAGCCAGCGCCGGAACGCCGCTGAGCGCCGAGGACATGCAACACTGGACGCAGGTCGGCACCAAGCTCCAGGCGATGTGGCTCGAGTACCAGAGCGAGCAGCTCTCCGACCCGCAGGCGCTGGCGCCCTACCTGGATCCCACCCGCTGGATGCAGGTCGCGCAGGACTGGTTCCGGCAGATGCCGATCGCCGATCCGGCCCAGCAGCAGGCGCTGCTGCAAGAAGGCGTCGCGCTGTGGCAGCAGGTGCTCGGCCAGTACGGCATGGGCACCGACGGGCAGCCCGAGGCCAAGGGCGAGCCGGAGCTTCCGCGCAAGGACCGCCGCTTTGCCGACCCGCGCTGGCGGGCCCATCCCGCCTTTGCGCTGATCCACCAGACCTATCTTTTCCTTGCCGAGCGCGTGGCCGAAATGGTCGACCGGGTGGAAGGGCTGTCTGACGACAAGCGCGAACAGCTGCGCTTCACGACGCGCGCGATCACCGAAGCGGCCAGCCCCTCGAACTTCCCGTTGCTCAACCCCGTGGTCATGGAGCGCACGCTGGAAACGCGCGGCGACAATCTGGTCAAGGGCATGGAGCACCTGCTCGCCGACCTTCGCCGCGGGCAACTGAGCCACACCGATGCGAGCGCCTTCACTCTGGGCGAGAACATCGCCGTGACGCCGGGCAAGGTCGTCCACGAGACGCCGCTTTACCAGTTGATCCAGTATTCCCCCTCGACCGAGGAGGTGATGGAAACGCCGCTGGTGATCTTCCCGCCGTGGATCAACCGGTTCTACATTCTCGACCTCAACGAGAAGAAGAGCTTCGTGAAATGGGCGGTCGACCAGGGTGTCACGGTCTTCATGGTGAGCTGGAAATCGGCCGATGCGAGCATGAAGGACGTGGTCTGGGACGACTATGTACGTGCCCAGATCGATGCGATCGACACGATCCGTGACCGGCTTGGCGTAAAGAGCGTCCACGCTATCGGTTACTGCGTTGCCGGCACCACGCTGGCCGCCACGCTGTCGCTGCTGCACCGCCGGGGCGAAGCGGACAAGGTGAAGAGCGCGACCTTCTTCACCGCGCAGGTCGATTTCGAGAAGGCGGGCGAACTGCTCAACTTCGTCGACGACCAGCAGCTCGGCACGATCAAGGCGCTGACGCCCGAAGGGTATCTCGACGGGCGCTACATGGCGGCGACCTTCAACCTGCTGCGCGGCACGGACCTCATCTGGAACTATGTGGTCAACAACTACATGCTGGGCGAGGACTATCCGGCCTTCGACCTGCTGCACTGGAACGGCGACGTCACCAACCTGCCGGCCAAGTGGCACCAGCAGTACCTGCGTGACCTCTACCGCGACAACAAACTGGTCGAGGCGGGCGCGCTGAGCGTCGACAACACGCCGATCGATCTCGGGATCGTGGAAACGCCGACCTATGTGCAGGCGGGCAAGGAAGACCATATCGCGCCGGCCGAAAGCGTCTGGCGGATCACCGACCACTTCAAGGGGCCGCTCAAGTTCGTCCTGGCGGGGTCCGGTCATATCGCCGGGGTCGTCAACCCCCCGTCCTCGGGCAAGTACCAGTACTGGACCAACGAAGGCAGCCCGCGCAGCCTGGCCGAATTCCGCGAGGGCGCGGTTGAACATCCGGGCAGCTGGTGGCCCGACTGGATCGACTGGCTGGAAGAGCAAGACGGCGCGAAAGCGCCCGCAAAAGGTAAGCGCAAGCCCGGTGGGAAGGGCGATAAAATTATCGAAAACGCGCCGGGACGCTACGTTGCCACCCGGTAATTCGCTGAGATAGTTCGATATTCTGGTTTATTGTGCACTGCACAAAAAACGCTTGACTTCGCACCTGCAATGCCTATTTTGTGCACTGCAACAAAGCGAGGTTTCCCATGGCTGATAGCCAGAGCAAAATCGATGCCGCTGCTGAGAAGGCGTTTGCCGAAGCTGCGGAAAAGAAGGCCGCAGAAGCGGTGAGCGCGAAGAAGGTCGAGAAGGCCGTCGCCGCGGACACCACGGCTCCGGTCAAGACCGATGCTGTCGCCAAGGCTGTCGCAGCCGAGCCGAAGAAGGCCGCTGTGAAGGCCAAGCCGGCTGCGAAGAAGGCTCCGGCCAAGAAGGCCGCGCCGAAGAAGACTGTCGCGAAAAAGGCTGCACCCAAGAAGGTCGCCGCCAAGAAGGCCGCTCCGGTGAAGAAGCCGGTCGCCGCCAAGAAGACCAAGACGGCCCCGAAGAAGGCCGCCCCTGCGAAGGCGGAAACCGCCAAGACCACCCCGATTTCCAAGTTGAAGGATACCATCATGGCCACTGCCAAGAAGACCGCAACCACCGATTACACCGCCAAGGCGAAGGAAATGGCTGCCGACGTGCAGACCCGCGCCAAGGCTGCCTACGACAAGGGCACCGAACTGACCAAGGACGCCGTCGAATTCCAGAAGGGCAACCTCGAAGCCCTCGTCGAAAGCGGCAAGATCCTCGCCACCGGCATGCAGGACATGGGCCGCGCCTATGTCGAAGAAGCCAAGTCGGCTGCTGAAACCGTCCAGGGCGACGTCAAGAAGTTCGCTGCCGTGAAGTCGCCGACCGAGCTGTTCCAGCTGCAGGGCGAAATCGCCCGTCGCAACTTCGACGCCATGGTCTCGACCACCTCGAAGAACACCGAAGCCATGCTGAAGCTCGCCAACGAAGCTTTCGCTCCGGTTTCGAACCGCATGAGCCTGGCTGCCGAGAAGGTCCGCAAGGCCGCGTAAGCGACACTTACAAGCTTCAATCCGCCGGGCACTCTCTCCTCTCTCCCTCGCTCGGCGAATTGGACACCGTGGGCCGGATGGTTTCGTACCATCCGGCCCTTTTTTTGCCCTGCGCAAGGCCCGCCTCAGCGTTTTCTTAACGCGCAATCGGCTTTCCTTGGGCCTTCACGCCTTGCGAATTGGCAAAGCGTTACGATAATGGCCCCAGCGATGATCGAAACCCTGCCCCTTTTCCCCATCCGCGCCGCCGAAGGCGACGACGATGCCAGCGATGGCGAAGGCCAGGTCGGCATTGCCACCAAGACGCGCGCGAAGCCCAAGAAGCCGAGCCAGTACAAGGTGCTACTGCTGAACGACGACTACACGCCGATGGAATTCGTCGTGATCGTGCTGAAGCGGTTCTTCCGCATGGACATGGAAGAGGCGACCCGGGTCATGCTGCATGTCCACCAGAAGGGCGTCGGCGTGTGCGGCATCTTCCCCTACGAAGTGGCCGAGACCAAGGTCCACCAAGTGATGGACTTCGCCCGCCAGAACCAGCACCCCCTGCAGTGCACGCTCGAAAAGGCATAAAACAATAAGGCTGCCCGGCCATCCCGAACCCGATCCCGTCGGCGATGGGCAGGAAAGCGTGTGGGACTACCCCCGCCCCGCCATCGCCGAGCCGACCAAGCGCCGCATCGTGATCCGGCACAAGGGCGTAACGCTCGCCGATACGACCAGCGCATGGCGGACGCTCGAAACGAGCCATCCGCCGACCTACTACCTGCCGCAAGCCGATATCGCCATGGAGCGCCTCACGCCAAACGCGCGCCGTTCGCTGTGCGAGTGGAAGGGGCAGGCGCGTTACTGGGATGTGCGAATCGGTGACGAGGTGATCGAGGCTGCCGGATGGGACTATCCCAGCCCCACGCCCAGCTTTCAGGGTATCGCCGGACACATCGCCTTCTATCCCGAACCCTTCGATAGCTGCCTCGTCGATGGCGAGGAAGTGACGCCCCAGCCGGGGGGCTTTTACGGTGGCTGGATCACCTCGCGCGAGGCCGGTCCCTTTAAGGGCATTCCCGGCAGCCGCTTCTGGTGAAGGCTTCGATCTGCCATTGGGGCATGACCTCGGCGCAATTCCGCGCTAGGGCGCTCGCGAAGACAACAGACCGGCGACACCTTGCTCAACTTCCTGCCTGCGATTGATCGGTATATCTTCCGGCTCGTGATCGTGCCGATGATGAGCGTGTTCGTCATCGCCGCATCGCTGCTGATCCTCGACAAGATGCTGCGCCTGTTCGATTTCGTCGCGGTCGAAGGCGGCCCCGTGGGCGTCGTCTTCAAGATGCTGATTGCGTTGGTGCCCGAATACGCGAGCCTTGCAATCCCGTTGGGCCTGCTGCTCGGCATCCTGCTTGCCTTCCGCAAGCTGGCCACGACGAGCGAGCTCGACGTGTTTCGCGCCGTGGGCCTAGGGTACGGGCGGCTGCTGCGCGTGCCCTACATGATCACGGCGGTGCTCATGATCCTCAACGTGGCGCTGGTGTTCTTCATCCAGCCCGTCAGCCGCTACTATTACGAGCAGATGGAGTACGAACTGCGCTCGGGTGCGCTGGGCGCCTCGATCAAGGTGGGCGAATTCACCACGTTGGCCGACCGGATGGCGCTGCGCATCGAGCAGAGCGAGGACGACGGCCGCCGCCTGATGGGCATCTTCGCCCGCGTTTCCAACGACAAGGATCAGGTGCTCTCGATCTCGGCCAAGGAAGGCGCGTTCCTCGCCACCACCGATGATCCCGACACGATCATCCTGCGCCTGACCGATGGCACGATCGTCCAGGACACCGGGAGCCAGACACCCCGTGTGCTGACCTTCACGCGCCACGATCTGCCGATCGACCTGCCTGCGGTGGAGGAGTTCCGCGCGCGCGGCGACGCAGAGCGCGAGTATATCCTGCCTGAATTGCTCCGGATCGGATGGAGCGACGAGGAACCTGAAGAGAAACGCGACGCCAGCCAGGCCAGCTTCAACTTCCGCCTCGTGGAGGTGGTGATGATGGCGCTCATGCCGCTTCTCGCGGTGGCGCTCGGGGTGCCACCCAAACGATCGACCAGCGCGCTGGGCGTGTTCCTGTCGATCATCATGGTGGTCGCCTATCACAAGGTAAACCAGTACGGAGAGGATGTGGCCGCGCTTGGCCGCGTGGATCCCATTATCGCGCTTTGGGGCCCGTTCGTCCTGTTCGGGGCCCTGATCATCTGGATGTACTGGCGGGTCGCGCATGTGCCCGGCGGCCAGGCTATCGGTGCGCTCGAAATCTGGTTCGACAAGATGTCCAAGCGCCTCGGCAAGCTGTTCCGCCGGCGCAGGCCGCTCAAGATCGATCTGGCGGCCAGCGAGTAACGGACGGACATGCAGCTCGACTTTTTCCCTTCGCGCACGCTGACGCTGTACCTGGCGAAAATGTTCGCCGTGCGCATCCTTGCGATGCTGTTCGTGCTGGTGCTGGTGCTGATGATGCTCGACCTGCTGTCGAACAGCGGCAAGATCCTGGCCGTCGATGGCAACGGCCAAGGCGAATTGCTGACCTACGCGGGTCTCAGGATACCGCAGCTAATCGCGCGCTTCCTGCCCTACTCGGTGCTGCTGGCAACGCTGATCACACTCGTCACGCTCAACCAGAACAGCGAGGTTATCGCAATGAAAGCCGCCGGGCTTTCCGCGCACCAGGTACTTGCCCCGCTGCTGCTGACGGCGGGCCTCGTGTCGCTGGTCACCTTCGTATTTAACGAGACGGTCGTGACCCGCTCGACCGAAACGCTGAAAGCCTGGGAGGCGGTCGATTATGGCCCCATTCCAACCGAAAGCGGGGTGCGGACCAACATCTACCTCAACGACAACGGCAACATCCTGACCGCCGCCTATCTGGCCGGATCGGGGGAAGCCATCGCCATGCGCAAGGTCACCTGGTACCGGCGCAACGCAGAGGGCATGATCGTCGAACAGGTCGATGCCGACCGCGCGCTTTACGCAGCTCCGGGATGGCAGCTTGAAGACATCACCCGGTTCCAGGTCCAGAACGCGGTCACCGACCAGCCTGCCAGCATGGTCGTAGGCGAGGGGCTGACGCCGGAGCAGATCGACCTGGCCAAGATCGATCCCGATTCCGAGCCTTTCTGGACCCTGACGAGTTCCATTGCCGAGTTCGAACGCACCGGCCGGCGCACAAGCGAACTGCGCGCTAAATGGTGGCACAAGATCTCGGGCCCGCTGTCGGCCTTCCTGATGCCGCTCCTTGGAGCGGTTGCGGCCTTCGGCCTTGCCCGCAGCGGCCAGCTGTTCGTGCGCGCGGTGATCGGCATGGCCCTGGGCTTTGCCTATTTCGTGGTCGATAACGCGGCGCTCGCCATGGGCAGCTTCGGCGGTTACCCGCCCTTCCTCGCAGCCTGGGCCCCCTTCATGCTGTTCCTGCTGATTGGCGAGACGGTCCTGATCCGCACCGAAGAATGAGCGGATTTTCCGTCCGCCTCGCGCGCGCCGAGGATGCGCAACACCTGCCAGCCATCGAGCGCGCCGCCGCAGTCCTCTTCGCTGACGATCCCGCTGCAGCCGACATGGACTTCGACGAGGTCTGGTCGGAGCAGGAGCATCGCTCCCTCATCGCCAAGGGCCATTGCCTGGTGGCGGAAATGGGCGAGCGGATAGTCGGCTTCCTCGCCACCCAGCCCTTCGGCCGCGAGCTCCACATCTGGGAAATGGACGTCCATCCCGACGCACAGGGTCAGGGGATCGGCGCCGTCTTGCTGCGCGCCTGTCTTGTCGATGCGGGCAATTCCGGGTTCCGGGCCGCGACACTGACGACCTTTCGCGACCTGCCGTGGAACGGGCCGTTCTATGCCCGCATCGGGTTTACCGAAGTCACCGACCTCGAGGCGCACCCCCGGCTCGCGAACGAGTTGGCGGAAGAGGCCGAGGCGGGCCTTCCGTCCGATCGCCGGATTGCGATGATCCACTTCCTCTAGGGCGCGGCGCCCTTGCGCGCTGCCTCAGCCGCGCGGGCGCATGGTGCTGCGCGCAATACGCGCCACCAGCACGCCCATGCCGGCGTGGTTCGCCCCGTGGTAGCTCGACTCGGCATCGAGCGCGGTCACCAGGCGGCGGTGCGCTTCGGGAAGCGAGTGATAGGGCATGGACGGCATCAGGTGGTGCAGCGCGTGATAGCGCAGACCGACCGGCGCCCACAGCTCGGCAATACGGCCGGGAGGCGGCACGTTGACGCTGTCGAGGAACTGCGCGGTGACCGTCATGGCCTCGCCCTCGTTCTCCCACAGATGCGCCACAAGCGTGCGCAGCTGGTTGAACACGGCAACGGCCGAGGCGACCGCGAGAGCCACCAGAAGAGGCTTCCAGCCGAACGCGAACACGCTGGCGATGAGCGCCCAGCTCCACACCATGCCGCCAGCCTCGAGCCAGAAGACGCGCCGCGGCAGATCGCCTTCGGGCGGGCGGCGGCGGAAATCGGGGTTGATGGCCAGCGCGCTCAGGCGTTCCCACGTCAGTCGGCGAATGGGAGGAATGATCGCGCCCAGCGGCACGAGGACCGCGAAACGAAACAGCAAGGCGACCGGCGCCAGCAGGGCAATCAGCACGAAAGCGGGCAGGCTCCACGGCTTCATCAGCGCGAGCGGGAGGTACTCCGGATCCTCGATCGTGCCGTACTGCGTGCGCTTGTGATGCAGCGTGTGCACCTGTTCGTACATGAAGGACGGCGTGAGCATGGGCACGCCGACAAGAGCATTCCACGCCGTGCGGAAGCCCGGCAGCGCGCCGTTACGGAAGTGCGAGATCTCGTGAATGAAAAGGAGCGCGCGGTAGAGCGCGAGCACCGAGACAACCGCAAGGCCAACCGCCAGCGGAACGCTGTCCACCAGGATTGCGCCGGCAAGCGTCGCATAGCCGACTAGCGCCGAGCCGATCATGTCGGCCCAGTAGATGTCCGCACGGTGTTCCGCGATGTCCTTGGTCAGGTCGCGTGCGGCGCGCAGCATGGCCTTGTCGTCGGGAATCTGGGCGTGCCAGCCCGAGCCCGCTTCGCGTCGCAAGGGCGTATCGGCAGCCGGAATCGGTTTTGGTTGCACATTCATGGTCGAATTTCCTGGGAGGCCCTCTAGCCGAAAACGCGTGCGCGTAACAGCGCGCGGTGTCGATCATAGTGATCGCGCTCGTGCGTTTCCTTGACAAAGATCAGCTAGCGCACACAGGGCTAATCCAAGCTGAACGAAGGTAACGCACGAATGTCCGATGCAAATGTGGTGATCGAAGCCATCGAAGACAAGAAGGGGCGCGCCGCGTTCGTCGACTGCGGCCGGGCCTTTGCCGCCCGCGAACCCCATTCCGTCCCGCAAATCCGTTCCGAGCTGATGGAGCTGATCAACCCCGCCAAGAACCCGTTCTTCGGCCACGCTTCGCACCAGCTGTTCCTTGCCAAGCGTGGCGGCCAGCCGGTGGGCCGCATCTCGGCCCATATCGACCATCTCGCGCTCGAACTGCCGCGTGAACAGGGCTTCGGCCCGGGCGCGGGCATGTTCGGCTATTTCGATGCCGAGGACGAGGCGGTCGCCCACGCACTACTCCGCAAGGCCGAAGAATGGCTGCGCAGCCAGGGCATGACGCGCTCGATCGGGCCGATTTCCATGTCGATCTGGGAAGAACCCGGCCTGCTTGTCAAAGGGCAGGATCACGCTCCGCTGATCATGATGGGCCACCACCCGGCAGTCTACCAGGAGTGGATCGAAAGCGCGGGCTACACGCGCGCAAAGACCCTGCTGACCTACGACCTAGACGTAACCTACGATTTCCCGCCGCTGATCCAGCGGATCGTGAAGTCGGGGGAGCGAAACGAGCGAATATCGGTGCGACAAGTCGACAAATCGCGGTGGGATGACGAAGTCGAAGTGATCCTGACAATCCTCAACGACGCCTGGTCGAACAATTGGGGCTTCGTGCCCTTCACGCCTGAGGAAATCGCCTACGCCGGCAAGAAGCTGAAGCCGGTGATCCACGAGGAGATCAACCTCATCGCGGAGCTCGACGGCAAGCCGGTGGCCTTCATGCTGACATTCCCCGATGTAAACGGGGTGCTTAGCCGCACGGGCGGCAAGCTGCTGCCTTTCGGCTGGTTCCACCTGCTTCGCTGGATGCGCAAGCCCATGCGCAGCGACATGCGGGTTCCGCTGATGGGCGTGCTGCGCGAACTGCACAACTCGCGCCTCGCCAGCCAGCTCGCCTTCATGATGATCAGCCAGATCCGCGCGACGGCAACGCGTCTCTACGATACCCAGCGGGCCGAGATCGGCTGGATCCTCGACGACAACCAGGGAATGAAGGCAATCGCCGACGCCATCGAGAGCGAGATCAACCGCGAATACGCGATCTACGAAAGGTCCCTCGACGCTTAGGCGCGCTGCACCTGTCGCCCGGGTGCAACAGGTGACGGTTTAAACGCGGCAGACGGGAACTTGCAGCCAAGCGCTTCCGTTAGCGATGCAGAAGCGGTGACTCACACCGCTGATCTCACGAGTATCGATGACGCAGCATCCCGCCACCACAGTACCCGCCGCATTGCCCAGCCACGTGCTCGTGGTCGAGGACGACGCTATCCTTGGCATGGCGCTCGAAGACGCGCTCAACGAGGCGGGAATCGCCAAGGTCGAACTTTCGGTGTCCACCGAGGACGCGCTGCGGCACCTGCGCGACGAGCGCCCGCAGGCGATCGTGCTGGATGTGCACCTCGCGGATCGGGATGACGGCTGGGCGATTGCCGAACTTGTCCGCACGCTTGGTCCGGACAGCCCGCGGATAATTTTCTCGACTGGCGCGCCCCAGGATATCCCTCCGCACGTCGCGGCCATGGGATGCATCCTGGAAAAGCCCTATTCGCCCGAGACGCTCGTCGACCTGCTGCGCCAGCCCAAGCGGCGCGGCATTATCTCGCGCCTTCGCGGCCGACTCCGCTAAACACCTGATCCCGGCCTGTCCGTGCGACCATTGTCGCTAGCGGCCACCGTCGCTGGGCAAGAAAAAAGGCCTCCGTTGCTGAACAACGGAGGCCTTTCGGGATCGTATCACCAGCCGCTTGGACGGGAGGGGGGGTCTCGGCGGTGACATAGACAATACGCGCCGCCAGAAAGGGGGTTCCCCGGGTGAGGTACTTTTTTCAAAATTTTTGAAAAAGCATTCTAAATGAAGGGCCTACAAGCCTCTTTGTCGCGATCATATTGCGCGTACTCAGCGGCAGCGTCGAGATTGGGCACGCGAATCTCCCGCGACTTCCACTCGACCAAGCCTTCACGCTGAAGCTGCCTGATCGTGCGATTGGTGTGGACCAGGGAAAGTCCCAGCATATCGGCGATCTGGGCTTGGGTAATCGGCAGGGCGACCGATTGTTCTTCACCGGCAATGCAGGTCGATTGCGCCCTCGCGAGCAGCCACACAGCCAGATAGGTGACCCGTTCACGCGCGCTGCGCTGGCCGAGCGAGACGATGTGTCCCTCGAGCGCGGTTTCCTCCTTGGCAGCCAGCCAGGTGATATCGTAGCCAAGGTTGGGATGTTCGGTTATCAGCTGCGCGAAGTCTCTGCGCCTGAACCGGCAGAGGCGCGCATCCACCAGCGCCTCGATCGAATGGCTGGAAGGCTCGTCGAAAGCGCTCTGCAAGCCGACAAGATCGCCGGGAAACATGAAGTTCACGATCTGGCGGCGCCCATCGTCGAGCGAGCGCGAACGGATCAGGACGCCGTCGAGCACGGTGTAGAGCCGCGTATGATCGGCCCCTTCTTCAATCAGCGTTTCGCCGCGCTCGAGCAGGACTTCCCCATCTTTGAATTCCTGCATGAACTCGAGCTGGTGCGGCTCGAGTTCGCGTAGGCCCGGACACGCCTGAAGCGGGCACTGGGGACAGGCAACCGGGTTGGGAACCTCGTGCATGGCAGGCCTCGATCTCCGTCAGAATTTCCAGCGGTTCGATGCGCCCAATGCCCCTGCCTTGTCAAACGCTCGCTTGCCGACCATCTGGCTGGAACCTAAGCCGCAACGAGGCGTTAGAAGCGCGCACCTTAAGGAAGGGGTCTTAATGTCACTTGGTGATCAAATTGCACGCAACCTGCCCTATCTGCGCCGCTATGCGCGCGCGCTAACCGGTTCGCAGGCTACGGGCGATGCGTTCGTTCGCGCCACACTCGAAGCGGCCCTTGCGGACGCAGAGCTCAAGCAATCGCTCGAAGGCGGCCGCGTCCCGCTCTACCGCGCGTTCAACAAAGTCTGGTCGAGCGCCTATCTCGATGTTCCCGAAACGGTTGGCGGTGACGGTCACGAAGGCGCCGCGCAGGAACGGCTGAAGTCGGTAACTCCGCTGAACCGTCAGGCGCTGCTGCTGACGACCCTGGAAGATTTCTCGCCTGACCAGGCGGCCGAAATCATGGATGTCAGCGCCGAGGATATCGAGCGCCTGGCGCAGGAAGCGGTGAGCGAGATCGATCGCGAATCCGCCACCAGCGTCCTCATTATCGAAGACGAGCCGCTGATCTCGATGCAGCTTGAAGACCTCGTGACCTCCCTCGGCCACGAAGTGTGCGGCACCGCCGCAACGCGGACCCAGGCGCAGGAAGTGGTTGCGGAAAAGACCCCCGGTCTTGTCCTTGCCGATATCCAGCTGGCCGATGGCTCCTCCGGCCTCGACGCGGTCGACGATATCCTGGCGATCAGCAGCGTCCCCGTCATTTTCATTACGGCCTATCCCGAGCGCCTCCTGACCGGCGACCGTCCTGAGCCGACCTATCTGGTCACCAAGCCGTTCCAGGAACAGACTGTGCGGGCAGCGATCAGCCAGGCGCTGTTCTTCGGGTCGAGCCGCCCGCTCGGCTAACCGGCTTCATCCCGCAAACAAGACGGCCCGGCACCCACGGTGTCTGGCCTTCTTTTTTGCCTGCCATCTTCTTGGGGTCAGTGGCCCCGCGCGCCCGGCCCTTTTTGCCGGAGCTCGAACTCGCTCGGCTTGCGGATCGGCACGAGCAAAGTGCAGCGCACTCCGTCGGCGCAGAAGTCGAGTTCGACCGGATGGCGCAGCTCGTGCGCCACGATCTTCTCGATCAGGTCGACGCCGAAGCCCCTGCGGGTCGGCGGGACGACTTCAGGGCCGTTGCTTTCGACCCATTCGATCCTCGCCAGCGCATCGCTTACCTGGCTCCATTGGACCGATACGCTCCCGCCCTCGACACTTAGCGAGCCGTACTTCGCTGCATTGGTGGCCAGCTCGTGCAGGGCGAGGCCAAGCGACAAGGCATCGTTGGGCGCGAGCTCGGTGTGCGGTCCCGACAACTCCAGCCGGTGGTCTTCGGCCCGTGCGTAGGGCGCCAATTCCACCTCCACCACCGACCGGATGGGAGTCGTGCCCCATTCGGACTGGGTCAGAAGGTCATGCGTGGCTGACAGCGCGCGGATACGGCCGTCGAGCCCGGTCGCAAACTCATCGAGATTGCCGGCCCGTCGGCGCGTGAGCGACACGATGGAAAGGACGTTGGCCAGCGTGTTCTTGACCCGGTGGTTGAGCTCCCGCGTCAGCGAATTGCGGATGGAGTTCTGTTCCTCGAACCAGTCGATCGCCCGGCGGTCTTCAAGCGTCTGCTGCGTCAGCAAGCGCGAAACCAGCATCAGCAGGCTCGCCACGGCCAGTCCGAACAAAAGCGTTACCATCGACATGGTGGAGAGGCCGGCGTCCCGTGCCGATTGTACCTCCAGCATCATGCGACGGTTTGCGAGGCTGATTTCACGGCTGATCACGGGGCGGCCGTCGACCCATGATTCGCTCGCAGCCACGCTGGTTGGTTCGTCGTCCTCGATGTCGAGCAGGCGCGCACCCACGCTCTCGTAACTGACCAGCTCGGAAGCGGATTCGAGAAATTGCGCGGTGTTGAACGGGCTGTAGATAAAGCCCTTGAGCTCGCGCGCGCTGGTCAGGCCTTCGTAGACAGGCATGTAGATAAGGAAGCCCACGGCATCGCCGCCGCCTTCCTGCACCAGCACGACCGGGCCGCTGGCCGTCGGCCGATCGTTCGCCGCCGCCGTGTCCATCGCATCACGTCGGACAGGTTCGGAATACATGTCGTAGCCCAGCGCCCTCCGGTTGCGGACCGTGTCCGGCTGGAGGAACAGGATCGGCGTCAGCATATCGCGCGGCGCGCCCTCGATTGCAGGCACCACGCGTTTTGGGTTCATGCGGTTGGCGCTCAGGCGCTCTTCGAACGTTGGCAGGTCACCGGCACCGATCACCGGAGCCCACCCAATTCCCTCTGCGCCGCGATAATCGGCATCGAGCCGGAGCTCCGACACGAACCGGCGAAAGAGGGAGGCGGTGATCTCCTCCTGGGTGGCCAGCAAGGCGGCGCCCGCCCGCAGATAGGCGGAGCTCGTATAAGCGCGCCGTTCGATGGCAGAGCTCATGGCGTTCGCCTTGCGCGCGACATCGGCCGCATCGCGCTGGTCCTCTCCCCGCTCTATCGCAAACACGCTCAGCGCCGTTATCGCCATGATCAATAAGAAGATCATGACCGGAATTGCGCGCGGGTAGTCGATCAGCCAACGCCTCCTGCGACCCTTGCGTTGTAGATCTTCGCTAACCAGCGGACCTGTCCCCGTGCATCATTCCGATGCTATTCTATGCGGCGAGCGCTGTTTGGTTCCTCATTTCCGGCTATGGGAACTCCCAGAGGCGTGGTGCGTTGTGCGAAGCACATCTGGGATACATAGCGCTGTCTGCATCCATCACCTGCCGGCAGCGCGCAATACGGGATTGATCCTTTTTCACCATGACGACCGAAACGTCGAAAACACCGTCCGGCAAACCCGCCAAGGGTGAGCAGGGCAAGGACCCTGATTGGGCAAACGGCCTCAAGCGGCTCTACGATTCCGTCGTGGAAGAGCCGCTGCCGGACAGCTTTCAGGACCTCCTCGATCAGCTGGACGCCAAAGACTGATGGCTGGCGAGAAGCGGACGGCTTCCGAAAAAGCCGATTTCAAGCGCGAACTGACTGAAGTGGTGCCGCACCTGCGCGCCTTTGCACGCGGTTTGTGCGGGCGCGCCGACATGGCGGACGACCTGGTGCAGGAAACCCTGCTCAAGGCCTGGGCCGCGCAGGAACGATTCCAGCCGGGCACCAGCATGCGCGCATGGACCTTCGTCATCCTGCGCAACGCCTATCTCACCGACATGCGGCGCAACCGCTTCCGCGGCGAGTATGACGAGACTGTTGCCGAACGCGTGCTGACGGCTCCGGCCGGCCAGGAGGAACCAATCCACCTGTCCGACATGCACCGGGCCCTCCTCACCCTTCCGCCCGAGCGGCGCGAGGCGCTGTTGTTGGTTGGTGCAGGCGGGTTCTCTTACGAAGAGGCCGCCACGATCTGCGATTGCGCGGTGGGCACGATCAAGAGCCGCGTGGGCCGCGCCCGTGCAGCGCTCAACGCCATGCTTGCGGAAGGCAATATCCCCAAGCGCTCGATCGACGACGATGCCGCGCATCGTGCCATCCTGGAAGAGCTGGATGATGTCGCGGCAGGACAAGGTGCCAGCCGCGCGTAGGAATTCTTTGCGCGCGCAGCGCTTGTCAGGATTCCCCGCTCTTGGCAGATAGGCGGGCAATGAGCGACAGCGAGCCATCCGCACAGAGCCCTGAAGCCCCGGCGCCCACCCGCCGGTCGCGCAGGCTTGCCTTTGCCGAGCAAGAGCTGCGGCTGATTTCCTCGCTGGTGCTCCTCATCGGGCTCGGGCTTTTCCTCGCCCTGCCCTTCGTACTCTCGATCGGGTCGGTCGTCTTCCTGCCCGTGGTCACCGCCATCGTGCTGACCGTCATCCTCTCGCCCCTGGCCGACAAGCTCAACGGCTGGGGCCTACCCAACGCGATCGCCTCTATCACCGCGCTGCTGTTCTTCTTCGCGATCTTGCTGCTGGCTCTCGCCTTGATCCTCCAGCCGGCTATCGCATTGTTCGACGATGTGCCCGACATGGCGCGCGGGGTGATGAACCGGTTCAGCGAGCTACGCGAACAGTTCGCCTGGATCGCCACAATCAACGAACAGCTTGCCGCCCTGATGAGCGACGAGGGTACGCGCGAAGTGGTGCTGGCCGCTCCGAGTCTGCTGGAACAGGTTGCTTTCGCCACGCCAAGCCTGGTGCTGGAAACCATCCTCACCCTGCTCATGGCCTATTTCATGATCGAAGCGCGCGTGCGCCTTCGGCAGCGCCTGCTGTTCGGGCGGGCGAGCTTCGGCAGCAGCATCAAGGCTGCGCGGGTTATCCGCGAAGTGCAGGACCGGGTGGCCGCATACATCATCACCGTGGGATCGATTAACGCACTGGTCGGTGTCGTGGTCGCGCTGGGTGCCTGGGCGCTCGGCGTGGACGCGCCGATCATGTGGGGCGGCCTTGCCGCGCTGCTGAACTTCCTGCCCTATGTAGGCCCCGTGCTTATGATCGCCCTGCTGGGCCTGTTCGGGATCGGCACGGCCGACACGATCGTGCTCGGCCTTGTACCGGCGATTGCCTATCTCGTGCTGCACACGATCGAGGCCAATCTCATCACGCCGCAGATCCTGGGCGCCCGCTTCACCATGAACCCGGTGATGATCCTGATCGCCCTGTCCTATTTCACTTGGATCTGGGGCTTCTTCGGCGCGCTGCTTTCGGTCCCCATCCTGCTGATGCTGACCGCCCTGTTCGACCACATAGGACGGCCAAACCTCGTCGGGTTCATCTTCGGGGAGCCGCTGTTTGCGGGCAATCTGTTCGACGAGCAGGAGCAGCCAGAGGCCCTGCCCAAATAGAAAACCCGCCGCCATCGCTGGCAGCGGGTCTCCTGACATTCACCGAAGTGAACGGCTTAGGCGGGGTACTGCCAGGTCGTGCCGCGCGCGAGGTTGTCGCTCGCAAAGCTCCAGTTGAGCTTGCCATTGACGGCATCGAGATAGGCCGGACGCGCGTTCTGGTGGTCGAGGTAGTAGGCGTGCTCCCACAGGTCGATCACGAGGAGCGGGTTCACCCCGTCCTGGTCGGCCAGCGTGTCGCCATCATGCGTTTCCTCGATCGAGAGCTTGCCGTCCTTGACCGCAAGCCAGACCCAGCCGCTGGCGAAGTGGCCGGCGCCGCGCTCAGCCAGCTTTTCCTTCAGGCCGTCGACCGAGCCGAAGGCTTCGTCGATCATGCTCTTCAACTCGTCCGAGGCAGCGGTTTCCTCAGCCGCCATCGAGTGCCAGTAGAAACCGTGGTTCCAGCTCTGGGCCGAGTTGTTGAACAGGCCCTGGTTGCTGCCGCGCGCGGCTGCGATCACGTCTTCCAGGCTCTTGTCCGCAAGGTCGCCGCCTTCGATCGCCGCGTTGGTCTTGTCGATATAGGCCTTGTGGTGCTTGCCGTGGTGGAACGACAGCGTCTTGGCCGACACGGCCGGTTCCAGCGCGGTGTCGTCGTAAGGCAGGTCGATCAGCTCAAAAGCCATGGATAATCCCCTCTTGGGTTGGTGTGAAAGAATCTCGTCTGTGCATCCCTAACGCCCATTCCGGCGCGTGGTTGCACATAGCGGCGATATTGTCTGCGAAAAGGGGCACGCGGTCTTTTATTCGCCCGCCAACCGCGCCATGGGGTGGGTAAGCAATCAGGAGACGCCCGCATTATGGCTCGCAAGTTCTTCGGCACCGACGGCATTCGCGGCCGCACGAACGAAGGCGTGATGACCGCCGCCACCGCCATGCGGGTCGGCCAGGCGGCCGGGACGCACTTCCTGCGCGGCGGCCACCGGCACCGGGTGGTGATCGGCAAGGACACGCGCCTGTCGGGCTACATGATGGAAAGCGCGCTGGTCGCAGGCTTTACCAGCGTGGGCATGGACGTCATCATGACCGGCCCGCTGCCGACACCGGCGATTGCCCTCCTCACCCGCGAGATGCGCGCCGATCTCGGCGTGATGATTTCCGCCAGCCACAACCCGTTCGAGGATAACGGCATCAAGCTGTTCGGACCCGACGGCTACAAGCTGTCCGACGAAGCCGAAGCCTCGATCGAGCGCCTGCTTGAACAGGAACCGCTGCTGGTCCAGCCCGAACGCATCGGCCGCGCGCGCCGGATCGAGGACGCCCGCGGGCGCTACATCCACGCGGTCAAGCAATCGGTGGCGGCCGATATCCGTTTCGACGGATTGAAGGTGGTGGTCGATTGCGCCAACGGTGCGGCCTACCAGGTCGCCCCCAGCGCGATCTGGGAATTGGGCGCGGAAGTGATCGCCATGGGCGTTTCGCCCAATGGCACCAACATCAACAAGGATGTCGGCTCGACCTCCCTCGATGCGATCAAGGCGCGCGTGGTCAAGGAAGGTGCCGATATCGGCATCGCATTGGACGGGGATGCGGACCGGCTCATCGTGATCGACGAGAAAGGCGAGACGGTCGATGGCGACCAGATCATGGGTCTCATTGCCAGCCGCCTGAAAGCCCGCGGCGATCTGAAGGGCGACGGTGTGGTCGCCACGGTCATGTCGAACCTCGGCCTTGAACGCTACCTGCAGGGCATCGGCCTAACGCTCGAACGCACCAAGGTCGGCGATCGCTATGTGCTGGAACGCATGAAGGAAGGCGGCTTCAACGTGGGCGGCGAACAGTCGGGTCACATGATCCTGACCGACCATGGTACAACTGGCGACGGCACGGTGGCGGCGCTGCGCGTGCTTGCCAGCCTGGTGCGCTCGGGCAAGCCAGCGAGCGAGCTGCTGCATGTCTTCGATCCCGTCCCCCAGCTGCTCAAGAACGTGCGCTATTCCGGAGGCGCCCCGCTGGAAAACGAGACAGTGAAATCTGTCATCGCCGAGGCGGAGAAGGAGCTAGAAGGCAAAGGCCGCCTCGTCATCCGCCCATCGGGTACCGAGCCGGTGATACGCGTCATGGCCGAAGGCGACGACGCGCAGCAGGTGGAAACGGTCGTTGACCGGATCTGCGACGCGGTAAAGGCGGCCGCCTGATGGCCTTGGACATGCGCCCCGATTGCGAGCGCTGCGGCACCGACTTGCCGGCCGAGAACACCGGCGCCTTCATCTGCAGCTTCGAATGCACTTTCTGCGCCGAATGCGCCGATGCGCTGGACGACATCTGCCCCAATTGCGGCGGCGAGCTGATGGACCGCCCGACGCGGGCAACGAAGCTGCACGAAAAATTCCCGCCCAGCACCGAGCGCAAGTTCAAGGGATGAGCGAGGCGACGCCCCCTCCCCCGCGCATCCTGTCCATCGCCGGGTCCGACAGTTCGGGCGGGGCCGGTATCCAGGCGGACATCAAGACGATCACCATGCTGGGCGGCTATGCCATGACGGCGATCACCGCTGTCACAGCCCAGAACACGCGCGGCGTCCAGGGCGTCGAGGCGCTGCCACCGCAATTCGTGCTCGACCAGGTGGAAAGCTGCCTATCCGACATCGGCGCCGACGCGATCAAGATCGGCATGCTCGGCTCCAGCGAGACGGCACGGCTCCTGGCCGAGCGGCTCGACAGCTTTGCCGGCCCGATCGTCTTCGATCCGGTCATGGTCGCGACCAGCGGTTCCGCCCTCGCCGATAGTGAGACCATCGCCGGGTTCGCAGCGCTGATGGATATCGCCACGGTGGTGACGCCGAACCTTCCCGAACTGGAGGCGCTGACCGGTCGCAGCGGACTTGCCGAAGAAGACGTGTTCGATGCGGCAAAACAGCTCGCCGACACCCATGGCGCGCAGATTCTGGCGAAAGGCGGGCACGCTGAGGGCGATGATCAGGTGATCGACCGGATCGTTTCACCCACCGGCAAGCTGGCCAGCTTCGCCCATGCCCGGATCGACACGCGGCACACGCATGGGACCGGCTGCACCCTGTCGGCAGCGCTGGCGACCATGCTCGGCTACCGCCAGCCCACCACCAACGCGATCCGGATTGCCCGCGCGTTCACCTATGCCGCGATCGAGAACGCTCCAGGCTTCGGCGAAGGCTCCGGCCCGCTAGGCCACCAGGCCGTCCGCAAGCTGGAGCCTCCCGAAGAGGACTAGCAGCCCAGATCGTAGAAATCGCAAAGGTACTCCCACGCCTCGTCCGCGGTTTCGCACCAGCGGAACAGGTCGAGATCCTTCTTCGAGATCGTGCCTTCTTCGGCGATCGCTTCGAAATCGACGACACGCGTCCAGAAATCCTTGCCGAAAAGCAGGATCGGGATCGGTTTCATCTTGCCGGTCTGGATCAGTGTGAGCAGTTCGAAGAATTCATCGAACGTGCCGAACCCGCCCGGGAACACTGCCACGGCCCGTGCGCGCAGCAGGAAGTGCATCTTGCGCAGCGCGAAATAGTGGAAGTTGAGCGACAGATAGGGCGTCACATACTGGTTGGGCGCCTGCTCGTGCGGCAAGATAATGTTGAGGCCGATGCTTTCGCCCCCCGCCTCGCTGGCGCCGCGGTTGGCCGCTTCCATGATCGACGGGCCGCCGCCAGAGCAGACGACGAACTGGCGCTTACCGTTCTGGATGATCGACTTTTCGGTCGCCATCTTCGCAAGCTTCATCGCCTCGGTGTAATACTTGCTCTTGGCGACCAGGCTCTCGACCACCTTGCGCTCGTCCTCGGGCAGGTCCTTGGCGCCTTCCAGCGCGGTCTCGGCCGCTTCGGGCGGAGGAATGCGGGCGCTGCCGTACATCACCAGCGTGGAGCCCACGCCGGCCTCGTCGAGCACCATTTCGGGCTTCAGCAGCTCCAGCTGGAAGCGCACCGGGCGCAGTTCCTCGCGCAACAGGAAATCCTTATCCTGGAACGCGAGCTTGTAAGAGGGATGCGCCGTCTGCGGGGTGTGAACCTCCAGACCCTTCTTTTCGAACTGGGCCTCTTGCTGGGCGGCGTAAAATTTGCGGTCCTGAATACCGCGACGTTGCTTTTCTTCTTCTGTCATTTGGCGCGCGATAGGCCGCGCGTGCGTCAGCGACAAGTCATCGAAGAAAAGGAAATGGCAGGGGTGACAGGATTCGAACCCGTGGCCCTCGGTTTTGGAGACCGATGCTCTACCAGCTGAGCTACACCCCTGCAGGAGCCGCGCGCACTAGTATGAAGGCACGCGCTTGGCAAGGCGATATCGCTGGCGCGCGCAAACTGTTATTGCCCTGCGCATCATGCACGCCCCCGTTCCGCCACGGATTCCCGTCGAACTGCTGTTGCGCGCCTACAAGGGCGGCGTGTTCCCCATGGCCGACCACCGCAGCGACCCCGAAGTCTACTGGGTCGAACCGCGCGAGAGGGCGATCATTCCGCTCGATTCGTTTCGCGTGTCGAAAAGCCTCAAGAAGGTTCTGCGCCAGGATCGCTTCCGCGTGACCTGCAACGCCGATTTCGCCGGGGTCATCGCCGAATGCGCCGCCCCGCGCGAAGAGCACGCGGAAAGCTGGATCAGCCACCGCATCGAGGCGAGCTACAACAACCTCCACAGCGCCGGGCACGCCCATTCGATCGAATGCTGGGAAGGGAGCGAGCTTGTCGGCGGACTCTACGGCGTTTCCTTCAACCGCGTGTTTTGCGGCGAGAGCATGTTCAGCCGGCGCACCAACGCCAGCAAGGTGGCACTGTCCTGGCTGGTCGCGGCGATGCGCGAGGCGGGCTATGCCCTGCTTGACTGCCAGTTCATGACCGAACACCTGGCGACGATGGGCGCGGCGGCCCTGCCGCAGGCGCGCTATCTTGAACTGGTGGCAATGGCCGGCGGTTACCCGTCGGCGTCGCTGCCCGACACGGTTGCGCGGTTCGGTGCGTCTTCTTCGCCCGGGAAGCTCATTGCGCAGTCCTTGACCCAGACATCGTAGATCGGGTGCTCGACAACGTTGAGGCTGGGCGAATTCTTGAACAGCCAGCCGGAGAAGACCTTGAGGAAATTGTCCTCGCTCCCGCGCTCGCGCACCAGCAGCTGGACAAAGGCGCCGGTCTCGGCCGGCATTTCCCACGGCGCGGTGCGTTCGCAGGCCTGAAGCCGGACGATCACGTCACCGATGCGCTGCTGCTCGCCGGGACGCAGCTCCAGGTCCTGGCTCACATTGTTTCGCTTGTTGAGCAGGCCGAGCGTTGCGACACGCTCTTCCATCGGTGTGCCGATGCCCGCCTCGGCCGCGGGCTGCACGGGCATTTCGCCCTGCTGGAGATCGTCAGGGATCGCGGTCTCGACCGCCGGGGCCGGCTCGCCCCCCTCGTCGCCGCAGGCTGCAAGAAGCAGCGCGGCCGTGCCTAGGGCAAGCGCCCCGCGCACCATCACGCCTCGGGCGACCAGGCTTCGTAATCGCCCACGGCGCGCGCGCGCTTGCCGCCGCGTTCGAGGGCGCCGGCCGGACGGTAGGCTTCCGCCGTGCCGGTTGCGTTGGGCGTGAAATCGGCTTCCCAGATACGGGCCGGCGGAAGGTGGCTTTCGGGAACGTCGTCGAACGCCCCGTGCAGCCAGCCGTGCCATTCGCTCGGCACGCGGCTCGCATCGTTGGCGCCGTCGTAGATCACCCAGCGGCGTTCGCGGCCATCGCCGGTCTTCTTCTTGGAACGGTAGTACTTGTTGCCCTGCGCGTCGGTGCCGACGTGCTCGCCATTGCGCGAGGACCACAGGAGCGTGCCGATCGTGGCGCCGTCCCACCAGGTGAAGATCTTAGCGAGGAAGTTCATGGCCGCGCGGTTAGCGGATTCGCGCGCGCGGGCCAAGAGCGAACGACACTTACCATTCCACCCTGTCACCCGGCTCGATGCCGAGCTCGGCCGCGCGGCCGCCGCGCAGCTCCAGGACGCCCAGCACCGGACCGACGGAATAGACCGAATCGAGCGAATAGGGCGTGGTCATGGCGGCGATATTGCTGATCGTGCGGTCCGGGCCGATGAAGATGATATCAAGCGGCAGCGGCGTGTTCTTCATCCAGAAGCTTTGCGCGGTCGTGCCATCGTAGGGGAAGATCATCCCCTCGAAATCGCCGAGTTCGGTGCGGAACATCAGGCCGCGCGCCTGCGCTTCGCGGGTATCGGCCAGTTCGACACGGAAGCCGATTCGTTCCTCATCCGTGATGACCCGCAGGGGCACGATCGCCAGGCCGGAGACCGGATGGACGTCGGGCGCGGCCTGTTCCGTGATGGTGATCGGCTGGTCGTTGGACGATTCGGCCTGCGATTGCGGGGAACAGGCCACCAGCGCGACCAGGGCGGATAGCGCGCCCAGCCCCCTTATGGCGTTTCGTCCTGCGCTTCTGCGACCCATTCTTCCAACTCCTCGACACTGCGCGCCTCGATCGCGCGCCTCGCGTGTTCGAAACCATGGCCCGCCCGCAGCATCGCGGCAAGCCGCTTTTCAGCAAGCTTGCGCGCTTCTTCCGGCCCGAGGTCGGAGGGCCGCGCGTAGGGGCCGAAGCCGCGCTTTCGGGCCATCGTCTGCGCGGCGAGCCGCTTCTTCGCCTCATCGGGCGCGAGGGCCTGGCGCACATCCTCGCCTATACCGGCGGCTCTCAGGGTCTGCTCAACCCGGCGCGCACCATAGCCCCGGGCGGCCAATCCTTCCGCCTTCGCGCGGCCAAAGGCCTCGTCATCGACATAGCCCTTGTCGACGAATTTCGAGATCAGGGCATCGAGGTCCGGCCCCTCTTCCCCTTCGAAACCGCGTTCGCGCAGCTTGCGCTGGAGATAGGCTCTCAGCTTGCCTGCGCTTGTTGCAAAACGCGCGACATACGCTACGGCGAGCTCCTCGAGACGCGCGCTATCGAGGGGTTTTGCCCGGCGGCGTGCGCGGCCGAATGTTGCGCGTTCATCATCCATCGGCCATATTCCTGCCACAGTCCTTTAAGATTGGGAAACGCGGGAGAGCACGCGGACCTACTGGGTTTGCGTGAACATGAGCAATGAGGGAGGCCGCAAGGCCCCAGCAATTCACGGGTATCGCCGACACTTATGACCGACGCCGTTCTTACGCCGACGCCGAATGACTGCGACCTGCCGCGTCGCCGCTCGGACTTTGCGACCTTCAACGAGGCCATCGACTACGCCGCGCGTAGCGAGAAGGGTCTCAACTTCCACGACATGCGGGGCACGCTGGAGAAGGTCTATCCCTACGCGCAGATGCGCGAGGACGCGCTGGTCATGGCGCGCCGCCTTGCCGGCTATGGCATCAAGAAGGGCGACCGGATTGCCCTTATCGCGGAAACCTGCCCCGAATTTGCCGCGCTGTTCTGCGCCTGCGTCTATGCAGGGGCCTGGCCTGTGCCCCTGCCCCTTCCGACCGGCTTCGGCGGCAAGGAAGGCTATATCGACCAGCTCGCCGTCCAGCTGTCGAGCTCGGATCCGGTGATCCTCATCTACCCGCCCGAGATCGCAGAAATGGGCAAGGCCGCCGCCGACCGCCAGGGCTGTGCCGGTGAAGACTGGGCAAGTTTTGCGGAACGCGACGCTCCCGATGTCGATCTGCCCGAAGCCAGCCCCGACGATATTTGCTACCTTCAGTATTCGTCCGGCTCGACGCGTTTCCCGACCGGCGTTGCGGTCACCCACGAAGCGCTGCTGCACAATCTGGCCGGCCACTCGGCCTCGATGGATTTCCGCCCGAACGACCGGGTGGTCAGCTGGCTTCCCTGGTATCACGACATGGGCCTCGTCGGCTGCTTCCTGTCGGTCATCGCAAACCAGGCTTCGATCGATTACCTCAAGACCGAACATTTCGCGCGCCGCCCGCTGGCCTGGCTCGACCTGATCAGCCGCAACAAGGGCACGACGCTCAGCTATTCGCCGACCTTCGGCTACGACATTTGCGCGCGCCGCATCTCCAGCCAGAGCCATGTCGCCGACCGCTTCGACCTGTCTCGCTGGCGCGTGGCGGGCAACGGCGCCGACATGATCCGGCCCGACGTGATGCAGAGCTTCGTCAACGCCTTTGCCGATGCAGGCTTCGATGCGAAGAACTTCAACCCGAGCTACGGCTTGGCCGAGGCGACGCTGGCGGTCACCGTCATGCCGCCGGGCGAAGGCATCCGGGTGGAGCTTGTGGAAGAGGAGCGCCTGTCCGGCCGTCCGCGCGACCTTTCCAAACCCGCCCGCTACCGCGCAATCGTCAATTGCGGCAAGCCGCTGCCCGGCATGGACGTGGAGATTCGCGGCGAGAACGGCGATGCGCGCGGCGATCACCAGATCGGCAAGGTCTGGTGCCGCGGCAAGAGCGTGATGCATTCCTACTTCCGCAACGAAGAGGCGACTAACGACTGCCTCGTCGACGGTTGGCTCGACACAGGCGACATGGGCTACATGGCCGATGGATACCTGTTCATCGTCGGCCGCGCCAAGGACATGATCATCATCAACGGCAAGAACCTCTGGCCGCAGGATATCGAGTGGGCAGTCGAGCAGCTGCCCGGCTTCAACCATGGCGATATTGCCGCCTTCTCCATCGACACGGAGAACGGCGAAGAGGCCCCGGCCGTCCTCGTCCACTGCCGTGTCTCCGACCCGGAAGAACGCCTCAAGCTGCGCGACCAGATTTCCGATAAGGTTCGCGGCGTGACCGGCATGAGCTGCGTGGTCGAACTCGTCCCGCCGCGCACGCTGCCGCGCACCAGTTCAGGCAAGCTGAGCCGCGCCAAGGCGAAGAAGCTTTATCTGGCCGGGGACATCCAGCCGCTCGACCTGGCGGCCTAGGATCGCTCTTCGCTGCAAGGCTGCGCGCGCCCTCGCGGCGCGTCAGTCTATCACCCTGAGATAGAAATCGACCATCGGGCCGCGCTTGTGCCATTGCACCTGCGCGCGCGAGTGCGAGGTCGAGCCAAGTCGCTGAAGCAGCTTGAAGCCGGCCCCTTCGTGTGCCGGGGGTTCAATGGCCGAGCCGACATCCTCGTGCCAGCTGAGCGCAAGCTCACCACCCTTGCGCGAGACGGTGAGCGTTATGCGTCCGCTATCGGCAGCAAGCGCGCCGTACTTGTGCGAGTTCGTTTGCAGTTCGCCCATGATCAGCGCGAGCTGCTGGACCGCGTCGTCGCCTAGCCGCCCCGAAGGAAGCGGGCCGACCTTCACGCGCTCACCCGCCCCGCTCGCATCGAGTGTCTGCGAGATCGCTTCTCCGATCGTGGGCGGCTGCGCGTTGTTCATCGTCAGGATATCCTGCGCCCGCGCCAGCGACTGCAGCTTTTCCGTCAGACGCTCGGTCAAATCGGCTGGGTCGACCGCGTTGCGCGACAACAGCTTTGCCACCGAACCGACGACAGCCAGCTGGTTCTTCAGCCGATGGCGCATCTCGCGCGCGACCGTGTCGGAACGCTGCGCAAGCCTGGTCGCTTCATCCCGTTTGACGCGATCTTCGAGCGCTTCGTTCATTCGCAAGGTCACATCGTGCATCGAGATGAGCACGTGCGAAATCTCGGAGTCGCCTTCGACGATGGGCGACACACTCACTTCCCACCAATGGGGGACGCCGGCCCGATCGGGAATGTAGCCATCGAAGCGATCGGTCTGACCCCGGCTCGCTAGCGAAAACGCTTCTTGCGCCCGCTGCTTGCGGTCGTCCGGCCACAGCTCCGTCCACACCCGCTCTTCGATCTCGGCAAAGCTGCGTGCCGCGAAAGCCTTCAGCCCATTGGGATTGATGTATTCGATCCGGCCATCGAGATTGCACAGGAGAATACACTCGACCGTCTGGTCGAGTACGCCCCTGAGGACAGAGTTCGCCTTGTCGGCAAACCGCGTCATGAAAATCTCGTTGGTCATGCACCCCCTGACACGAGTCGTAAGATACTAACATACCAATCGAATTTTACCGAATCCGGCGGGATTGCGCGGGCTGAGGCCGGGCGCAGAATTGCCTTGCCCGCCAAGGGGGTAGCGCGGCATGATCGCGATCGGACAACAAACCGCGCTTGAAGATCGTGTATTGCCACCCTAATACAGGATAGAAGCCGCTTGGAGATACCCGCGCCCATGAGCGATACGAAGACGCAGACCGCCACTGCCACCGAAACCGCCTTCGACCTGACTCCGCCGGATCCGGTGCCCGAGGTCGCGCCCGAAAAGGCGGCCGGGCTCGTTCCCGTATCGGAAGAGGTGAAGAGCAAGCTGGAAACCAAGGTCGACGGGTTTGTCGAGGACCTCATTTCCGAAGACGCCAATTCGCCCGAATTCGGCAAGAAGGTCGACCAGCTCACCAACATGGGCCGCAAGGAAATCATGGCTGCGGCCGGCATGTCGAACCGCTTCCTCGACCGACCGCTGCGCGCAATGGACAAGGACGAAGGCGTCGGCGCCAACCTGGCCGAGCTGCGCCGCGTTGTCGAAGACCTCGATCCGGGCAAGCGCGGGAAGCTGTCGGGAACGCGCAAGATCCTCGGCATCATCCCCTTCGGCAACAAGCTGACCAATTACTTCCGCAGCTATCAGAGCGCGCAGACGCACATCCAGGGCATCCTCAACAACCTTTCCAGCGGGAAAGACGAGCTGATCATGGACAACGCCGCGATCGATGTGGAGCGGCAGAAGCTGTGGGAGGCGATGGGCAATCTGGAACAGATGATCCACATCTCCAACACGCTCGACCAGAAGCTGGAGGAGAAAGCCGCCGAACTCGACGCGACCGATCCGGCCAAGGCCAAGGCGGTGCGCGAAACCGCGCTTTTTTATGTCCGCCAGCGCACGCAGGACCTGCTGACCCAGATGGCGGTCAGCGTGCAGGGCTACCTCGCGCTCGATCTCGTCAAGAAGAACAATGTCGAACTGGTGAAGGGTGTGGATCGCGCGAGCACCACAACGGTGGGCGCGCTGCGCACCGCCGTGACCGTGGCCGAAGCGATGACCAACCAGCGCCTTGTGCTGGGCCAGATCACCGCGCTCAACGATACGACCGCCGGCATCATCGATTCCACCAGCACCCTGCTGCGCGATCAGACCGGCAAGATCCACGAGCAGGCCGCAGCGAGCACGATCCCGCTGGAAACGCTTCAGCGTGCGTTCCAGAACATCTACGACACGATGGACGAGGTCGACAATTTCAAGCTGCGCGCGCTCGACAGCATGAAGCAGACCGTCGACCTGCTGTCGGACGAAGTCGAGAAGTCCAAGGGCTACATCGCCCGCGCCGAAGGCCAGGCACAGGCGCAAAAGCAGGTCGCGGAAAGCAACCTCCTGAGCATCGAAGGCTGAGGGGCACAGCGCCGTGAACGACCTCACACGCGAAAGCGACCGCATCCTGTCCGAAGGCAAGGCGCTGGTGCGCGACAACCGCGAAGGCGGTCGTCATCGCCGCGCGCCTTCCATCGGCGAAGGCTCGGCGCGTGTGAAGCGCAAGAACTGGGTGAAACGCATCACCTATTTCGTCGGCGCCGTGTTCACCATCCTGGTGTCCGCATCGATCGCCGGCATGATACTCGACGGCATCGGTTTTGCCGGCGTGATGGCAGTTGCGCTCGCGGTGGTGGTCGCGGCCTGGGTGTTCACCAACTATCCCAAGGTGAAGGTTCCCACCCGCACCGACATCAACAAGGGTAACGTCCAGCAGATGGTCAGCCGGACCGAGCTGTGGCTGGAAGCGCAGCGGCCCGCCCTGCCCCCGCCCGCGGCCAAGATCGTCAGCGACATGGGGGTCCAGCTCGACGCGCTCGGCCTCCAGCTCGAAGGTCTCGACCAGAACCACCCCAAGGCGCGCGAAGTGCGCAGCCTGGTGGGCGAGCAGCTACCCGAAATGATCGACAGCTACCGCCGTATCCCCGCGCATCTCCGCACCGAAGAACGCGCCGGCGCCACGCCGGATGCGCAGCTGACCGACAGCCTCGGCAAGATCAGCGGCGAGATCGATTCCATCACCCGGCAGCTTGCTGAAGGGTCGCTCGACGACCTCGCGATCAAGCACCGCTACCTCGACTACAAATTCGGCGAAGGGGCCCAGACCAGCCCGCTGCTGGAGGACAAGAGCTGATGCGCGTTCCCATTCCCCACAATCTCGACAAGGCCGAAGTGCGCCACCGCCTGCGTTCGCGCAGCCACGAAATCGTCAATTTCGTGCCCGGTGGCATGGCCGATGTCACGACGGACTGGCCGAACGAGGACCGCATGGACCTCGCCGTGAAGGCGATGGGTCAGAGCATCGACGGCTGCGTCATCATCGAAGACAACCAGGTGATCTTCGAGGTCAACCTGCCTCCCGCGCTTTCCTTCGTCGAACCGATGGTTGCCAGCGCGATCCGCAAGGAAGGCACCAAGATGATCGAAGCCAAGTAGTTCTACGCAGGCCTCTTTCAGAAAATCCCCATAGGCTGGAACCATTTACGCGCCCGTGCGCTGTCTTTTGGTGTTTGCGCATCTCAGCGGGGCGCGTACACCTTGGAGACGGGGTTATCGCGCGCGCGATTCCCGCAGGGTTTGAGGGGTTCAAAGCACCGTGGGTCGAACGGTTCGAGAGTATCTGAAAGACGAAACGTCGCACTGCCACGACCGGCTTGATCGGCGCCTTGGTGCCGTGCTGGACGGGACGGCTGTCGGCTACGCGGAATTTCTCGCCATCCAGTATCGCGCCCGCAAAGGCATCGAAGACTGGCTTGTGCGAAGCGCCATCCCGAACGCTCCCCCTTCGCAAGTGCCCCTGATCGCCCGCGACCTTAAGGCGCTTGGCGCCCGACTTCCCCTTTCCGCGCCGCGCTTCGATGGAGTGCCGGCAAGCGATCCGCTTGGTGTGTGCTGGGTTCTGGCCGGCTCGTCGCTCGGCAATCGCGCCATTCTTGCGCAGATGAGAAAAGCGGGCAGCGCCTTCCCCGCTACCTTTCTCTCCGATGCATCGATGACAACCTACTGGCAAACGCTTCGGCCTGCGCTGGCCCAGCCGGTCGATCCTGTCCGGCACAGCCCGATGCTCGCTGGCGCGAGCGCGGTCTTCGAGCACTTCAACGCCGTCGTTACCCAGCACCTTTCGCCGGTGGCCGCGTGATGAACGCGCAGGACGTCAATCTCTCGAACTGCGACCGTGAGCCGATTCACCAGCTTGGCCAGATCCAGCCCTTCGGCGCGCTGATTGCAGTCAATTCCGACTGGTTCGTCGCGCATCGGTCCTGCAACCTGTCCGTGATCTTCGGCGAAGGAAAAGACGTGGAGGTTGGCGAAAGCCTGTCTCGCCTCGTCTCGCCCTCAGCGCTCGAACGCCTTCGCAGCGGTGCCGCCGCGCTTTCTCTTGACGATCAGGTTGAACGGCTCTTCGCGCTGTCCCTGTTTGGCGATGAGCAGCTGTTCGATTGCGCGCTGCACACGTCCGGCGACTTCACTGTCATCGAGATCGAGCGGCACGTCGATGGCGACCTCGACCGGCAGCTCGCTGTCCTCCGGCCGATCATGTCGCGGCTCGAGAAGAAGACCGACGTGGAGACGCTGGCTGACGAAGCTGCGCGCCAATTGCGGCATTCGCTCCAGATCGACCGTGTCATGGTTTACCGCTTCCGGGACGATCTTTCCGGCGAAGTGATCGCCGAGGCAAAGCGCGAAGACCTCGAAGCCTTCCACGGCCTGCGGTATCCAAAGTCGGACATCCCCAACCAGGCCCGCGCCCTTTACGTGCGAAACCGCTTCCGCATCATCTCCGATGTGGAGAGCGCACCCGTTCCGATCGAACCCGGTGTCAGCTTCGACGGCGAACCGCTCGACCTCAGCATGAGCACGCTACGTGCCGTGTCGCCAATCCATATCGAGTATCTCAAGAACATGGGCGTCGGCGCTTCGCTGTCGATCTCGATCATCATCGGCGGCAAGCTTTGGGGGCTGTTCGCCTGCCATCACTATGGCCCCAAACTGCTCCCCTACTCGCACCGGACCGCTGCCGAGCTGTTCTCCGAACTGTTCTCGCTGGTGCTCGACCGCGTCATTGCCCGACAATCGAGCGAGCGCCGCGAAGTAGGCCGCAAGATCCACGACCGACTGATGCGCGACATTGCGGCGGGCACAAGCCTCGCCTCCAGCCTGCCGACGCTCGACGCGGTGATCCAGCAAGCGATCCCGCACGATGGGGCGAGCATCTTTGTCGAGGACGCTTACGACAGCCGCGGCTCGGCACCGAACGAAGAAGAGTTCCGCGCACTGGTGCCCTCGCTCAACAGCGCGGCAACCAGCCGCCTGCTCCAAAGTGATGCCCTCGCCGAACGCTTGCCGCGAGCCGAACGGTTCGCCGATCGCGCGGCTGGCGCGCTGGTCATCCCGGTTTCGCGTTCCCCGCGTGATTATCTGGTACTGTGGCGCAAGCCGCTGACCCAGACCGTGGCATGGGCGGGAAATCCCGAAAAGCCGGTGGAAAGCGGCCCCAACGGTGACCGCCTGACGCCGCGCAAGAGCTTCGAGGCGTGGCGCGAGACTGTCGAGGGACGCGCCGAAAAGTGGTCGGACGCCGAACTCGACATTGCCGAGGGTCTTCGCGTCACCCTGCTCGAGATCATCCTGCGGCTGACCGACGAAGCCGTGGCCGAGCGCGCCAAGGCGCAGCAGCAACAGGAGCTGCTGATCGCGGAACTCAACCATCGCGTTCGCAACATTCTGAACCTCATCCGGGGCCTGATCAGCCAGTCGAAGAACGACGCACGCGACATCGAGTCCTTCGTCGACATCGTCGGCGGCCGCGTCAGCTCGCTCGCTTCGGCCCATGACAACATTACCAAGGGCAACTGGTCACACGCGCCCTTCTCTGGCCTGATCGAAAGCGAATCCAACGCCTATCTGGCTGGCAAGGCCGATCGTCTTGCTCTCCAAGGGCCGGAAGCCATGATTGCTCCGGAAGCCTACACCGTGCTGGCGCTGGTCATGCACGAGATGGTGACGAACTCGGCAAAGTACGGATCGCTGAGCGATCGCAGCGGCGCACTCGATGTGACGGTCCACCGTGGCGACAACGATGATCTGCATATCCGCTGGACCGAGCGTGACGGCCCCCCGGTCAAACCGCCCACCCGGCGCGGGTTCGGCAGCACGATCATCGAACGGTCGATTCCCTACGAACTGGGCGGCGAGGCAAAGGTCGATTTCGCTCTCAGCGGGCTGTCAGCCGAATTTCGCGTGCCGGGCAGCTATGTCGAATGGCGCAGCACCGCGGAAACGAAAGCAGCAGTGGCTGAACGAAAGGAGAGCGGCCACTCCTCGGACCTCAAGCGGGTTCCGGAAAGCGTCCTGCTTGTCGAAGACAGCATGATTATCGCCCTGGACGCGGAAGATTGCCTCAAGGAACTGGGCGTCGAAACGGTGCGGATCGAAAGCTCGGTTGCGGCGGCACTCGATGCCCTTGCCAATAAGGAACCCAGCCTGGCCATTCTCGACTACAACCTCGGCCGCGAGAACAGTGAGCCGGTGGCAAAGGTCCTGCGCGAAAAAGGCATCCCGTTTTGGCTCGCCACGGGATACGGCGAAATGCAGGAACGGTCAGGCGAACTGGGCGCGGCCGGGATGCTCACCAAGCCTTACGGCAAGGACGAGCTGGTCGATTTGCTCTCGGCATTCGGCGCCGCAGCATCGGCCCCTAATTAAAGAAACGCTGTTGGTAGTAGAACGTCGCGGCGACGGGATTGCCCGCGCGGTCGCGGGCGGGCTCGAAGCGGATTTGCTCGTAGGCCAATCGGCACACCACTGCGTCGGTCTCGGGAAACGGGCTGGCCCGGTAGACGCTGCATCCCGTGACCCGTCCGGCCGCTGAAACCGACAAGCGCACGATGACCGATTTGCCGATCCGCGCCTGCCGTCCGCCGGGAGGTACGGGAAAGGCGCTCGCATCCGTGATGGCCCGGATAAGAACGGGTTTGCTCGCGATGCCGCCGCCCTGTCCGCTGCCGCCGGTTCCGCTGCCCGTGCCAACCCCTTCGCCCGACCGTCCGGTGCCGGTCCCGTCATCGGTAGCGCCCGCCGTGTCCGCGGCGCCGGTCGAGGCTGCGCGCGGCGCGGGCCGATCCTCGCGAATGCGAACTTCGGGTTCCGGGGCCGTGGTCGGCTTCGGCACGGCTTCGCGCCCGGGATCGCCGGCCGCGCCTTCGGGTTCGGGCGCCTGCGGCTCGGGCGGTTCTTCGGGCGCGGTTACCGTGACGGTAAATGCCGACACCACGCTGCGCTCGACCTGCGAGACGGCGTCGGGAGCCAGACTACGTATCAGCGCGTAGAATAATCCTATGTGAATCAATGCTATCAGCAGGATAACCCACGGGTTGAGCCGTTTCTTCGTGTTCGAAAATCGGGTGCCCTGCTCGGTCATGAACAGTCAACGTGGCGCACAGGCTGTGCGTTCCTGACGCGGCAAACGTGAGGGCGCCCGCGGGGCGAGGAGCTTTGCCACACCATGTCGATTTCGCGTGCATTCCAACGGCCCGGCAGCGCCCTACTCGTTCCGCTTCTCGGGTTTGCCCTGTTCGCCATAACGGCTTTTGCAAGCATAGAGATCGCCCGGGGCGAAGGCCGGATTGCAGCGCTGTGGCTGCCGAACGGGCTCGCTGTCGCCGCCCTGCTGCGGTTCCGGGCCCCGAATGAAACCGTTCTGTTTGGCGCCCTCCTCGCGGGCAATCTGGCCGCCAACAGTTTTTCCGGCGACGCGCTTGGCCAGGCCTTCGGGCTCGCCCTCGCGAACATGCTCGAGATCTTCCTCGCAGTCGCGCTGACGCGTCAGTGGTGCGGCCGCACTCCGCGCATGGACGACATCGGCGACCTGGGCCGGTTTGCCTTTGCCGCTGGCATCTGCGCGCCCATCGCTTCGGGAATAATCGCGGCGAGCGTCCTCAGCCTGACGGGCTCGAACTGGATCGAAGCGGCGGTAAAGTGGGTTTTCGCCGACGCGCTGGCGATGCTGATCCTGGCGCCCAGCACGATCATCGCGATCGACGCCTGGCGGGCGCGGCGCAAGCCAACCCAGCAGGAAGTGGTGGACTGGACAGTGCTCACAGTGCTGGGCACGGGCCTTACCTTTGCCGTCTTCACGCAGACGCAATATCCGCTGCTTTTCCTGATCCCGCCGGTGGTGATGGCGCACGCCTTTCGGCTGGGCAGCCTCGGCACCGCTTTTTCGACCATCAAGGTCGCGGCCATTGCGCTCACCCTGACCGAGCTGGGGCGCGGCCCGATCAACCTCATCGATTACCCGCTCTCGACTCAGCTGCTGGTTCTCGAAGCGTTTCTCGCCAGCGCGATCTTCGTCGGCCTGCCCATCGCTGCCATCCTTGCCACACGGCAAAAGATCACCGCCGAGCTGGCGAAGCGCACCGAAGAGCTTTCGCTCTTGGCAGAAAACGTAACCGATGCGATCCTGCGCTTCGATGCCGAAGGCCTGTGCACCTACGCCTCCCCCTCCACCCATGCCGTGCTGGGCCGACCGCCGGAGGATTTCATTGGAAACAGGGCAAGCGGAAAGCTGCACCCGGACGCAAGGGAACAGATCGAAGAGGTCGAACGCGTTCTGCTTGCCGGTGAGGCGACGCACCACCGCCTGACTTACCGCCGCTATCTCGATGACGACAAAGGGGAAGCGGTGTTTATCGAAGCGGATTGCGCAGCCGTCATGCATCCCGACAGCCGCGAGCCAGTTGGGATCGTGGTCTCGGCGCGCGATGTGACCCAGCGCGTGGCGCTCGAGGCGCGGCTGAAGCGCGCCATGCGACACGCAGAGAACGCGGCCCGAGCCAAGGCCCAGTTCCTTGCCAATATGAGCCACGAGATCCGCACGCCCATGAACGGTGTCCTGGGTTTTGCCGAGCTGCTGCGCCGGCAGGACCTGAAGGGCGAGGCGGCGCACTACGCCGAGCTGATCGAGCGTTCGGGCCGTTCGATGATGCTCTTGCTCAATGACATTCTCGACATCTCGAAGATCGAATCGGGCCAGCTCGCAGTGACCCAGGAACCGGTGGAAGTGGCCCGCGTGGCCGAAGACTGCGTCAAGCTGCACGCCGCCCAGGCCGAACGCGCGGGCATCGCGCTTGAATTCACCTGTGCCGATGCCGTTCCCGACCTGCTGCTCACCGACCAGCTGCGTCTGCGCCAGATCCTCAGCAACCTTATCGGCAACGCGGTCAAGTTCACCGAGCGCGGCGGAGTGACCGTCACGTTGCAATGCGAGGCCGATGCTATCGCCTTCTCGGTCGTGGATACAGGAATCGGAATCAAGCCATCACGCATCGAGCGCATCTTCGATCCTTTCATCCAGGCCGAAGGCGAGACGACCCGGCGTTACGGCGGCACGGGCCTCGGTCTCAGCATATCGCGCCAGCTTGCCGAGCTGTTGAACGGTACGCTGACCGTCGATTCCATGCCCGGCATAGGCTCGCGCTTCACGCTGCGCCTTCCCCTCAAACTAGCGGACGAGGCAACCGGCGAGACCGATGCGAAAAAGGAAATGGCACCGTCGCTTGCGAACCGGCCGGCGGGGCGCGTGCTCCTTGCGGAAGATCACGATGTGAACCGTATGCTGGTGAGCGCCATGCTTGAAGAGCTGGGACAGGTCGTGACGATCGCCCGCGACGGGGCCGAGGCGATCGAGATGGTGGTCCAGGCCGAGGCGGGCGGTACGCCCTACGATCTCGTCCTGATGGATATCCAGATGCCGGGATGCGATGGATACGCAGCCACCCGCGCCATCCGGGCAGAGCGGATTTCGCCGCGTCGGCTCCCCATCATCGCACTGACGGCCAACGCCTACCCCGAAGACGTCGCTGCGGCGCGCGATGCGGGGATGCAGGCGCATCTCGCAAAGCCGCTCGTTTTCGAAGATCTCGCTGCTGCGCTGGCGCGGTGGCTGCCCCTGCGGATCGTCGATGCCCAAGCCGAGCACGAGCCGCTTCCAAAGCCGCGAGCGAAGCCTGCGGGCGAGCTCGAAGACCGCTGGCAGCAGCGGCGCGGCGAGGCCATCGATGCCGTATCCCATGCAATCCGCAGCGGGAGCCTCGAAGGGGAAGACATCGCCGCCCTTGCGCGCACCATGCACAAGCTGGCCGGCTCTGCCGGAATGTTCGGCGAGGAAGAACTGGGAAGCCGTGCGGCTGCGCTCGAACGGGCGCTCTTGTCCGGGGTCGAGGACGAGGTGCGCCGGCGCCTCGCCGAGGAACTGCTCGAGGCAGCCTAGGCAAAGGAAAAGGGGCGGCCCTCCTGGAAGAGAGCCGCCCCGGAAAGGTTGTGCGCCGGAGCCCGAAAGCCCCGGCGTCCATTATGCCTTAGTAGCCGATGATGACCGACAGGCTCGCAGCGCGCGGAGCGCCGATCTGAGCGAAGCCGAAGCTGTCCAGCGAACCACCGAAGAAGCCGACGTAGTATTCGTCGAACAGGTTGGTCACGTTCAGCTGGAGAGCCACATCGCCACCGGTCGGGAATTCGCCGAGCGTCCAGCGGACGTCGAGGTCGACCAGCGTGTACGACGGGATCTTCGCGTCGAAGGTGAACGGCGTGCCGTCGAACAGCTCGCCATCAACATCGGTGTTGGTGTCGTTGTTGTAGCGCGGGCCGGTGTGCTTGACCTGTGCGCCGAACTCGAAATCACCAACGGCGATCTGACCACGTGCACCGAAGGAGAACTGCGGTGCGCCCGATTCGCTCTTGCCGCCGGTCAGCAGGAAGCCCTGCTCACCCGAGGCGGTGCAGCTGTAGCGACGGTCACCGACCTGGAACGAACGGCAAGCGCCGATGGCGATGTCGTCTGCGATTTCCGAGTCGTTGTACGAACCGAAGACATAGAGCAGCGAGTTGCGGGTCGGACGCCATGCGATCGAGCCGTCGATGCCCCACTTATCCACGTCACCCAGGTTACGGTAGACGCGTGCACCTTCACCGTCGTTGGCTTCCGGATCGAAGGCCACAGCGAGGCGGTTCTTGTACATGGTGTAGTAGGCGCCGAACTGGGCTTCGATCGAACCCGACTGGAAGCGCAGGCCGAGGTCGAAGCTGTCGGTGGTTTCCGGCGACGGGTTCGCGCCCGGATCGTTGTCCGCGAAGAACAGCGATGCGTAGAGCGGGTCCGTACCCGGGACCGAAAGGCCCTTGGCGTAGTTGGCGAAGACCGAAACTTCCGGCGAGAATTCGTAGATGAACCCAACGTTCGGAAGAAGCTTGTCGTACTTCAGGGTACGCGAGCGCGGAGCAACTGCATTCGGGTTAGCCGCTTCGTAGCCGGCGAGGTCGAAGCCCGGGTTGGGGCAGTCGACGAAACCGTTGTCCGAAGTGGTGTAGCAGTTCTGGTTCAGCTTACGCGTGAAGAACGGCGCACGCAGAGCCAGCTTGGCGGTGAAGTCGCCAAAGCGACCGCGGTATTCGCCCGAGACCTGGTGCAGGATCGCGAAGGACTTGCGGTCACGCTTGTTCACTTCGTTGCCGTTCACGTCGAGCAGCGGGTTGTCGATCGCGAACACGTCGCTGATCTCGCCGTTCGAAAGCATGTTGGTGATCTGACCGGTCTGACGGTGACGCGCACGGTCCCAGGTGTAAGCGAAACGCACACGGTGGTCGGCGTTGATCGTGTAGATCAGGTTGGCCACCACGCCGTAGCGGTCGGTCGTGGTCTGGCTCGGGTCGTTACCAGCAACTTCGTCGTCGAGATCGCCGTCGTTGTTGAGGTCACGGCCGAAGTAGTAACCGCCACGGAAAGCGCCGGTGTAGTTGGTGCCGCCAGCGTTGAAGAAACCTTCACGCAGATCGTCCGGGCCGCCGCCGTTTGCTTTGACGTACTGGTAGCTCGGGTCGAAGGTGAAGATCAGGTCATCGGTGATCGTGAAGCGCGATGCGCCGCGGATGTTGCCGGTGTCCGAGGGGTTGTAGCGACGATAGAATGCCGAACCACAGCCGCCACGGTCGTTGTAGTCGACGCTGTCACCCGGGCTACCCGTGCCGCCAGCGACGACGCGCGGGTCGACCTGGCAGGGGAACACTTCGCTGTTCGCATAGACCGAGAAACGGTCGCTCTTGCTGTCGAAGCCCGGAGTGTCTTCGTAGTACGAGAGGAGGGTTTCGAGGCCTTCCGAACCGGCGAAGTTGTTGCGGTTCTGGTTGAAGTGGCCGGCGACAGAGATGAAGTCGCCGTTGTCGCCGAGGTCCTGCCAGATACGGCCGTTGAACTGCGTCTTATTGATGCGGCCGTACGGGTTATAGGGAACACCGTAAGTGGTGTAGCTGACCGAGGCGAAAGCCTTGGTGCCGATGCCGGTGAAGTCGCCGGTGTCGATCATGCCGAAGCCGCGAACGTAGGTGGTGTTCTCGGCACCGCTGGCGAAGACGTCGCCGAAGGTCATGGTACCGACCAGGCCGAAATCGTCGCCCGGCTCACGCGTACGGATGTTGATCGTACCGCCGGTTGCCGAAGCGGTCGGGCTGTCGACGTCGGTGACGCCGAGGTTGACGTTCACTTCTTCGAGAACTTCGGGGTCAACCTGCTGGTTGGTGTAGAGAGCGTAGTTGCCCGAGTCGTTCAGCGGCAGGCCGTCGAGGGTCTGCGAGACGCGGTCTGCGCCGAAGCCGCGGATGGTGAAGCCACCGCCCGACGAACCCCAGGGGTCGTTGTTCTGGAAGCTGACGCCCGGAACCAGGTTGACGATGTCGTTGACCGTCTGACCGGGGCGTGCGCGGCGGATGACTTCTTCACCCAGGACCTGCTTGGCCTTGGTGGTTTCCGGGGTTTCGAAGCCCCCGACGCCCGTTTCACGGGCACCCGAAACGATGATGACGCTTTCGTCGAAGTCGACCGAGCCGGTCGACTGAGCGGCGGCCGGTGCGGCGACCATCGCGCTGGCGGTGCTGACCACGGAGGCGGCCAGGAGATATTTGAACTTCATCAGAGTAGACCCCTTCAAGGCTCTTGATGCGGTGGTGCGGAGTTGTGAGTGAGGACCCGCTAAGCGAGACACGTTGCGCCAAAGCGATGGAATTGTGACAGAGTCAAGACAGGCGTGGCCACAAAGCCAGCCCGTGATCCACGAATTCGAATTAACGCCTATATTTCAGTGTTTTGATGGAGTGGCATTTTGGCCACTCCATCAAAAATACGCGACTAGTGCCGATTTGCAACGCACCGGATGGTGCAGTGCACCATGTTAGGCGAGATTGATCTCGCGCAGGCGCTGCAGCAGAAATTCGTGACTCGAAATCGGCTCCGGGTGCGCCTCGGGCTTGGCCGGGTCGATGCAGGAGGGGAGCGTTTCGATTACGTAGTCCGGCCGGAAGTGCAGGAAAAACGGCATGGAATAGCGCGCGCGGTAGGCCGCCTCGCCTCGCGGGTTGACCACGCGGTGGGTGGTCGAACGCAGCTTGCCGTTGGTCAGCCGGTCGAGCATGTCGCCGACATTGATGACCAGCGCGCCCTCGGGCACGTCGACGGCTTTCCACTCGCCCTGCTGCGTCAGCAGTTCGAGGCCGGCTTCTTCTGCGCCCAGCAGCAGGGTGATCGTGTTGATGTCGCCATGCGCAGCGGCCCGGATCGCGCCCTCGGCCTCTTCGCCCTCGAGCGGGGGATAGCGCAGAAGGCGCATCACCGAATTGCCGTCCTCGACCGTGGAGGCAAAGAACGTGCGGTCGAGGCCCAGGTGCAGCGCAATGCCCTCCAGCACGCGGCCACCGGCCTCCTCAAACGCGGCATAGAGCTCGGAAAATGTCTCGCGGAACCCTTCGACTTCATCGGGCCAGACATTGTCCGCCATGAATTCCGACAGGGGATGCCCTTCGGGAAGTTCGCGGCCGACATGCCAGAATTCCTTGAGGTCATGGACCTGCGCGTCCTTGGCTTTCTCCGTGCCGAAGGGCGTGTAGCCACGCGCGCCGCCGCCGCCGGGGATGTGGTAGGCCTTCTTCACATCGTCGGGCAGCGCGAAGAACGCCTTCGACATCGCCTCGGCGCGGTCGATCAGCTCCTGAGGGATGCCATGGTCGCGGATGACGGCGAAGCCGTAATCCTGGAAGCTGCGGCCTAGTTCGTCGGCAATGCTTTCGAGCGGCTGTGCCAGCGACACAACCGCGATATCGGTGTTCGAATCGGTCATAATGGTGCGCCCTTTAGTACGGGAGGAAGAGTCCCGCCAGCGCTGCGCTCATCAGGTTGGCGAGGCTGCCGGCGGCGAGCGCGCGGATACCGAGCTTGGCGATGACCGGTCTTTGATTTGGCGCAAGTCCGCCCGTGACCGCCATCTGGATCGCGATCGAGCTGAAATTGGCAAAGCCGCACAGGGCGAAGGTGACGATGGCGCGGCTGCGGTCGGACAGGACCGAACCGTCCATTGCGCCGAGGTCGATAAAGGCGACGAATTCGTTGAGCACGATCTTGGTGCCGAACAGGCCGCCCGCCGTTCCGGCCTGCTCCCACGGGATGCCGATCAGGAACATGACCGGCGCGAAGACGAAACCAAGCAACTGCTGGAAGCTGATATCGGGATAGCCGAACCAGCCACCGATCCCGCCGAGGATGCCGTTGGCGAGCGCCACGAGGGCAACGAAGACCATCACCATCGCGCCGACCGCGACTGCCAGCTTTACGCCCGTCTGCGTGCCCTGGGCGGCCGCCTCGATGACGTTGGCGGGCTTGTGGCCCTCCTCGAAAGTTTCGGCGACTTCGACCTCGTGGGGCTTACCGCTTTCGGTGAGCGCGGCAGGCCCCTCGGCGCTAATCCGCGCATCGGGAAGCTTGACCTCGGCCATCTCGGCCGCGTCGCGCGCGAGGTCGCTCTCGTCGTCGGGCATGATGATCTTGGCCATCAAGATGCCGCCTGGTGCCGACATGAAGGCAGCGGCCAGCAGGAAGGGCACGGCTTCGGAACCGATGAAGCTCGCATAGGCGGCAAGGATGGTCCCCGCGACACCGGCCATGCCGACGCTCATCAGCGTGAACAGGCGGCTCGGCGTGAGCGCGGCGAGATACGGGCGCACGACCAGCGGGCTTTCCGACTGGCCGACGAAGATGTTGGCCGCGCTGCCCAGAGCCTCGACCTTGCTGATACCGGTGATCCAGCCGATCGCCCCGCCGACCCAGCGCACCAGCCGCTGCATGATGCCCCAGTGGTAAAGGATGGAGACGATTGCGGCGAAGAAGACGATCACCGGCAGTGCGGCGATCACGAAGGTGTTGGTGAAGGGATTGGCGCCCATCGGGCCGAACACCGCCTCGATCCCTACTTTGGAGAAGTCGAGCAGCGCGATCACGCCGTTCGACATGCCCTGGATCAGCTGCACGCCCCACGGGGTGCGCAGGACCAGCAGCGCCATGACCGCCTGCAGGGCGAAAGCCGCGCCCACAACGCGCAGCTTGATCCGCCGTTTGCCGGTCGACAGCAGGAAAGCGATCAGCAGGATCGCCAGGATACCGGCAAGATTGATAAGGATGGGCGACATGAAAGTCCCTTTGGCAGCAGACAAGTTGCGGATGAAATCGGATGCTGTCTTGCTTGCGCCGCGCCATTAGTCAATTTTCGCGCTTTGCGGATGGTCCACCCGTCCCCGACTTAAGCACAAGGCCCGTCCATGACCGAAGCCCATAACGAAACCCGGCTTGCCGCCGCCGCCATGCCGCTGGGCCTGTTCGTCTACACCCTGCTCTATGGCGGGATGACCGTGCTGGCAGGCGTCCTCGCGTTCAAGCAGGTGCAGCTCTGGCCGACCGAGCTGGCGGTCGAATCGGGCATCTTCGCCTTCCTGCTGCTGGTCGTAATCTCCAGCACCATCGCCCAGCTCTACGGCGAAAAGCTCGCCAACCGGATCGTGTGGTGGGGCTTCATCCCGCTGCTGATTGCATCGCTGCTGATGCAGCTGGTGCTGAACCTGCCCGCTTCGGTGGAGATGGTCGAATTCCGTGGTGAAGACCTTGCGGCGTTCGAGCGGGTGCATGCAACTCTATGGCGCGTGTGGATGGCAGGGCCGGCCGCCTACATCGTCTCGCTGCTCTTGAACGTGTGGATCTTCTCGCGCCTGCGCGGGTCGGGCGAAGGCGCCTCGACCGTCTCGCTGATGGTCCGCGGCGCGATTGCTTCGGCGCTTAGCCAGGCGATCGATTCGGTGATTTTCATCACGCTGGCGTTCTATGGCCAATTCGACATCACCGACCTGCTGATCGGCCAAGTCATTGCCAAGGTCGCGCTGAGCCTCGTGCTGGTGCCGTTCCTGATCACCGGCGGGGTTGCCCTCGCCCGTCACCTCGACAGCAGGAACTGACGCCTCAGGGCCTGTCAATCCCGTCGACCAGCGCGTCCTCCAGGCAATCGCCGTGGAGGACCGAGATATCACCTGTAGTCTCCAGCACGACCGCGCGCACCTGGTCCATGCGCAGGACATTGGCCTCGCGCAGCTTGGCGATGACATCGTCCTTGGCCACGCGTGAAGTCTCAAGCGCGCCGTCGCAGAACTTGCCTTCGTACATCAGGAAGATCGGGCCATTTTGAATGGCATCCTCGAAGCTGTCAGAGGATTGCCGCAGGTTCGCGACGAGATACTGAAGCCCGAACAGGGCGGCCAACGCGAGGAGAGCCTGAGCGAACGCCGGCCATTCGCTGGCCTGCACCGCTCCCGCCAGCAGCGACCCCGAGGCAACCGTCACCACGAAGTCGAAATTGGTCATCTTGGACAGCGACCGTAGCCCGATCACCCGGATCACGGCGGTGACCCAGACTAATCCGATGGCGGAGAGGATGACAGCGCGGGCGAGGAGGTCGAGCCAGGTTTCTTCGAAGAACATGGGGCACCAACGTTCCGGTAGTCCCAAGCTTTCCCGAAGATGACGAAAATCAGTCCTTCAGCCGCTCCGCATGCCAGCCGACATGCTCGGCCATGAAGCTCGAGATGAAATAATAGGAGTGGTCGTAGCCCGGCTGCATGCGGATTTCGACGGGCATGCCGGCTTTCTCGCACGCTTCGGCAAGCAGGTGCGTCTTGAGCTGGCTCTCGAGGAAATCGTCGCCTGTGCCCTGATCGACTAGCAGGTGTTCGAGCCGCGACCCGTCTTCGATCAGTGCGCACGCATCGTATTCACGCCATCCATCGCGGTCTGGGCCGAGATAGCCGCCCAGGGCCTTCTCGCCCCAGGGACAGTTCAGCGGGCTGACGATCGGCGAAAAGGCGCTGACCGAACGGAAGCGATCGGGATTGCGCAAACCAATCGTGAGCGCTCCGTGCCCGCCCATCGAATGGCCGGTGATGCCCTGCCGATCGATGTCCACGGGGAAATGCTCGGCCAGAATCGCGGGCAACTCCTGCTCGACGTATCTGCGCATGCGGAAGTGTTTTGCCCAAGGCTGCTCGGTCGCATCGACATAGAAGCCCGCACCCTTGCCGAAGTCGTAGGCCTCGTCGTCGGGCACATCCTCGCCGCGGGGCGAGGTGTCGGGAGCGACGAAGATCACCCCGTGTTCGGCGCAGGCGGCGCGGTATTCGCCCTTCTCGGTCACGTTCGCGTGGGTGCAGGTGAGGCCCGAGAGGAACCACAATACCGGCAGCTTCGCGCCCTCCTCGTGCTCAGGCACGAAGACCGAGAAGGTCATCTCGGTGCCGGTGCTGGTCGAGCCATGGCGATATACGCCCTGCACGCCGGAGTGGCTGCGATGCTCCTCGACCTTTTCCAGCGCCGCCATGGCCTAGAGCGCGACCTCGTATTCGGCGGTGGTCTTCTCGGCCACTTCCTCTGCCGTGACGCCGGGGGCGAGCTCGATCAGGCGGAATTTGCTGTCGTGGTCCGGACGGTGGAACACGGCGAGATTGGTGATGATCATGTCGACCACGTTCTGGCCCGTCAGCGGCAGGGTGCATTCGGGAATGAACTTGGGGCTGCCGTCCTTGGCGTTGTGGTCCATCACCACGATGATCTTCTTCACGCCGGCGACGAGGTCCATCGCGCCGCCCATGCCCTTGATCATCTTGCCCGGGATCATCCAGTTGGCAATGTCGCCATTGGCCGCGACTTCCATCGCGCCGAGCACCGTCAGGTCGATATGCCCGCCGCGGATCATCGCAAAGCTCGCCGCGCTGTCGAAATAGGCGCTGTGCGGCAGTTCGCTAATGGTCTGCTTGCCCGCGTTGATCAGGTCCGGATCCACTTCGTCCGGATAAGGGAACGGCCCGATCCCGAGCATGCCGTTCTCGCTCTGCAGCGTAACATGCATGCCTTCGGGAATGTGGTTGGCGACCAGCGTCGGGATGCCGATGCCGAGGTTGACGTAATAGCCGTCTTCCAGTTCCTTCGCCGCGCGGGCGGCCATCTGGTTGCGATCCCAGCCCATTATGCGCTCTCCCTTTCGCGGGTCGTCTCGAATTCGATCTTCTTGTCGTAGGGTGCGCCCACGATCATGCGCTGGACGTAGACGCCCGGCAGGTGAATGCAGTCGGGATCGAGGCTGCCGGTCGGCACGATCTCTTCCACCTCGACCACGCAGACCTTGCCGCAGGTCGCGGCTGGCAGGTTGAAGTTGCGCGCGGTCTTGCGGAACACGAGGTTGCCGGTCTCGTCGGCCTTCCACGCTTTCACGATCGCGAGATCGGCGAAGATGCCGCGTTCAAGGATGTAGGTTTCGCCGTCGAAATCCTTGTGCTCCTTGCCCTCGGCAACCTGCGTGCCGACGCCAGTCTTGGTGTAGAAGCCGGGAATGCCCGCGCCGCCTGCGCGCATGCGTTCAGCAAGCGTGCCCTGCGGGCAGAACTCAACTTCGAGCTCGCCGGAGAGGAACTGGCGTTCGAATTCCTTGTTCTCGCCGACATAGGACGAGATCATCTTCTTCACCTGCTGCGTGCGCAGCAGCATGCCGATGCCTTCGTTGTCGATTCCCGCATTGTTGCTGGCGAAGGTAAGGCCCTTCACCCCGCTCTCGCGGATCGCGGTGAGCAGCCGCTCGGGAATGCCGCAAAGGCCGAAGCCGCCGCTCGCAATGAGCATGTCGTCCGTCAGCAGCCCGTCGAGGGCCGCCGCGGCATCGGGATAAAGCTTGTCTGCCATTAATACACCACCACGCTGCGGATGGATTCGCCTGCATGCATCAGGTCGAAGCCCTTGTTGATTTCTTCAAGCGACAGGACATGGGTGATCATCGGGTCGATCTCGATCTTCCCGTCCATGTACCAGTCGACGATTTTCGGAACGTCGGTGCGGCCCTTGGCCCCGCCGAACGCCGTGCCGCGCCAGTTGCGGCCCGTTACCAGCTGGAACGGCCGCGTCGCGATTTCCTTGCCCGCTTCGGCGACGCCAATGATGATCGAGGTGCCCCAGCCACGGTGGCAGGCCTCGAGCGCAGTGCGCATGACATCGGTGTTGCCCGTGCAGTCGAAGGTGTAGTCCGCCCCGCCGTCGGTCATCTCGGTGATCTTGGCGACCACCTCGTCACTGCTCATGCCCTTCGTGTTGAGGAAGTGGGTCATGCCGAACTTGCGGCCCCACTCCTCGCGATCAGGGTTGATGTCGATGCCAACGATCATGTTCGCGCCCGCCAGCCGCGCGCCCTGGATGACGTTCAAACCGATGCCGCCGAGGCCGAATACGACGACATTGTCGCCCACCTGCACCTTGGCCGTGTTGGTCACCGCGCCCACGCCCGTCGTAACGCCGCAGCCGATGTAGCAGCTGGTCTTGAACGGCGCGTCCTCGCGGATCTTGGCGACCGCGATTTCGGGCAGGACCGTAAAGTTCGAGAAGGTCGAGCAGCCCATGTAGTGGAAGATCGGCTCGCCCTTGTAGGAGAAGCGCGTGGTGCCGTCGGGCATCAGGCCCTTGCCCTGTGTCGCACGAATGGCGGTGCACAGGTTGGTCTTGCCCGAAAGGCACGACTTACACTGGCGGCATTCGGGCGTGTAGAGCGGGATCACGTGGTCGCCGGGCTTCACGCTGGTGACGCCCGCACCGACTTCGCGCACGATGCCAGCACCTTCATGACCCAGCACGCTGGGAAAGATGCCTTCGCTGTCGAAGCCGTCGAGCGTGTAGGCATCGGTGTGGCAGATGCCGGTGGCCATGATTTCGACCAGCACCTCGCCCGCCTTGGGCCCTTCGAGGTCCAGCTCGACAATCTCGAGCGGCTGTTTCGGGGCGAAGGCGACGGCTGCGCGGGTCTTCATGAAATATGTGCTCCGGTCTCGTTCGACCGGTGCTCCGGCCTCTTGGGCGGAAGGTGGTGGTGAGCCGTGCTGGGTTCGAACCAGCGACCTACTGATTAAAAGTCAGTTGCTCTACCGACTGAGCTAACGGCCCGACCACGGCGCGTGCCCTAGGGGCGTCGGTGCAGGTGGTCAAGCGGGTCATGGTTGTTTGCATGAAGGCTTGGCCCTACCAGTGCACAATCATGGCTGCGCGAGGGGAAATCGGGTTGGAACCGCTGGATGCAAAGCGCGCGGGAAGCCGCGTCGGCGGGCCCTCGTTCTCGCTCGGCAACCGACTCGCGCGCGTCGTCTGGGCGGCATGCTGGCTGCTGCTTGCCCGCTGGACCCCGCCGGTTTTCCACCCCTGGCGCGCGCTGATCCTGCGAGCCTTCGGTGCACGGCTGGGCCGCGGCTGCCGCGTTCATGCGAGCGTGCATATCTGGCTGCCGGCCAATCTGGACCTGGGTGACAACGTGCTGATCGGCCCGGGTGCCCGCCTCTACAACCAGGGGCGCATTGCGGTGGGATCGGACAGCGTGATCTCGCAGCGCGCACATCTGTGTGCGAGCACGCACGACACGTCCGACCCGCATTTCCAGCTTGTCCTGAAGCCCGTCACCATTCGCGAGAAATGTTGGGTCGCAGCCGAGGCCTTTGTCGGCCCGGGCGTCACCATGGGCAAAGGTTCGGTGCTGGCCGCGCGGGGCGCGCTGTTCGGCGATGCCGAGGCGATGACCATCTATCGCGGCAACCCGGCCGAACCGATCAGGAAGCGCGCGCTGCGAGCTGGCGAAGCGTAAGGCCCGTCACCGGATCGCGCCAAAAGGGCGCTATCTGAGCGGCCGGTTTCAGCACAAACTCGCGTGTGCGGAAAAGGGGGTGGGGAATCGCCAGCCCTGCGGTGTGCCACGCCCCGCCGCTCCACAGCACGATATCGAGGTCAAGCGTACGGGCCCGCCAGCGCTGGCCGCGGCGATCGCGTTCGAACAGGGCTTCGATCGCCTGCAGGCTTTCCAGCGCTTCGGGGGGCTCGAGATCGCCCCCAACAACAGCCGCGCCATTGGCATAGCGTCGCTGCGAAGGGCCAACCGGATTGCTATCGATCCAGTCCGAAACCGCCTCGATATCCCAGCCTTCTCCGGCAAGCGCCCCGACAGCCGCATCGAGAACCGAGCGCGGGCGACCAATACCGGGCAGGCGACGGTTCGAACCGAGGGCAATGAGATAGCTATGCTTGCTTGCTTCGCGCATGGGCCCGCCCTAGCCTCCGCCGACCAAACAGCCAATCGGGAGGGGTTCGGAGACATGAGGATCAAGGCGATTTTGCTCGCCGGCGCGCTGGCCATGACGGGACAGGCCGCGACCGCGCAGGACGACACTTCGAACGAGCGCACGGCGCACGAACAGCGTACCTTCGAAATCTACCGCGACATCATCGCCTTCCGCACCGCGCGCGGGCACGGCCAGATGGACGACATGGTCGCCTATCTTTCCGGCAAGCTGGCCGCCGCCGGCTTCGCGAGCGAAGACATCATGGTCACCGATTACGACAGCGACGGCGATCCCACGCAGGGCCTCATCGTGCGCTATCGCGGCGATGGAAGCCTGGGCAAGAAGCCGATCGCGCTCCTCGCGCACATGGATGTGGTCGACGCCCTGCCCGAAGACTGGGAACGCGATCCCTTCACGCTGATCGAGGACGACGGCTATTTCTTCGGACGCGGGACGCAGGACAACAAATACGGCGTCGCCAACCTCACCAGCACCTTCATCCGTCTTAAGGAGGAAGGATGGACCCCCGGCCGGGACCTCTATCTCGTATTCTCGGGCGACGAGGAAACCGGCATGATCTCCACCCGCGCTCAGGCGCAGTGGGTCGCGGAGAATGTCGACCCTGCCTATATCCTCAACTCGGACGCCGGCGGAATCGGCCTTGCCGATGACTTCTCCCCGCTCGCCCAGTCGGTGCAGATGGCGGAGAAGACCTACGTCACCTTCGAGCTGACAGTGACCAATCCCGGCGGCCATTCCTCGCGCCCCCGCCCCGACAACGCGATCTACGAGCTTTCCGAAGCGCTGCTCAAGGTATCGCAGCACGAGTTCCCGGTGCGCGAAAGCGAGCTGACGCGCACCTATTTCGGTGCGCTTGGCCAGACCATCCCGGGCGAACTGGGCGCGGCCATGCGGGCCTTCTCGGCGGATCCGACTGACGAGGCAGCGATCGCCACCATCAGCGCGAACCCCGGCTTCGTGGGCACGCTGCGCACGACCTGCGTCGCCACCATGCTCAAGGCGGGTCACGCGGAGAATGCCCTCCCGCAGTCGGCAACGGGCACGGTCAATTGCCGCGTCTTCCCGGGCGAAGGCGTTGATTCTGTCAAGGCCACGCTGGCCGAGGTGATCGGCAATGAGGCGGTGACCATCGCCCAGCGCGCGGAAGCCACCGAAAGCCCGATGAGCGCCTTTCCCGACGAAGCCCGTGCCGCCCTGTCCAAATCGCTCGCCGCGCGATTCGGCACGCCCATCCCGATGGTGCCCACCATGTCTTCGGGCGGTACCGACGGCATGCACTACCGCGCGCGCGGCTACGATACGGTCGCGATTGGCGCGGGCGCGAGCCGGCCGCAAGATGTCTACGCCCACGGCCTCAACGAACGCATGCGGGTCGACGCCTTCTACGCTGGCCTCGACCACTGGAGCATCGTGCTGAAGGAACTCGCGGGCAGCTAGAAAATATCGTTCTCGGCTTCCCGGGCGGCAAATTCGCCAAGTGTGACAGCGCGCTGCTTGCGGATCAGGCCGCGCGTTTCGAGTTCGAAAGGCACGCGAATGTCGCTCGAATAATTGGCCGCCCTGAGACGTATCTCGATGGCCTTGTCGTCGGCCCGGTGCAGCGCGATAGCCGCCGCCCGGATCGTGCCTTCTGCCGCGCGCGGTCGGAGCAAGGCGGCAAAGCGGTCAAGCACCGATTGCGCGCCTTCGATGGCCTCGGTTTCAAGCACGGCAACATTGTGCACCGCGCCCGTCTCACGCAGTTCGAAGATAAGCGGGAAGAACGTCCGGTCCTTCTCGATCCGTGCAATCGCCGCCTCAAGGGCCGCGGTGAAGAGCCGGTCGAGCTGGGACTGGTCGATACCGCCGCCCAAGCTCAGATATCCTCGCTGATCCGCCCGTAAAGCTGCGGACGACGGTCGCGGAAAAAGCCCATCCCTGCGCGGTGCTTGGCCGCCCGGTCGAGGTCGAGCGTTTCGACCAGGACGCCGGTTTCGCTGGCGCCGAATTCCTGCGTCAGATCGCCCCATTCGTCGGAAATGAAGCTGTGGCCGTAGAAGCTCTGCTGGCGGTCGGCGGGGCCTTCGTGGCCGATCCGGTTCGCGGCGCATACCGGCATGCAGTTCGACACCGCATGGCCGATCATCGCGCGGCGCCACATGCGGCTGGTATCGAGGTCCGCGTCATAGGGCTCGGAGCCGATGGCCGTGGGATAGAACAGCACTTCGGCACCCATGAGCGCCATGACGCGGGCGCATTCGGGATACCACTGGTCCCAGCAGATGCCGACGCCGATGCGCGCGCCAAACACATCCCACACCTTGAAGCCGTCGTTACCCGGGCGGAAATAGTACTTTTCCTCGTAACCCGGCCCGTCGGGGATGTGGCTCTTGCGATAGGTGCCCATGATCGCGCCGTCCGGGCCGATCATCGCCAGCGTATTGTAGTAGTGGTGCCCGTCGCGCTCGAAGAAGCTGGTCGGGATTGCCACGCCCAGCTTGGCGGCAATGTCCTGCATGGCCTTGACGCTCGGGCTTTCGGCGGTCGGATGCGCCAGCGCGAACAGCTCTTCGGCTTCCTCGCGGCAGAAGTACTCGCCGGCGAACAATTCGGGCGGGAGGATGACCTGCGCGCCCTGGCTCGCCGCTTCCTCGACCAGCTCGGAAACGGCGGCGATATTGTCCGCTGCCTCGGGACGGGCGAGCGGAAGCTGGAGGGCGGCTACACGAAGCGTTCTCATGCGCCGCCCTCTAGTCTTAGTCGGCCTTCTTGAACAGAAGCGTCATGCGATCGCTTTCGCCGATCGCCATGTAACGCTCGCGGTCCTGGTCGCCGTAACGCAGCACCGGCGGCAGGGTCCACACGCCGCCTTCCCAGTTGGCGGGATCGTTCGGGTTGGCGTTGATTTCGCTCTCACCGGCAAGCTCGAAACCGTTGGCTTCGAAGATCGCGACCACGTCCTGCTTGCGCATATAGCCGCGCTGGCGGGCGCCGTAATCGTCGTAGCTCGCGCCTTCCGGAGCGCGGTGCTGGACGACGCCGACCATGCCATCGTCCTTCAGCATCTTGCGGGCGGCCTTCAGCACGTCGTCGGCGCGGTTGCCGATGTTGAGGCCGTGCATCGAGCGGAAGATCAGCACGCGGTCGACCGTGCCTTCGACGCCTTCGGGCATTTCGTCGATTTCGAAAGCAGACAGATTATCGCCGTTGACGCCGTCCATTTCCGAAGCGGCGGTGGTGAAGCGTTCGGTCCAGCCCTTGGCGCGCGCTTCCTGGGCGCGGTTCTGGTAGGTCCGGCCATCGCTGTCCTGGTCGAAGGCAAGGTATTTGCCGGCCGGCGTCAGGTATGGCGCGAGCACGCGGGTGTACCAGCCGCCACCGGGTCCGTACTCGGCCACGGTCATGGTCGGCTCGACCCCGAAGAATGCCAGCGTTTCGGCCGGGTTGCGATACTGGTCGCGGCCGCGGTCATCGGCGCGAAGGTCGCTCGCCAGCACCTCTGCAAGGGTGGGCGCGTGATCGTCGGCTGCAAGGGGGGCGGCCAGGGGAGCGGCGACAAGCGCAGCGGCGGCTAGGAAAAGGCGCATGGGGTTTTCTCTCCTCGTGAAATCCTGTCGGGCCTTCTGAACGTGCAATGGGTGGATGACAAGGAGAAGACGGCTTCCTATCTCCCCTGCACAAGGAGACTGACATGGCGCAAGAACAGGCAATTATCGCAGGCGGATGCTTCTGGTGCACCGAAGCGGTGATGAAAGACGTGATCGGCGTGAGCGAGGTGGAAAGCGGCTATATCGGCGGCCACCAGGCGAACCCGACCTACAAGGAGGTCTGCACCGGCGCCACCGGCCATGCGGAAGGCGTGCGGGTCACCTTCGATCCCGAAGTCATCACCCTCGCCCAGCTTTACGACGTGTTCATGGGCACGCACGACCCGACCCAGCTCAACCGCCAGGGCAACGATGTCGGCACGCAGTACCGCAGCGCGATCTTTCCGCTCGAAGGGCAGGAAGAAGAGGCCCGCGCCGCCATTGCGCGCTGGAACGAGGAGCATCCCGGGCAGGAGGCCGTCACCACCGTCGAGGGCGGCGAATGGTACCCGGCCGAGGATTACCACCAGGAATACTGGGAAGGCGAAGGCCAGCGGAATCCCTATTGCCTCGCGGTCATCCCGCCCAAGCTGATGAAGCTCAGGAAGAGCTTCCAGAAGTACCTCAAGGAAGACGCCTGAGCGCCAGACCCCTATGCGGATCGCCATCATCGGCGCCGGCATGGCCGGCATGAGCTGCGCCTTGCACCTTTCCCGCAGCGGCCACGAGGTCTGCCTGTTCGACAAGGGGCGCGGGCCCGGCGGCCGCATGGCGACCCGCCGCATGGAGCACGAAGGCACCACGCTGCGCTTTGACCACGGGGCGCAATACTTCACCGTGCGCGACCCGCGCTTCATCGCCCAAGTAAATGAGTGGGAAAGCGCGGGAGTGGCCGCGCGGTGGCCTGCCGCTGGCGATGACGCATGGGTCGGCAGCCCCGCGATGAACGCCCCGCTCAAGGCCATGGCCGAGGAGCTGGACGTACAATTTTCTGTGCGGGTCGAGAGCCTCGAGCGCCTGCCGGATGGTTGGAAGCTGACCGGCGACGGCGCGCCTGACACGCTGTTCGAAGCTGCGATTGTCGCGCTTCCGGCGGAGCAGGCCGCGCCCATGCTGGCCGGTCACGATGCGCAGACCAGCGCCCTCGCCGGGCAAACCGTGTCCGACCCGTGCTGGACTCTCATGGTCAGTTTTGCCGCCCCGCTTGAGGGCCTGGAGGACACGCTTCGCCACGCGGAGCCCATCGGCTGGGCAGCGCGCAATAGCGCAAAGCCGGGCCGGGATGAAGGCGAGTGCTGGGTGGTGCAGGGATCGCCCGAATGGTCGCGCGCGCATCTTGAAGAGGACGCCGAGGTGGTCGCTCGCGCTCTGATGGCCGCGCTCGAGGACGCAGTCGGTGGTCCGCTGCCTCCGACGCTCGTCACAAGCGCGCATCGATGGCGCTTCGCCAAGTCGGGTGCCGCGGGCCGCGACTATGTCTGGGATGCCTCGCAGCGCCTTGGTGTCTGCGGCGACTGGCTGGTTGCTCCGCGCGTCGAAGGCGCTTTCCTTTCGGGGGCCATGCTGGCCGAAGCGATCGGGGCACCTGCCTAGCGACCTTCTTTGCGGGATTGTCTTGCAGGGCCGTAGCCTGCAAGGTTCGAGACCATGCCCGCGCCGCACACCAAGAACTTTACCAGCGACCACCGCGTCCACGAGGACGGACGCGTCACCTTCGCCTGCTCGCAGGACGCTACACTGTGGCCCTGGACGCTGATCGGGCCGCAGCATCCCGGCGCAATCCAGGCGGCGAGCTATTGGCTGTCGGTCGAAAGCGCGATGGCGCTCGGCACCTGGGACCCGGAGAAATGGTCCGCCCTCACCTGGACGCGCTGGACCTGTGGCGAACCCGAGGCCGGACGCATGGCGCATGGCTTCTACCAGCGCACACAGATCGATGGACAGGAGAGCTTCTCGATCGACCTGTTCGACGCGCAGGACCGGCTGATCTGCCGCCTCGACGGGCGCGGGGTCGTGTTTCGCACGCGCGATTTCGAGAAGTGGCGCAGCAAGGCGAAGGAGCCCAATCCCAAGAGCGCATCGGCCGTTTTCGCTTACGCCCACCCCGATGCGCTGGGCCTTGCCGAGGGCGAGCACCCCTTCCTCGGTCCACTGCACGAAGGCAAGGCTGAGGGGCTGCTCGACGCGCAGAACGCCATGCCGCCCGCCCACCCCTGGCTCGACGGCTCGGGCGACCACGTGAACTCGGCACATCTTGCAGAGGTCGCACGCCAGTTCGTAAGCCTACTGCGCGCAGGCAAGTCCTTCCGCGTCACCGAGGCCGAAATCCGCTTCGATCGCTATGTCGAACTGGGCGTGCCGTTCGAAATCGAGCGAGTGGCCGAAACCGGTTCAGCCATCGAGATGGCGCTGCACCAATCGGGACGCGAGTGCACCGCCATCACCTACCGGGTCGAAGACGCCTAGGTCTTCGTCCAGCGTGCGACGAAGAAGCCGTCGAGGCGGCCCTCGTCCGAAATCATGCCGGGATCGGTTCGCAGCCAGCCCTCCGCCGTCGGCGCGATGCCCGCTGGCAGAGAGCCTGCATCAATCGGGCTAGGCGCCAGCGCCACGCGTGCCGCCTGCTCTTCGCCCTCCTCCCGCTCAAGCGAGCAGGTGGCGTAGACCAGTGTCCCGCCGGGTTTGAGCCAGCCAACCGCCCGTTCGAGCAGGGCCGCCTGAAGCTCCGCCATCTCCTCAATCTGGCGCGCGCCGATGCGGTGCAGGACATCCGGGTGGCGGCGCGCGGTGCCGGTCGCGGTACAGGGCGCATCAAGCAGGATCGCGTCGAACTGGTGCTTGGGCTCCCAGGCAAGGGCATCGGCGCGCACCGCGCCCGCCTTCAGCCCGGTCCGCTTGAGATTGGCCTTCAGCACATCGAGGCGGCGTTTCGAGATATCGAGCGCGGTCACCTGCCAGCCTTGCGCCGCCAGTTGCAGCGTCTTGCCGCCCGGCGCGGCGCACAGGTCGAGCGCATGGCGTCCTTCGCCCGCACCGAGGACTCGTGCCGGGAGCGAGGCGGCGAGGTCCTGCACCCACCATGCGCCCTCCGCATAGCCTGCGAGCTTCTCGACACTCTCGCCGCGGGGGAGGCGCAAATGGCTGGGCATCAGGCTGTCAGCGGAAAGCTGGACCTTCCAGCGTTCGGTCTCTTCCGGGTCGCGCAGCGTCAGGTCGAGCGGGGGTGGTTCGGCGAGGCCTGCGGCGATGGCCGGAGCCCGTTCGCCCCAGCGTTCCGCCACATCGACAGGGAGCGTCGGTACCTCGGGAAGGCTCGCCTCGCGCTTGGTCAGCGTCGAGAATACGCCATGCGCGAGCCTGCGCGGGCCGCCGGCGAGCAGGTCCAGCCCGGTTGCCACCACCGCGTGCGGCGGCGTGCCGAGCCGCAGCCACTGGGCAAGCATCATGCGCAGCACGGTGCGCGCCTTGGCATCATCGGGTAGCGGCTTCTTCGTGGCGCTATCGATTAGGGCGTCAAGGTCGACCATCCAGCGCAGCACTTCGCTGGCGATGGCGCGGGCGAGCGCCTTGTCCTCGAACTTGCGCACGTCTTTCGTCGCGCCATTGAAGGCGACATCGAGCGTCTCGCCGCGGCGCAGGACCGCATCGAGCAGGCGCAGCGCGGCGCGGCGCGCGTGGATACCTTGGGGTTGTGCCATTGGCCGCGCCCTCTACGCGCACTTGAAACCGCGCGCCAGCCTGCGCATTTGAACAGTATGACCGAGCGCGCAACAAAACGGCCCGATAGCTTCAAGAAGCCGGCCCACTGGACCAACGATCCTCCGCCAGAGCCCAAGAAGAGCACGAACGAAGAAGAGCTCAGCCCGACGCGCTATGGCGACTGGGTCAAGGACGGGATTGCCATCGACTTTTGATGCTCAGTCACTGCGAGCGCAGCGATGCAATCCAGTTCCAATACGCCTGGGTTGCCGCGTCGCCTGCGGCTCCTCGCAATGACTAGGTGATGGATTTGAGAGTGAGCTTCAGCCCGTCCCTGGGCTTGGGGATCGGCCAGGCCTGCCACTCCGGATCGCCATCGGTCAGCTCCACGCGGTAGCGCGGCAGCATCTGCGCCATCAGGACCTTCACCTGCATGTAGGCGAAGTGGAGGCCGAGGCACATGTGCGCGCCGCCGCCAAACGGCACCCAGGCGTATTTGTGGCGCGCCTTCACCTTGTCCGGGGTGAAGCGCATCGGGTCGAACTTTTCGGGCTCGTCCCAATATTCCTCGCTGTGGTGCGTCCAGTGGATGTTGATGCCCACCGGCGTACCGGCGGGGATCCGGTAGCCGCCCAATTCGAATTCGCGCAGCGCACGGCGCGGCATTGAGGGGACCGGCGGGATGAAGCGCAGCGCTTCCTTGAAGGCCATCTCGGTCAGTTCGAGCTTGCCGAGATCATCATAGGCCAGGTCGCGCACGCGGCCATCGGCATCGACACCGCCGGTGACGCTCTCGATCTCGTCGCGCAGCTTGTCCTGCCACTCGGGGTTCTTGGCGAGCAGCCACAACAGCGAGGTCGCCGAAGAGGTGATCGTGTCGTGCGCGGCCATCATCAGGAAGTTCATGTGGTCGACCACCTCGTCGACCGGCATCAGGCTGCCGTCCTCGTATTCGGCGGTGGCAAACTGGCTGAACATGTCCTGCCCGCCACCTTCCGCGCGGCGGCGGTGCGTTTCCTTGGTGAAATAGTCGACGAGATAGGCGCGCCCATCGACGCCCTTCTTCATCTGCGTGAAGGGCAGCGGCTTGCGCACCGGTGCAACGCTGGCCTGGACCATGTCGACAAACGCGCGGTTGATCGTGTCCGCTTCCGGCCCCCAGGGGATGCCGATGAAGCTGTCTGCCGCGAGGTCGAGCGTCAGCTCCTTGATCGCGGGGTAGAAGCGCATCTCGCCTGCGCCCCATTCATCCATCCGCTTGGCGATGCCGCGATTGAGCGCGCCGGCATAATGGCGCATCGGGCCGGGCTTGAACGCAATCGACAGCGCACGGCGGTCCATGCGGTGATGGTCGAAATCCATTAGCATCAGCCCGCGCGGGAACAGCTGGTCGAGGATAGGGCCCCAGCCCTGCTCGCTGGAGAACAGCTTTTGCCGGTCGAACAGCACCAGCTCGTTCGCATCGGCGCCAATCAGCGCGACGTTCCAGCCACCGAAGGCCTTGTTCTTGTAAACCTTGCCGTATTTGGCGACCATCTTCTTGGCCATGCCATGCGGGTCGGCGAGCATCCTGAAGGTGTTGCCGACGATCGGCCAGCCAGCTTCGCCCGGGATATGGGAAAGCTCGTCCGGGTCCGGGTTACCCTCGGTCCAGTGGGAGGGTACGGCTTCGGTGGGTTGGTGCGGCGCTAGGGTGGCCATAGGTAGCTCCTGACAACTTACCGCAGTGTAAGTAAATTCTAATCGTTAATCCACCCTGACAGTTCGCGCCGAAGCAGAATTTCCAGCATTGCGAGCCCCGCATCCGACGTGTTGAGGCAGGACAGCGCCGCAAATTGCTCGCCGCCGGCTTCGGTAAACTGCTCCTTGCCCTGGATGGCCAGCTCTTCCAGCGTCTCGAGGCAGTCGGCCGAGAAACCGGGCGCAGCGATGGCAAGCCGCTTGGTCCCTGCTGCGCCTTCTTCCTCAAGGACAGTGTCGGTCGCCGGTTCCAGCCATTTCGCAGGGCCAAAGCGCGACTGGAAGGTCGTGCGGAACCGCAGCCCTGGACGCGCCAGCTTTTCCTGCAAGAGGCGCGAAGTCTTTTGGCAGTGGCAGTGATAGGGATCGCCGAGGTCGAAGGTACGCTGCGGCATGCCGTGGAAGCTCAGCAGAAGAACTTCGGGTTCGAAATCGAGCGCGGCCAGCTGCCGGTCGATATCGCTCGCCAGCGCATCGATATAGGCGGGATCGTCGTGATAGGGCGGCAGGGTCCGCAAGGATGCTTGCCAGCGCATCTCCTTCAGCTTGTCCGCCGCCTTGTCGACTACCGTTGCAGTCGTCGCGCCGCTGTATTGTGGGTAGAGCGGCGCAAGCAAAATGCGCTCGCAGCCCGCGTCCATCAGCGCCTGGATCCTCTCGGGGATAGAGGGCGTGCCGTAACGCATCGCCCAGTCGACCATCACGCCCTCGCCAAGCCGCGCCTGCATGGCCTCGGCCTGCTTGCGCGTGATGACTGCAAGCGGCGAGCCTTCTTCGGTCCAGACCTGGCTATAGGCGTGCGCGCTCTTCTTGGGGCGGGTGTTGAGGATGATCCCGCGCAGGATCGGCTGCCAGGCGATGGGCGGGATCTCGACCACCCGGCGATCGGACAGGAATTCCGCCAGATAGCGTTTCACCGGGCCCTTTTCGGGCGCATCGGGCGTGCCAAGATTGACGACGAGCACGCCGACGCCGCCCGATTTGACCGGGGGGTGACCGGCGGGAAGGGATTGCGGTTGCCAGGTCATAGACCCTCCGAAAGCAGGGGCAGGCGGCGGAAACGCACGCCGGTTGCAGAGTAAAGCGCGTTGGCGATGGCGGGCGGTGCGACGGCCACGCCCAGCTCGCCCGGATCGAAGGCCGGGGCATCGCTCGAAAGGAACTCGACGACGATTTCGGGGCTGTCCGCAAGCGTCGGGAGGCCGAGAGCGGCGAGGCGACTGGGAACCGGCTTGCCGTCTTCATAGACGATGCTGGACCCGGTCGCGAGCGAGAGGCCGAACAGCAGCCCGCCCTCGATCTGCTGGCGGGCAATATCGTGGTTGACCACTCGCCCGATATCGACGGCGGCGTGGAGCCGGGTCACGCGAACCCCTCCATCGCCGAGGCTGGCCTGGGCGACGCAGGCGATATGGCCGCCCGCTTCGCCCGACCCCATCCGCAGCATGGCAAGGCCCTGCCCGGTCCCGCGGCGTCCGCCGTCCCAGTTCGCGAGCCGGGTCGCGCGCCGCAGCACATCGGCCATGCGCGCCGACTGGCCCAGCATTTCCATGCGGTAGAGGAAGGGATCACGTCCGGCACGTTCCGCCAATTCGTCAACGAAGCTCTCGGTAAAGAAGGCGGTGTAGGCGTTTGCGTTCCCGCGCATCCGCCCGGTCGGAAACGGAAGCGGGGTGGACAGGTGATCGATGGCGACATTTTCGATGCCGTAAGCCGGCACTGCCCCCGCGCAGGCCAGGACATCGGTCTCGCCCCGCGCGTTTTCCATGGCCGCATCGGGCGTCTTGTTATCGAAGAACCGCTCGCCGAATTCGTGCGCGGTGGCCGGCATGGCAAGGCGCGCGCGCCAGGCCGCGATGCGTCCGCCACTCGCCGGGACGAACGCCGCTTCCATCCGTGCGCTGACCGGCGTGCGGACGGGGACCGATTGCAGTTCCTGAACGCGCGGCCAGGTCAGGTTGACCGGCCGGCCGATGGCCTTGGCAATCTGCGCCACCTCGATCGCGTGCCGCCGCTCCAACCGCGAGTCGAAGCTGCCGCCCGCCGCCGTGGGATAGATCACCACTTTCTCCGGGGCGAGCCCGATGGCCTTGCCCGCGGCCTTGCGGGTCTGCTCGGGCGCCTGTGCTGCTATCCATAATTCCAGCGTGTCGCCATCGAAACGCGCCGTGGCGCTGGCAGTCTCGATGCTCGCATGGACAGCAGGGCCAACCGAATAGCTTTGGGCATAGTCGGCGCGCGCCAGCAAGGCATCGGCATCGCCCACTTCCAGCGCGCGGGACGGCTCACCCTCGTCATGCGCTGCGTCGAGCGCTTCGAGCGCGGCGGCGCTTTCCACTGCCGGCGGGCCTGCGAAGGCCGGGCGCATGCGCTTGAGCGCCTGCTCCGCGACCCACCAGCTTTCGCCCACGGCCGCGAGGTAGCGCTTGGAGCGCACCACGCCCACGAGCCCCTGCATTCCTTCAACCGCTGCCGCTTCGAAAGCGGACAGGTCCGGCTTCCCAAGAGGGCCATGACGGATGGAGGCGTAGACAAGCCCCGGCAGGCGAACATCGCCGGCAAACAGGAAACTCCCGTCGACCTTGGCGGGCAGGTCGAGGCGGGGATATTGGGGCGCGAGTTCCGCTTCGGCGGGCGAGATATCCTCGCTCGCCGGTTCGACCCGCAAGGGCGGCGGGTCCGGCGGCGCATAGCCGGCCGCCTCCTCCACCAGCGCGCCGAAGCCCAGCTGGTTCTCGCCAAAACGCACCAGGCCTCCGGTTACCTCGCATTGCTCCCAATCGGCATCCCAGCGGTCGGCGGCGGCCATGGCCAGCATGGCGCGCGCGGCGGCGGCCGCCTCGCGCAGGGGTTGCTCGTAGGCAGTGAGCGAGGAGCCATCCGCCGTCACGGCAAACCCGTTGTCCCGTGCAAAATTCTCGGCCAGCCGGCTATCGGGATCGCTCGCAAAGCTCGGCAGGTTCGACCACAGGGGCGCCCATTTCGCCGCCAGCGGCACGTTTGCGTAAAGGCCCGAAGGCGGGACAGGCTCGATGGCGATCTGGCGCCAATCCGCCCCAAGCTCGACTGCAACGACCTGAGCCAGCACGGTGGTCACGCCCTGCCCCATTTCGAGCTGCGGTACCGCGACGGTAACGACGCCATCGGTCCCGATGGTGATCCAGCCGCCGAAATCGCGCTCGTTGGGGCCCGGCGACAGCGGACTGTCGTAGTGTTTCGGCCAAAGCCACCAGGCGACCGCAAGGCCGCCGCCTACTGCCGCGCCGGCCAGCAACTGGCGGCGGCTGACCGGGAGGTCGTCTAGCTTTGCGCGCCAATCCATGCGTCGACCTTGGCGGCGATATCGAGGAAGGGCCGCGCCAGAGCGTCATCGCCGGCAGCAGGCGGCTTGCCCGCATCGCTCCCCTGGCGGATGGCAAGATCGAGCGGGATACGGCCCAGGAACGGCAGTTCGAGACGGCCCGCTGCGGTCTCGACCCCGCCCTTGCCGAAGGGATCGGAGACCTCCCCGCAATGCGGGCAGGCGTAGCCGGCCATGTTCTCAACGAGGCCGATAACCGGCACGCCCGCCTGGTCGAACAGCTGACCTGCGCGCGCGGCATCGATCAGCGCCAGGTCCTGCGGCGTCGACACAAGGACCGCACCCATCGGCTTGAAGCGCTGGAGCATGGTGAGCTGTACGTCGCCCGTGCCCGGCGGCAGGTCGACCAGCAGCGTGTCGACATCGTCCCAATGCGCATCGATCAGTTGCGACAGCGCATTGCCGGCCATGGGACCGCGCCAGGCCAGCGCCCGGCCCGGTTCGACCAGATGGCCCATGGAAAGCACGGGAATGCCGACAGCGCTTTCGACCGGCACCAGCTTTTCATCGCGCGCCACCGGCTTCTGCCCCTGATTGCCCAGGATTACCGGCTGCGATGGGCCATAGATGTCGGCATCGACCAGCCCGACCTTTCGCCCCGCCTTCTGGAGGGCGATGGCGAGGTTTGCGGTCAGCGTGGACTTGCCAACGCCGCCCTTGCCGCTGCCGACAGCGATGATGCGGCGCTGCTTGCGCTCCGCCGTCATGACGACACGGACGTCTGAAATCCCTTCCTTGGCCGACAGGATTTCGGTGATCGCGCCCTCGATTTCGCCGCGCTCTTTCGTGCCCATCCCCCCAGCGTCCACAACGGCGATCGCGCGCCCCTCTTTCACGGAGAGCGAGGCAACACGGTCGGCAATCGAGGCGGGAAGGAGCGTTTTGGGGTCGGTCGAACTCATGGCCGCGGCTGCTGTAGCATCGAAAAGCGGACCGCAACCCCTGTTTTTCCGGCGCAAGGCACCTATAACAAACTCCATGAGAGTTTTTGACGGGTTAGGACAGAGGATCTCCCTCGCAATGGCAGGCAAGAAAAGCCCCTGGGGCGGTGGCTCCGGGAATGGCGGTGATAACGACAAGCCGACCGGGTCGAACGGCGGCGACAAGCCCAAGGGTCCGCGCAATCCCTGGCTTCCGCCGGGCGGCGGCGACGATGGCCGCCGGGCTCCCAATATCGAGGATATCTTCAAGAACCGGGGCCCTGAAGGCCCGCGCCGCGGCGGCGGTGGTGGCGGATCGAACTTCCGCTTCCCCCAGCGCCCGGGGGGCAAGAGCTGGTTCCCGGTGGCCGTGGTGGCGATCATCGGCCTCGGCCTTGTGGCGACCAGCTTCCACCTGATCGGCCCGCAGCAGGAAGCCGTTGTGAAGACGCTCGGCAATTACACCCGCAAGATGGAGCCGGGCCTCAACTTCTCCGCCCCCTTCCCGATCGAGACCGTCGATGTCGAAGACGTGGAAGGCGTGCGCACCGTGCGCATTCCGGGCAACAACAGCCAGGCCAAGCTGATCCTGACCGGCGACCAGAACCTGGTCGACCTGTCCTATATCGTGCGCTGGAACATCAAGGACCTCGAAGGCTTCAAGTTCCGCGTTGTCGACCCTGAAGAAACGGTCAACGAAGCCGCCGAAGCCGCCATGCGCGCCTCGGTTGCCGAAACCGAGCTCGACGAGACCTTCTCGGGCCAGGGCCGTGCGGCGATCGAACAGGACGTGCGCGAACGCATGCAGGCCACGCTCGACAGCTACGGCGCCGGTGTGCGCGTGCTGGGTGTCGAAATCGAGAAGGCCGACCCGCCCGCTCAGGTGGTCGACGCCTTCCGCGACGTGCAGGTCGCAGAACAGAACGCCGATGCGGCGCGCAACCAGGCCCGCGGTTACGCCCAGCAGGTGCTGGCGCAGGCCGAAGGTGAGGCCGAGGCCTTCGACAAGGTCTACGAACAGTACCGCCTTGCTCCGCAGGTCACCCGCCAGCGTCTCTATTACGAGACCATGGAGCGCGTGCTCAGCCAGACCGACAAGACCATCGTCGAGACGAACAACGTGACGCCCTACCTCCCGCTGCCGGAAATCCGCCGGCGCGCGCAGGAACCGACGACCACTATCACCGCGCCGGAGGGCCAGTGACATGAGCAGCTTCTTCCAGGATCACCGCAACTCGCTGCTCGCGCTGGGCGTCGCGATCGTTGCTTTCATGATGAGCGCCTATGTCGTTCCCGAAGAGGAACAGGTCGTCATCATCCGAACGGGTAACCCGGTCGGCGTCGTGAACACGCCCGGCGGGGAAACCGGCGCAGGCCTATACCTGCGCGTGCCGTTCATCGATTCGGTCCGCCGCATCGAAAAGCGCCTGCTCGACCTCGAAATGAACGACGAGGAAGTGCTTTCGGCCGACCAGCAGCGCCTGCTGGTGAACGCGTATGCCCGCTTCCGCATCACCGATCCGGTCCGCATGGTCGAACGCGCGGGCACCACGGACGGCGTGCGCAACGCGCTCGAGCCGATCCTCAACTCGGTGCTGCGCCAGGAACTGGGCCGCCGCACCTTCCAGTCGATGCTCACCGCCGAACGCGGCAGCGCGCTCGCCAACGTGCGCGCCAATCTCGACCGGCAGGCGCGCCAGTACGGCGCCGAAGTGGTGGACGTGAAGATCATGCGCACCGACCTTCCCGAAGCGCCGCTGCAGTCGGCCTTCCGCCGAATGGAATCGGATCGTGAACGCGAAGCGCGCACCATCCGCGCCGGCGGCAGCCGCGACGCGCGGATCATCCGCGCCGAAGCCGACGCAGAAGCCGCGCGCATCTACGCCGAAAGCTTCGGCAAGGACGCGGAATTCTACGATTTCTACCGCGCCATGCAGAGTTATGACGCCACTTTCTCGAACGGCGAAAACCCGTCGGAAAGCAGCATCATTCTCTCGCCGGACAACGAATACCTGCGGCAGTTCCGCGGGCGTCGTTGACCGTTCGTCGAGCGCGAAGGCAGCCGTTCAAACGGCATTCAGCGGCGGGCGCGACAGTCGCCCTCCGGAACGCATGGGCCAGACGGCGGTAGGTGAACTGACGCCGGCATGGCTCCATGCCACAGTAAAGAAGAGGACAAAGAGGACGTGAAGCCCGTGCGATATGCATATTCCGTGACGAGCGCGCTGCTGGTGGGTGGCGCTGCGATCTCGCTCGCGACCGGCTATCCGGCCGGCGCCCAGGTCGCGCAGAACGACGACAGCCGCATGGCGAGCGTCGTCCCCCGCGCCGGCGCTCCTGAGAGTTTTGCCGACCTGACCGCGCAGCTCCAGCCGGCGGTAGTCAACATCTCGACCCGCCAGCGCATCGAAGTGGCAACGAACAACGGCAATCCCTTTGCCGGTACGCCGTTCGAAGGCCTGTTCAACCGCCGCCAGGGCCAGCAGCAGGAGCCGCAGTACCGCGAAGGCCAGTCCTTGGGTTCGGGCTTCATCATCTCGGCCGATGGCTATGTCGTGACGAACAACCACGTCGTCAGCCCGAGCGGTCGCGGGACGGTGGAAGAGATCACCGTCACCATGCCCGACGGCACCGAATACGAAGCCGAGCTGGTCGGCACCGACGCGCAGAGCGACCTTGCAGTCCTGAAGATCAGCCGCCGCGAAGCCTTCCCCTTCGTCGAATTCGGCGACAGCGCGCAGGCGCGCCCGGGTGATTGGGTGGTGGCCATCGGCAATCCCTTCGGCCTTGGCGGCACGGTGACCTCGGGCATCGTTTCGGCGGTCTATCGCAACACCGGCCAGGGCGGCGCCTACGACCGCTACATCCAGACCGATGCCGCCATCAACCGCGGCAATTCCGGCGGCCCGCTGTTCGACATGCAGGGCAATGTGATCGGCATCAACAACGCGATCTTCTCGCCTTCGGGCGGCAGCGTCGGCATCGGCTTTGCCATTCCCGCGGAAATCGCAGCCCCGATCGTGCAGCAGCTGCGCGACGGCGTCGAGATCGAGCGCGGCTACCTTGGCGTGCAGATCACCCCGGTGACGGACGACCTCGCGGATTCGCTCGGCATCCCGCAGAACCGCGGTGAATTCGTGCAATCGGTCCAGCCGGGTGAGGCTGCCGACCGTGCCGGCCTTCAAGCAGGCGACATCGTGACCAAGATCAACGGCCAGGACGTGACGCCGGAGCAGACGCTGTCGTTCCTCGTCGCCAACATTTCGCCGGGCACCACGATCCCCGTCGAGCTGATCCGCGACGGCGAGACCCGCCGCATCAACGTCACCGTCGGCAAGCGTCCGAGCGAGGAAGAACTGCGCCAGCAGCAGCAGTTCGATCCCGATGCGGAAGAGGACATGATGGAGCCGGGCGACAACGCGGTGATCGAAGAGAACCTCGGCCTGCAGGTGCTACCCCTCAACGCGCAGATCGCGCGCCAGCTCGGCGTTGGCGCCGACACCCGCGGCCTCGTGGTCGGCGGGGTCGACCAGAACTCCGACGCGGCCCGCAAGGGCCTGCGCCGCGGCGACATCATCCTGACGGCGAACTACCGCCCGGTGGTGAGCCTCGAGGACCTCGAAAACACCATCCGCACCGCCCAGCGCGAGAACCGCGAAGCGGTGCTGCTGCGCGTTCAGCGCCGCGGCCGCCCGCCGCAGTATGTGGCGGTCCGCCTCCGCTAAGGCGCAACTGTTCGAAACGAACAAGGGCGGCCCCTCCACTTTGGAAGGGCCGCCCTTCTTGTATCCGGTATACCAGCCCTAGTTGTTGGGGCCCGTCCTGCCGCCCGTGGCTTCCTCGAGGAAATCGTCCCCGATCGCCTGCGGAGCGCCGTCCGCCCCGCGGTTCGGCGTCTGCGGCGGCGCTGTTGGCGCGGTTGCCGGGGGACGCTGGCGGTTGGGATCGAGCGTACGGTCGAATTCCTCGCCGAAGGGATCCTGGCGCGGCTGGCTGGAGGTGCCCGGCTCGATCAGGTTCCCCTGCTCGTCGATGAAATAATAATCCTCTGGATCGCCGAGCAGGTACTCGTCATCGGGCTCAAGCTGCCATTCGGGAAGCTGCAAGTCGGTGTCGAATTCCTCGACCGGCCGGTCCTTCACGGCGTAGCGCATATAGGCGGCAAAGGCGCGCGCCGGGGCCGTGCCGCCCTGCAGCCCGCCAACGCGTGCGTTGTCATCCCGGCCCATCCACACACCCGTGGTGATGCCCGAGGAGAAACCGACGAAATAGCCATCCTTGTTGGAGCTGGTCGTGCCGGTCTTGCCGGCAACCGGACGGCCGATCTGCGCGGCGCGGCCCGTGCCGGTGGCAACCGCGGTTTGCAGCAGATCGGTGATCCCGGCCGCGACGTAATCGGGCACGAGCTGCGTGCTGCGCGCCGCCTGGTGCTGGTAGAGCAGCTCCCCATCGGCCGTTTCGACCTTGAGGACGCCGTAGGGTTCGACCGAATTGCCGCGCGCCGAGACCGCTGCGAACGAGCGGGTCATGTCGAGCAGGCGTACCTCGTTCGATCCCAGCACCATGGCGGGGAAAGTGTTGATTTCGGTCGAGATGCCGAAGCGCCGCGCCATGGAGGCGACCGTGCCGAAACCGACCTCGTTGCCGAGCTGGGCTGCGACCGTGTTGGTCGAATAGGCGAAGGCAGTGCGCAGGTCGATTTCGCCCACGTTGCGCCCGTTGGAATTGCGCGGGCTCCAGCCATTGATCGTGACCGGCGTGTCCACCACCCGGTCATCGGGCGTGTAGCCGGCTTCGAGGGCGGCCAGATAGACGAACAGCTTCCAGGACGAGCCTGGCTGGCGCAGCGCGTCGGTCGCGCGGTTGTAATTGGTCTCGACGTAATCGGTGCCGCCCACCAGCGCGAGGATCGCGCCGTCGCGGTCCATGCTGACAAGGGCCCCTTGCGCGCCGTCCGGCGTGTTCGCCTGCACCGCCGCGGTCGCGGCACGCTGCATGCCGACATCGAGCGTGGTCCACACCTCGATCGGCTCAAAGGTTTCCGGCAGCAGCAGGTCGAGCTGGGGAAGCACCCAATCGGTGAAATAGCGCACCGAGTTCTGCCCGGCTTCTTCCTTTAGATTGACCGTGCTGGGATCGACCGTGACATCGGGCGCGATCCGTCCCTGTTCCTTCATCAGGCGCAGGACCACGCTGGCACGGCCCACCGCGGCGTCGACATCGGCAGTCGGCGAATAGCGGCTCGGCGCCTTCACCAGCCCTGCAATAATCGCTGCCTCGGCCACCGACAGTTCGGTTGCCGGATGGCTGAAGAATTTCCGGCTTGCGCTATCGATGCCGTAGGCCCCGCCACCGAAATAGACCTTGTTGAGGTAGAGCTCGAGGATCTGCTCCTTCGAGAACTTCCATTCCAGCGCCATCGCCAGGATCGCCTCGCGCGCCTTGCGGTCGATCGAGCGGTTGTTGTTGAGGAAGACGTTGCGGGCCAGCTGCTGGCTGATCGTCGACGTACCGCCAACCCGCGAGCGCGAGCCGGTGATACCTTCCACGATCGCGCCGCCGGTGCGCCAGAAATCGATGCCGAAGTGCGAATAGTAGCGCCGGTCCTCGACCGCGATCATAGCGTCCTTCATGACCTGCGGGATTTCTTCCGCCGTCAGCCACTTGCCAAAGCTGGGGCCCAGCTCGACGATTTCGGTTCCGTCACGCGCGCGCACGACAATTGTCTGCGCGGTCTGCGTGGCCTTCAGCTGGTAATAGCTCGGCATGGACCGTGCGGCGAAGGCCACCGCCAGTCCCACGAACAGCGCGCCCAGCAGCGCCAGCGCCCCGCCTCCGATAAGGAGTCGACGAGCCCAGAGTTTGAAACGGCTTTGCGGCTTGTCCGCTGCAGCGCGGGCGGCGCGTTCCTTGCGCGCCGAACGCTTGCGGCGGCTCCCTCTCTTATCCATCGGCTATGCTGGCACCCTTGTTGTTCGCCGCCCTATAGTTGCCACAATCAAGCATGGCGAGGTCTAACCCCGCGTGAACGGGTTTGATCGGTGCACGGTGATCAATCGTCAGCTTCGAAATCGAGCGCGGCCGAATTGATGCAATAGCGAAGCCCGCCGCGGTCAGGAGGGCCGTCCGGAAAGACATGGCCCAGGTGCCCGCCGCAATTGGAACAGGTCACTTCGGTGCGAATCATGCCGTGCGAGGTGTCGCGATGCTCGTCGACCGCTTCGCCTTCGGCCGGCGCGGTGAAGGCCGGCCAGCCGCACCCGCTGTTGTACTTGTCGTCGCTCTCGAACAGCTTCTGCCCGCAGCCGGCGCAATAGTACTCGCCGGCATCGTAATGCTTGTCGTACTTGCCCGTGAAGGGGCGCTCGGTCCCGGCCTCGCGCAGGATGTGATACTGCTCGGGGGTCAGTTTTGCGCGCCATTCGGCATCGCTGCTTTCGGGCTTGTCGCTCACGCCTTGTCCTTTCGTGTGGGGCTACTCATATAGGGCCAACCAGAGCCGTTGCACACGGTTCCTTGGCGGGTGGACGATTTGCTTGACGACTCGGACACTCAGGGCTAAGTGCGCCGCTTTCCGGCGGCACCTGCCGCCCATTCGCACGCACTTACGAGATTTACCGCCGCGCGATACCCGCGCGGCCTGACGAGGACAAACATGGCCAACACGCCGCAAGCCAAGAAGCGCATCCGTCGCAACAACCGCCGGGCCGAAATCAACACCGCCCGCGTGAGCCGCATCCGTGGCTTCCTGAAGAAGGTTGAGACCGCCATCGAAGGTGGCGACAAGGATAGCGCGCAGGCTGCTCTCAAGGCTGCCCAGCCGGAACTGGCACGCGGTGTTGCCCGCGGCGTGTTCCACAAGAACACCGCGGCTCGCAAGATGAGCCGCCTGAGCAAGCGAGTCGCTGCTCTCTAAAGCTGCGCGCGGCTGCGATCGGGCAACCGATCGGGTGCGAACAAAAGGGGCTGCCGGTCTTTCCGGTGGCCCCTTTGTCGTATCCAGGTTGCATATCGATACCTAATTGCAACCGCTCTGTAACCTAACTCACGGGAATCTCACGAGTCGCCTCTCGCCAGACCCACTTTCTCAATGAAATCAGACCCTTCAACGCAGGTCTGCGGCTTACACTTGAGTCAACAACATTATTTCAGATTTTTTGCAGTTATCCCCCTTGCGACTCATCCGGCCATCCACTTACACAATGGTTCTCGGCGCAGGACGGGACAGCCAGCGCTCTAGGAAAATCGATATGCGAGGGGGACCTCCGGAAGCACCGTTTCCGGAGATAGGCGACGCTGTGCCTACCCTTTAGCGAGACAAAATCACGAGCGTCGTGAGGCGCTGATCGGGGGATGGAACAAGCATGCGCAAAGCATCGAGTGACGGGGCTACGCAAAAGGCACAGGACGATTTCATGGAAGATCACGAGGCAGTGAACCTGGCGGCTGACTGGGCCGACATCAGCCAGGGCCTGCGCAAGGATCTGGGTCACCAGCTTCACAGCCAGTGGATCAAGCCGATCCAGGTCGGCGGCATCGACAAGGACACGGGCACGCTCGACCTTTTCCTGCCGACCGAGTTCAGCGCCAACTGGGTCAAGGACCGTTTTGCCGACCGGCTGAGCCTTGCCTGGAAGATCGCGCGCAGCGAAGTGCGCGAGGTGCGCATCCAGGTGCATCCGGGCCGCCGCCAGGTCGCCGACCTGCGCCTGCACTCCGACGGTCGCCGTCCGGCCAACGACGGCGCCGACACCAGCATGATGGCGATCAGCGCGGACACGCTGGGCGATGCCGGCTTCACCAGCTCGGTCGGCCTCGACCCGAGCCTGACCTTTGCCGCCTTCATCACCGGCGAAGCCAATGTGCTCGCCTTCAATGCCGCGCAGCGCATGGGCGCGACCGAGAAGCCGCAGTTCTCGCCGCTCTACCTCAAGGCCGCCACCGGCCAGGGCAAGACGCACCTGTTGCACGCGATCGGCCACAGCTTCCTGCAGGCCCACCCGCGCAGCCGCATCTTCTACTGCAGCGCCGAGCGTTTCATGGTCGAATTCGTCCAGGCGCTGAAGGCCAACCAGATGCTGGAATTCAAGGCGCGCCTGCGCAGCTTCGACCTGCTGCTGGTGGACGACATCCAGTTCATCATCGGCAAGGCCTCCGCGCAGGAAGAACTGCTCTACACGATCGACGCGCTGCTGGCGGAAGGCAAACGCCTCGTCTTCGCCGCAGACCGCGCGCCGCAGGCTCTGGACGGGGTCGAGCCGCGGCTCCTTTCGCGCCTCTCGATGGGTCTCGTCGCCGATATCCAGGCGGCCGACATCGAGCTGCGCAAGAAGATCCTCACCTCCAAGCTGACGCGTTTTGCTCCGCTTGAAGTACCTGCGGATGTGCTCGACTTCCTTGCCCGCACCATCACGCGCAACGTGCGCGAGCTGGTCGGCGGCCTCAACAAGCTGATCGCCTATGCGCAGCTGACCGGGCAGGAAGTATCGCTCCAGCTCGCCGAAGAGCAGCTGACCGATATCCTCTCGGCCAACCGTCGACGGATCACGATCGACGAGATCCAGCGCACCGTGTGCCAGTTCTACCGCATCGATCGCTCGGAAATGAGCAGCAAGCGCCGCGCCCGCGCCGTCGTGCGCCCGCGCCAGGTGGCCATGTACCTTTCCAAGGTGCTGACCCCGCGCAGCTATCCCGAAATCGGACGCAAGTTCGGCGGTCGCGATCATTCGACGGTGATCCATGCCGTGCGCCTGATCGAAGACCTGCGCCAGCGCGACGCCGACATGGACGGCGATGTGCGCAGCCTGCTGCGCCAGCTGGAAAGCTGACGGGAACGCCCGCAGCCCTTCGGGTTCGCTCCACACAATCTGCACCGCTCGTCGACAGGCCTATGCACAGGCCTGTCGACAGCGCGCGCGGGACAGGCCAAAGGGCGTTCCATGCCGGACACCCCGCCCCCTAGCCTGCGCACCGATGTCGCCCTCCCGCACACCTTCGGCGCGGCGCTACTGCGCGGCGCAAGGGGCCAGTGCCCGCGCTGCGGCGAGGCGGCGCTGTTTCGTAAGTGGCTCAAACCGGTGGACCACTGCCGCGCCTGCGCGCTCGACATGACCGGCCAGCGCGCGGATGATTTTCCCGCCTACATCGCGATTTTTGTGACCGGGCACCTGCTTGCGCCCGTTCTCATCATGATGATGGGCGACTGGAACCTGTCCGCATCGATGACCATAGCGATCATCATCCCCCTGGCCGTGGCGATGCTCCTTGCCCTGCTGCAACCTTCCAAGGGAGCCGTCATCGCGATCCAGTGGTGGAACGGTATGCACGGCTTTCGCAAGGAACGGGTGCCCGAGGCCGAGCCCGAGGATACCGCCGCATGAGCCTGCCGCCTGAACGTCTCGATCGCTTTGCGCGCCATATCGTGTTGCCGGAGATCGGCGGTGCGGGCCAGGTCGCGTTAGCCCAGCGTCATCTCGTGCTGGTCGGCCTGGGAGGGATCGGGTCGCCCGCTCTCCAATACCTCGCCGGCGCCGGCATCGGGAAGCTGACGCTGGTCGATGACGACAAGGTCGATGCGAGCAACCTCCAGCGCCAGACGCTCTATAACGAACGCGATGTCGGGCACGGCAAGGCGGTCATAGCCAAGCGCTGGGTCACCGGCTTCGACCCCGCGCTCGACGTGACGATCAGCGACCGGCGCATCACGCGCGAGAACGCCTCGGCCCTGCTGGAGGGTGCCGATCTCGTGCTAGACGGGACGGACAATTTCGCCACGCGCCTGGCAGTTTCCGACGCCTGCGTTGCCGCGCGTGTGCCGCTGCTGTCGGCAGCCGTGGGCCGTTTCCAGGGCCAGGTCGGCGCCTTCGCGGGCCACCTGCCCGACCAGTCCTGCTACCGCTGCTTCGTGGGCGATGCCTTCGACGCCGAGGACTGCGACACCTGCGCGGAAGACGGCATGCTGGGCGCCATGGCAGGCTGGGTCGCGACCTTCGCTGCCATGCAGGCTGTGCGCGTGCTGCTCGACGGCGTGAGTGCGCTGGGCGAGGCCGATTGGGGACGCGTGCACCTGCTCGACGGGCTGAAGCCCGCCATGCGCAGTTTCACCATTGCCAAGGACCCGGCCTGCTCCGGATGCGCAGCAGGCCCGGAGGTCTCCGCCTAGTAGTCGTAGCCGGGGTTCGTGCGGTTCAGCTTGCGCAGCAGGCCCGGCCAGACGAGATTATCGCCAAGGCCCGGCATGAAAGCGGGTGCCGCCTGCTGGAAGACGCGGGCGCTCATCGCCTCGTCCTCTTCCTTCAGCTGGTCCGGATCGCCCACCGACTGCGCGAAGATCTGCGTCTTGCAGCTGTTTTCGAGCAGGTACATCCGCAGGAAGGCGAGCGCGCAATTGCGACCGATCGTCAGCGTGCCGTGGTTGCGCAGGATCAGCAGGTTCTTCTCGCCGATGTCGGCCACCAGCCGCTCGCGTTCGTCGAGGTCGAGGGCAATCCCTTCATAGTCGTGATAGGCAAGATCGTCGTGCACCTGCATCGCGAACTGGGTGTAGCGCCGCAGCCCTTCCTTCTGGACCGATACCGCGACCCCGTAAGGCGTGTGCACATGGATTACGCAGCCCGCGTCTTCGCGCGCAGAATGGACCGCGCTGTGAATGGTAAAGCCGGCGGGGTTGGTGAAGTAGGGCGTTTCCTGCTGCGGCGTGCCGTCCATGTCGATCTTGACCAGCGAGGAGGCGGTCATCTCGTCGAACATCACGCCGTAGGGGTTGATGAGGAAGCGTTCTTCGCCGTTTTCATCGGGCAGGCGCGCGGAAATGTGCGTGAAAACGAGGTCGGTCCAGCCGTGCAGCGCGCACAGGCGATAGGTCGCAGCGAGCTCGCAGCGCAGCTTCCACTCGGCATCCGAGACCTTGCCTTCCAGCCGGTCCACCGTGGTCGGATCGGGAATGTTGAACCCCGCTTCCATGCCAAGTGCGCTCGATTGCGTGTCCACCGCGGTTGCCATCGCCATTCTCCCTAATTGCGTTTCGCCAGTTCTGCCCGCTTTCGCGCGGATTGTCACCCAAGCAACTCTTCCACCCATTGCGGGACCACTTGCGTTGCCGGGCCGTGGCGCGATTCGTGAAACCAGCGGCTTCCCTGGCTGGGCTCGAGATTGAGTTCCAGCGTCCGGATGCGCAATTCGCGCGCGTCGCGCACGAAACCCGCCGCCGGATAGACCGCGCCCGACGTGCCGATACTGACGAACAGGTCCGCCTGCCGGAGCGCTGCGTAGATACGATCCATTTCGTAAGGCATTTCGCCGAACCACACGACGTCCGGCCGCAGGCTGCGCGCTCCGCACTTGGGGCACTCGGGTCGGTCTATCAGGGGGCCGGTCCAGCGCGTCCTCGCGTCGCAGGCGGTGCACCAGGCGTTGAGATGGGTGCCGTGCATATGGAGCGTACGCTTGGCACCGGCGCGTTCATGCAGGTCGTCGACGTTTTGTGTCACGATGAGCAACTCGCCGTCCCACTCCCTGTCCAGCCGCGCGAGCGCTTCATGCGCGGCATTGGGCTGCTTTGCCTGGATCGCCTCGCGGCGCATGTCGTAGAAGCGGAGGACCAGATCGGGATCGCGCGCGAAGCCTTCGGGCGTTGCGACGTCCTCGACCTTGTGCTGCTCCCACAGGCCCCCGGCGTCGCGAAACGTATCGATTCCGCTCTCTGCTGAGACACCTGCGCCTGTGAGGATGACGATGTTGCGAATGTCTGTCATGCACTGCCATTCCGACGGACAAGGGGTCGAGGTCAACAGTCATGACGCCGGTGGGCACTTCCGGATACCGGGCCGACATCGACGGCCTGCGCGCACTCGCTGTGCTGCCCGTCGTGCTGTATCACGCGCGCGTTCCCGGTTTTTCGGGCGGCTTTGTCGGCGTCGACATCTTTTTCGTGATCTCCGGTTTCCTGATTACCGGCATCATCGCGCGCGAGGTGGATGAGGGACGCTTTTCGGTCTGGAGCTTCTACGAGCGGCGCGCGCGGCGCATCCTGCCGGCGCTGTTCGTGATGGTCGCGGCCGTGCTGGTTGCGGCCTCCTTCTTCTACCTGCCCGGCGATTTCGAGGATGTGCCCAAGTCGGCGCTCGCGGCGCTGTTCTTCCTCGGCAATGTCTGGTTCTTCAGCCAGACCGGCTATTTTCAGGGCGCGGCCGAGACGATGCCGCTGCTCCACACCTGGTCGCTCGGCGTCGAAGAGCAGTTCTACATCGTCTTCCCGCTGGCCCTGCTCGGCATTGCCCTGTTCGCCCGCCGCTGGCGCGTCGCTCTCGTCAGCCTGCTTGCGCTCGGCAGCCTCGGCTGGGCGGTTGCGACGCAGGGCAAGGCCGATGGCTTTGCCTTCTACATGCTTCCCCCGCGGGCATGGGAGCTCCTTGCCGGGTCGCTCCTAGCCCTCGGCGCTGTCCCCGCAATCGGATCGCGCCCCCTTCGCGAAGCGCTCTCGTGGCTGGGGATCGCCCTGATTGCGTATGCCGTTTTCGCCTACGACAAGGCCACGGTCTTTCCCGGCCTCGCCGCAATCCCGCCGGTACTGGGTGCGGCGCTTCTCATTCATTGCGCACCGGGCACTTCCGCCGGCCGGCTTCTCGCCTGGAAGCCTGCGGTCTGGATCGGGCTTTTGAGCTACTCGCTCTACCTCTGGCACTGGCCGATCATCGTGTTCACCGAATACGCGCAGGCCGCTCGCGTCTCTGGATGGCAAAGCATCGCGATAGTCGCGGCGTCGCTGCTTATCGCCTGGGCCAGCCTGGTCTGGGTCGAAACCCCATGGCGCGATCGGCGCAAGGTTTCGCGGCAGCGCGTGTTCGCCTTCAGCGCGGCCGGACTGGGCGGTCTTGGCGCTGCCTGTCTCGCCTTGATCGCCGCCGGCCCGTGGGACACCCGCTTCCCTGCGCGCGTCGGCGCCATTGCCGCTGCGGCGCAGGACCGCAGCCCCGTGCGCGACGCCTGCCTTGTCAGCGATATCGCCGACAAGGGCAAGTGCCGGCTCGGCGCCGATACCGAACCGGATTCGCTACTGTGGGGCGACAGCCATGGGGTCGAATTTGCCTGGGTGCTGGGTCAGAAACTGGGCACACAAGGTCGCGCGCTGAGCCAGCGAACCTTTGGCAGCTGTGCGCCTATCCTCGACTTCGCTGCCAGCGAGGACAGCGCCTGCGGGCGTTTCAACGAGGCGGTTATCGCCGAGATCGAACGCACGCCCTCTATCCGCACGGTCTATCTGTCCGCCTACTGGGCGAGCGGCGAATATCGCGACGCCGCACCGGCAGCGACGCTCGATGCCACAATAGCGCGTCTCGAGCGGGCCGGTCGCAAGGTCGTGCTGATCGGCGCGGTTCCCAAGCAGGCGTACGATGTCCCGCGCGCCTTGCAGCGCGCCGCAGCCTATGGCCTTCCCAACCCCACGGCCCGGCCGGCCAGCGAGCACGCCCGCGACAGCGCCTGGCTGGCTCGCCAGTTCGACGAGTGGCGGTCAAGGGGCGTGGTCGTGATCGATCCCGCCGAGGCCCTAATCGCAGGCAATCGCAGCCGGATAACCGTGGACGGCATGCCGCTCTATTTCGATAGCCACCATTTGACCCTTGCGGGCGCTCGGTTAGTGCTCGACACTCACGACAAGGCGCACAGAGGGGAAAGCGTTTGGCACGCATCGGAATAATCGGCAGCGAAGGCGCGATGGGGCACGCGCTTGCCGAGGTGATCAAGGCAAGCGGGCATTCCCTTTCGGGCGGCATCGACAAGGGCGGCGATCCGGCCGCCTTGGCCGACGAAAGCGACGCGCTGGTCGATTTCTCCGCGCCGGCGGCGCTCGATGCGAACCTTCACGCTGCCATCGGGGCGGGCATTCCGATCGTGGTCGGAACAACCGGCCTCCACAGTGACAACCATCGCGCGATCGATGCGGCGGCGCGGGCGATCCCCGTCCTGCAAACCGGCAACACCTCGCTCGGCGTTACGCTGCTGGCCCATCTCGTGCGTGAAGCCGCCGCGCGGCTCGGGTCTGAATGGGATATCGAGATCGTCGAGATGCATCACCGCCGCAAGGTCGACGCGCCCAGCGGGACAGCCCTGCTGCTGGGCGAAGCGGCGGCGGCTGGGCGCGGGATCGACCTAGCCCCCCATTCCGAGCGCGGGCGCGACGGGCATACTGGCGCGCGCAGCGAAGGCGCCATCGGCTTTGCGGCCCTTCGCGGAGGGACCGTTGCCGGCGACCACAGCGTGATCCTGGCCGGCGAGGAAGAGCGCATTACCCTTTCCCACCAGGCCGAGAACCGCAGCATCTTCGCCCGCGGCGCGGTGAAGGCGGCCGAATGGCTGATCGGTCGCGATGCAGGGCGCTATTCGATGGACGAGGTGCTCGGCATCGGCTCATGACCCTGCGCGCGCGCCTTCACCGGGAACTGCACATCGGCTCGTGGCCGAATGGCAAGCTCACGCTGCTCAACAAGCTTGTGGTGTGGGCCATCCTTGCCGCGCTCGGCGTCGGTATCGTGGCGACCGAACCCAATATCCGCGAGCCCTACCAGCACGAGATCCTTATCGCCGAGTTCGCTTTCGGGATGATTTTCCTACTCGAATATCTTGCCCGGATTTACGCCGCGCCGGAGCGGGAAGGACCCGAGAGCGACTTCAGCAAACGCGTAAAGTTCATGGTCTCGCCCATCGGCCTCATCGACCTGCTCGTGGTGCTGGTGAGCCTTGCGCCCTTCTTCATCGCCAACGCGGCGGTGCTGCGTGTCATCCGGCTGCTGCGGATCGTCTCGATCCTCAAGTTCAGCCGCTTTTCCGCTGCCATGCGCGAGATCGGCGCAGCGCTGAGGGAACGCAGCTACGACCTGCTGGTGTGCGCCACTCTCGCCTTCGTGCTGGTGCTGCTGGGCGCTGCCGGGCTCTACTGGGTCGAAGGCAGCATCCAGCCTGAAGCCTTCGGTTCGATCCCGCGCGCGCTGTGGTGGGCAGTGATCACGCTGACCACGGTGGGTTATGGCGATGTCTATCCCATCACCACGCCCGGCCGGATGATCGGCATGCTGGTAGCGATCGGCGGCGTCTTGCTGGTCGCGCTGCCGACCGGGATCGTCGCCGCTGCCTTCAGCGATGCAATGCAGCGCCGGCGCAAGGCCATGAAGAAAGCCCTCGAAGAGATCGAGGCCAAGACCGACCTGTGACGCGGACCCCATGACCAAAGACCAGATTTTCGAGTTCTTCCGCCGCCTCGCGGAAGACAACCCCTCGCCCGAGACCGAGCTGGAGTATGGCAACGCCTACCAGCTTGTCGTCGCCGTCGCGCTGTCCGCTCAGGCGACCGACGTGGGCGTGAACAAGGCGACACGCGCGCTGTTTCGCAAGGTCGAGACGCCGCAGCAGATGCTTGAACTGGGCGAAGACGGGCTGAAGGAGCACATCAAGACGATCGGCCTGTTCAACTCCAAGGCCAAGAACGTGATCCTCCTGAGCCAGTTGCTGGTCGATGAGTACGGCGGCGAAGTGCCTGACACACGGGAAGATCTCGTCCGCCTGCCCGGCGTGGGCCGCAAGACCGCCAATGTCGTGCTCAATTGCTGGTTCGGGCAGGAGACCTTCGCGGTCGACACGCATATCCTGCGCGTCGGCAACCGCACCGGCCTTGCCAAGGGCAAGACGCCCGAACAGGTCGAGGCAAAGCTTGAAAAGCGCGTGCCGCAACCGTTCCGCCTCGGCGCGCATCACTGGCTGATCCTGCATGGCCGCTATGTCTGCAAGGCGCGGACACCTGAGTGCTGGCGGTGCGAGCTGACCGATCTGTGCAGCTTCCGCAAGAAGGTGCTGGAGAAGCCCAAAGGCCGCTAGCCCCCGTCTCTTGAACGAAACCTCTTCTCACGGCATCCTGCTGCGGAGGGAGAAACGCGATGGGGAAAAGCGCGAACGGAACCGGCATCGGCGTAGCAGCCGACCTGACAGCCGGCGATCTCGTGGATGCGGTGCGCAAGGGCTGGCGCGATTTCCTAGCCCGCCCGCAGTACGGTTTCTTCTTCGCCTCCTTCTACGTGCTGGTCGGCGCGGGGCTCTATTACCTGCTGATGGTGCGCGGCGAGACGCGCTGGCTGATCGCCGCGGTTGCCGGTTTCCCGCTCTTCGCGCCCTTCGCCGCCGTCGGCCTCTATGAAGTCAGCCGCAGGCTCGAGCGGGACTTGCCGACCAGTTGGGGCACGATCCTGGGCGCGCTGCGCGGGCGCGGCGACGAGCAGTTGCTGCTGATGGGCGGGATCATCTTTGTCGGCTTCAGCTTCTGGGTGATCATCGCGCACACGATCTTTGCGATCTTTGCTTCGGCCGCCGGACTTGGCGAAGGCATGGCCTTCCTCACCTCGCAGATGGGGCTCACCATGCTGGCCGTAGGCGGGGCGGTTGGCGCGGTCATCGCTTTCGTGTTTTACGCCATCACACTGATGAGCCTGCCCATGCTGGTCGACCGCGACGTGGATTTCATCACCGCCATCATCACCAGCTTCAAGACGCTCAGTGCGAATTTCGGCGTGCTGCTGCTGTGGGCCCTTGTCATCGCACTGGCGCTTTTCGCGGCTATCCTGCCCTTCTTCCTTGGCCTGTTCGTGGTCCTGCCCGTTCTGGGCCACGCGACCTGGCACCTCTATCGGCGGGCGGTGAGCTGAAGGATCGGACTATCGTGAAGGGGCCGCCAGCCTCACGATGTAATCGAGAAGAGAGGACCGTGTGATGAAGCGGAAGCTGCTGTTGGGCGTGGGGATCCTCGCCATTGTGCTGGTGATCGGTGCATTCTTCATCACGCGCGATGGGGAAACGATCACGCCGGAAGGTAGCGGCACCGTGACCGTCGCCGGGGGGACTTTCGAAGCCTTCCCGCTGCCCGACTATGTCAGCGCGGCCATCGATAGCGACTACAAGAGTTACCTCGTCGAGGTCGAACCCGGCATCAAAATGCATGTGCTGGAAGTGGGCGAAGGCTATCCCGTCTATCTCCAGCACGGCAATCCGACCAACGGGCTGCTCTACCGCAAGGTTGCTGCCGAACTGCCCCGCGACCGTTTCCGCCTGATCATGCCGACGCTGGTGGGCCTCGGCTTTTCCACCAAGGTCCCGGCAAGCGAGCACCAGCTCGACAACCACCTGCGCTGGACAGGGGCGCTGCTGGACCAGCTCCAGCTCGAAGAGGTCATCTATGTCGGCCAGGATTGGGGCGGCCCAGTCGGTATGGGCGCGCTCGCTCAGTCCCCTGAGCTGCTCAAGGGCGCGGTGATCATGAACACCGGGCTCAACGCGCCGAGAGAGCAGCGCGACCTGTCGTCGGCCCACGCCACGGCGCAGACTCCGATCGTCGGCGAACTGCTGTTCGAACGCGTGGTGTCGATCTTCGACCGGCTCGCCGATGCGCAAGGCGATCCCGCCTCGATTCCGCCGGACGTGAGCGCGCTCTATGGCCGGCCGGTCACCGAAAGCGGCAACTTCAAGGCCCCGCTCGCCATGATGCGCATGGTGCCGGACAGTCCCGACCACCCCAGCGCCAACGAGATGCAGATGATCGAAGACTATATCGGCACGCTCGATGTGCCGGTGGAAATCGTCTGGGGCACGAAAGACCCGATCCTTGGTCCGGGGCTTGAAACCATGAAGGCCAATTTCCCGACCGCGCGCGTGACCGAGACCGAAGCCGGCCATTTCCTGCAGGAAGAGGTGCCCGGCGACATCGCCGCAGCGGTGATGCGGGTTTACGAAGCGGTCGAGGCGTCCGAAGGCTCCGACGAGCCCGCGAACCCGAACTAGGGACCGAAAGCCCTAGACGTCGTCCGCCGAGACCATTTCCTTCGTGTCGATTTCGCCCGTCATCACGGCCACGGTGGTCGCCACCGCAGCGTCGCCACTGACATTCGTAGTGGTGCGCATCATGTCCATGATCCGGTCGACACCGGCAACGAAGGCGATCGTTTCCAGCGGCACGCCGACCGCGCCGAAGACCAGCGCCATCATTATGAGGCCCGCGCCCGGAATGCCCGCCGCGCCGACCGCGCCCAGGGTGGCGAGGATCGAGATCAGGAAATAGTCGCCCATCGACAGGTCGACGCCGAAGATCTGCGCGCCGAACAGCGTGGCAAGGCCGAGATACATCGCCGTGCCGTTCATGTTGATCGTCGCGCCCAAGGCAATGACGAAGCTGGCGACCGAGTTCGACACACCAAGGTTCCGTTCCGCACAGCGCAGTGTCACCGGCAGCGTCGCGTTGGAGCTGGCGGTCGAATAGCTCACCGCCATCGCGTCCACGATGCCGCGGAAGAAGTGGCGGACCGGCAGCTTGGCGAGGAACTTGATCATGCTGCCGTAGATCAGCGCGATGATCAGCAGGCAGCCGAGGTAGTTGAGGCCGACCAGCTTGGCGAGGCTGACCAGCGCATCCATACCGAGCGTGCCCGCCACCCAGGCCATCAGCGCGAAGACGCCGAAGGGGGTAAGCTCCATCACGATCATCGTGACCTTCTGCATCACCACCGCGCCGCTATCGAAGATCTTCTGGACCGGCTCGCCGTCCTTGCCCGCCATCAGGATGCCGATACCGATCAGCAGCGAGAAGACGATCAGCGGCAACACCGCAACATCGGCCATTACCTGCACAGGGCTTTCGGGCACGATCGAAAGGATCATGTCGACCGCCGTGGTCGGGTTGGGTTCGGGCGTCGCGCCCTTCTGGATCGCGCTGGTGTCCACGCCCGCGCCCGGCGCGAAGAAGGTGCCAAGGCCTAGCCCCAGCCACACCGCGATCTGGCCGGTGACCACGAACAGCAGCATCGCCCTGCCCCCGACCGCGCCCAGTTTGCGCAAGTCGCCAATCGCGGCAACGCCCGCGACGAGGCTGAAGAAGATCAGCGGGACGACCAGCATCTTGATCGACTTGATGAAGAAATCGCCGATCCACTTGATGCTTTCCGCTTCCGGACCCCAGGCCCAGCCGGTGAGGACACCGAGAATGAGCGCGGTCAGCACGCGCTGCCACAGCGGAATTTCGAACCAGGTCTTCAGCACGGCGATCCCCTCAGATCCCAAGAATTATCGTGACAGCGCATCCTTCGCGATCGCTGCATAGATGCGGCTTAGCGCCTTAAGGTCCTCGATGGCCACCGCTTCGTCGCGCTTGTGCATGGTTGCGTTGCACAGGCCGAACTCGATCACCGGGCAAACCGCGCGCAGGAATCGCGCATCCGAGGTGCCGCCGGTGGTGGAAGGTTCGGGGTTGATACCCGTTTCGGCCTTCACGGCTGCTGCGATTATATCCGAGAATTCACCCGGAGGCGTGAGGAAGGGTTCGCCCGAGATGATCGGCTTGGCAACGCCGCCATGCTTTTCGGCGATGGCGCCCACTTTCTCCGAAAGGGACGCGCCCGAATGCTGGTCGTTGAAGCGGATCGAGATGCGCGCCTCGGCCTTCGCGGGGATGACATTGTGGGCCATGTTGCCGACCTCGAGGTCGGTGATCTCGAGGTTGGAAGGCTGGAACCAATCGGTCCCTTCGTCGAGCACCAGCGCGTCGAGTTCGGCCAGCATGGCGACGAGCTTGGGGATCGGATTGTCGGCGAGGTGCGGATAGGCGACGTGGCCCTGCGTGCCCTCGACCTCGAGCCAGATATTGACCGAACCGCGCCGGCCGATCTTCATCATGTCGCCGAGGCGATTGACCGAAGTCGGCTCGCCCACGAGGCACAGGTCGGGCTGGTGGCCTTCGGCGCGCATGAAATCGATCAGCGCGCGTGTCCCGTGGAGCGCCGGGCCTTCCTCGTCGCCCGTGATGATGAAACTGATCGTGCCGGCTTCGGCAGGGACATGCTTCACCGCCTCGACCATGCAGGCGATCGAGCCCTTCATGTCGACCGCGCCGCGCCCGTAGAGCAGTTCGCCGCGCTCTTCGGGTTCGAAAGGCTCGCTCGCCCAGCCACCGCCCGGCGGCACCACATCGAGGTGCCCGGCAAAGGCGAAATGCTTCGAGCCCTCCGGCCCCCTGCGGATGGCGAAGAGGTTTTCGACCGGGGCCTCCGGCGTACCCTCGGCGCCCTCGCCTCGGGTGAAACGCGCTACCTCGAAGCCCAGCGGCCCCAGCATGGCTTCCATCGCGTCGAACACGGGGCCGGTGGCAGGCGTGACGCTGGGCGCGGCCATCAGCGCCTTGGCAAGGTCGAGAACGGAACTCATCGGCGGCTGTCTTCCACTTCCAGCGGACCCGGCGCAAAGGCCGTGTCGAGATATTCGGCCATGCGCAATCCGGCCTGGAGGACGCGGCGCCGCGCGATCGGGATCGAGCGGTCGAGCACCTCTTGCGACAGCGCGACTTCTTCGGGCAGCTCGCCCTCGCACGGGTCGCAGCCGAAGACCTGCGGATAGATGAAATCGCGCGAGATCTGCCAGCTTTCGCGGCCCCAGTCGGCGGCGTTTCCGCCGGCGAGCTCGGCGCGTTCCTCGGCCGAATAGCGACGCACGATCGGCGGGTCTTCGCTGATCGCGCGCTCGGCCAGCGGTCCGTCCCATACCCAGTGCAGGTTCAGCCCCGGCACGATGCCGTAATCCGCCTCGCGGTCGTTGCCGCCGCGGTCGGAAAGGTCGCCCGAATGGAGCGGCATGTGGATGTCGCCGATGAAGTGGACGAGGAAGGTAAGCGCCTCCACCCGTACCACATCGGGCAGGCTCTCGTCGGCCAGGATACGCTGGTTGCGCTCGACCTGCGCGCTCACGCAATTGAGGCCCGAGCAGTTCTTGCGCGCGCTGTATTCCTCGGTGATCGGCTCGGTCTGGTAATGCCAGGCGAAGGTGTAGCCCCAGCGCCAGTATTCGCCGCGAATGCAATCGGGCCACACGCTCGCATCCTGCAGCGTGTCGAGATCGCAATCGGGCGTGCCAAGCTGGTCCGAGGCGCGCAGCAGCCGTTCGATCCCGGCGCGCGTGTCGGGGCGCACGTTTTCAAGCGCGATATCCGCCGTCACCGTGTGCGCGTAGAAGCCCCAGGCCTGCGCGCTTGCAGGAAGGGCCAGCGCGGTCAGCGCGGCAAGCGCCTTCAGGCCAGCGTGTCGTATTGTTCGATAACCCATTCTTCGTTTTCCGATGCCTCGATCCAGCCCTGCATCCACTCATGCTCCCACAGCGCCTGCATATAGGCGCCCGCGAAGCCGGGGACGGGAATCTGGTAGCTGATGAACCGTGACACTACCGGGGCGAAGTAGATATCCGCCGCGCCGAATGTGCCGAACAGGAAGGGCCCGCCGCTGCCGAAGCGGCTGCGCGCTTCCGCCCAAAGGCCAAGGATGCGCAAGATATCGGCCTTGCACGCCTCGCTCGGCTCGAAGCCGTCGAAGCGCTTGCGCACATTCATGGGACATTCGCTGCGCAGCGCCTGATAGGACGAGTGCATTTCCGCGACCATGCTGCGTGCCATGGCCCGCGCGGCCTCGTCCTTGGGCCAGAACCGGTCGCGCCCGACCTTGTCGGAAAGGTATTCCATGATCGCGAGGCTGTCCCACACCACCGCCTCGTCGTCCCACAGGATCGGGACCTTGCCGAAGCTGGGCTCGAGCCCGTCCTTGTGGTGCCGCTTGTCCCAGTCCTCGCCGAACAGCGGGGTGATGATCTCCTCGAAGGAGAGGCCCGACTGCTTGGCCGCGAGCCAGCCGCGCAGGGACCAGCTCGAATAATTCTTGTTGCCGATAATCAGCTTCATGCGTGCATCCCACCTTGCATGAAGGGGGCGGTAGAGGTTCAGCTTGGCAGTGTCGAGGCTGAACAAGGCGCTAGGCGACGAACGGCATAGGGGCTAGACGAAGGGCCATGAGCCTTCGCCCCTTCCACCTCGCCTTCCCCGTCGACGACCTTGCCGAAGCGCGCCGCTTCTACGGCGAGACCATGGGCTGCGCGGAGGGGCGCTCATCGGACGAGTGGATCGATTTCGACTTCTACGGCCACCAGATCGTAGCGCATCTGGCCAAGGGGCAGGCGGGCGACCGCGCGAGCAACCATGTCGACGGCCACGGCGTGCCCGTGCCCCATTTCGGCATCGTGCTGGCGATGGAGGACTGGCAGGCGTTGGCCGAGCGGCTCAAGGCGGCAGGCACCGAGTTCGCCATCGAACCCACGATCCGCTTCAAGGGCCAACCCGGCGAACAGGCGACGATGTTCTTCCGCGACCCCAGCGGCAACGCGCTGGAGATGAAGGCATTTGCCGACGACGCGATGCTGTTTGCAACATAAGGATCATCGATAAATAGCTAGGCAGCCCTTTCTGCCCAATCCAAGAAGGTGCTCACCATAAATGCGAAAGAAAATCGCTGCCATTTTGCTTCTGCTCGTCGTTCTCGGCCTATTGGCCGGTGCAGACGGCCTAACACGCACAGCCATTCTAAACAGCAGCGATATTCTAACAGATGGGGGGCGGTTCGGACTGGAGATAGGTGCGGGAAAGAGTACGATCGCACCTAGGATGAAAGAGTTGGGCCTTCGACGCATACATCTCAACTCCATGCGAGAGCGCAACCCTACGAATTCCTGCCACGGCGTTGCATATTCCTCTCAGCATGAGGTCCAAGTGTTCCGAGACAAGAGCTGGAGGCACGGCGTAATATGTGTGGTTCTTAGAGATGCTCGTGTCGAGGCGATCTCATGGCATTTCACGCCGATATTCGCGAAATAGGAAGGCGAGAATGTTCTCAAGAACGGCGAATTCGCTGCCACCTAGCAGGAAGGCATGAAGAAGCGGCAGGTTCTGGCCCCCTTGGCGGCCTTCATGCTGGGGGCGTGCGCCCCGACGGCGGGGCTCGGCAGCGGGGAAAGCGCGGCATCTCTCCAGAGCGAAAGGACGATTTTCGTCATCCGGCATCTGCACAAGGCGCAGGGCGAGGATCCTCCCCTAAGCAGCGAGGGCGCGGCTGCTGCGGAAAGTCTCGCCGATCTTCTGGAGGACAAGGGCATCGTGGCAGCCTTCGCCACGCCCACCCGGCGGGCCATGCAGACCGCCGCGCCTCTGGCTGAGAGGACCGGCATCACCATTTCGCAGTACGACGCTTTCGCGCCCGAGGACCTTGTTGCATCCGTCGAAGCTATCGATGGGTCGGTGCTGGTCGTCGGACACAGCAACACGGTTCCCGACCTTGTCGTACGGTTCGGCGGAAAAACGCAGCCAGTCCTGACGGAACAGGACTACGGCACCGTCTTCATGATCGATGGCAAGGGTCGCGTCGACGAACTGTCAGTCGAATAATCTTAGGGGAGAGCCAGCTGTCTTCGCGGACTTAAACCCCCGCATCCCCCAGCACAGCCGCGCGCAATTCGCCGATACCCATGCCCTTCTCCGCGCTCGTCACGTGGATTTCGGGATAGGCGGCTACGTGCTTGCGCGCTTCGGCCTCGGTCGCTTCGATGACCTTGGCAAGCTCGCTCGCCTTCATCTTGTCGGCCTTGGTCAGCACGACGCGGTAGCCCACGGCCGCCTCGTCGAGCATCTTCATCATCTCGCGGTCGACGTCCTTGGGGCCGTGACGCCCGTCGACCAGCACAAGCGCGCGGCTGAGGACGGGGCGACCGCGAAGGTAGTTCTTCACGAGGTTCTTCCACTTCTCGACGACCTTCACCGGCGCCTTGGCAAAGCCGTAGCCGGGCATATCTACGAGGCGGAACAGCGTAGGGTCGCCGATCTCGAAGAAATTGAGCTCCTGCGTACGGCCCGGCGTCACCGAGGCGCGCGCGATCGCCTTGCGACCGGTGAGCGCGTTGATGAGCGAGCTCTTGCCGACATTCGAGCGTCCGCAAAATGCGATCTCGGGAACGGTCGGTTCGGGCAGGAACTTGAGCTGAGGGGCCGAAAGGAGGAAGTCCACCCGGCCGGAAAACAGCTTGTTCGCCCGCCGCTCGAGCGCGGCCCGCTCGGCGGCTTCTTCTTCGGTCACGATTCCGCCTTGGCCGCCTCGGCCGCTTTCTTCTTCTTTTCTTCCTCGATCGAAGCGCGCAGCTGCGGGTGCTTCGAATAGAGGTACTTCTGCTGCGCCAGCGTGAGGATGTTCGAGGTCACCCAGTAGAGCAGCAGGCCGGCCGCGAAGGGCGCCATTACGAACATCAGGATCCACGGCATGATGTCGAAGATCTTCTGCTGCATCGGGTCCATCTGGCTCGGGTTGAGCTTGAAGGTCAGCCACATGGTGAAGCCGAGCAGGACCGCCAGCACACCGAGACCGAAGATGATCATCAGCCAGCCGGGTACCTGAATGCCGACGAGCGAAAGCGCGTTGGCAAGGTTCGCCGGGTCGGGCGCGGCAAGGTCATGGATCCACAGGAACTCGCGGTGGCGCATCTCGATGGCGAGGTAGAGCACCTTGTAGAGCGCGAAGAACACGGGGATCTGCAGCAGCATCGGAAGGCAGCCGGCGACAGGGTTCACCTTCTCCTTCTTGTACAGCTCCATGATCTCCTGTTGCTGCTTCTGCTTGTCGTCCTTGTACTTCTCCTGGATGGCCTTCATTTTCGGCTGGATCGCCTTCATTTCGGCCATGGAGGCAAAGCCCTTCTGGGCGATCGGGAACATCAGCCCGCGCACGATGAAGGTCAGGGCGATGATGGCGATACCGAAATTGCCGACCGCGTCGTAGATCGTGCGCAGCAGCCACAGCATCGGCTTTTCGAACCAGCGGAACCAGCCCCAGTCGATGGCGAGGCCGAACTTCTGGAGGCCCGCATCCTCATAGCTGTCGAGGACGACGCTTTCCTTGGCGCCCGCATAGAGGCGGCTGGATACGGTCAGCGAATTGCCCGCCGGCAGGTTGGTCGCTTCGTAGATCATATCGGCGCGGTAGGTTTCGTTGCCCATCGCGCGGAAGGTGGTGTCGGGCGCGGTGCCGTCCTGCGGGACGAGTGCGGCGAGCCAGTAGATGTCGGTGAAACCCGCCCAGCTGGTGCGGCCTTCGGGGACGATGCGCTGGTCATCGTCGAGATCGTCGTAGTTGATGTCGTATTCCGCGCTGTCGCCGAACACGCCGATCGGGCCCGAATGGGCGATCCACAGGTCTTCGCTGGCGGTACGGCTGGTGCGGTTCACAAGGCCGAAGGGCTGCACGACGACCGGGTTCTCGCCGGTGTTCGCCACGCCCTGCTCGGCCGTGATCATGTACTGGTCATCGATCGAATAGCGGATCGAGAAGGTCAGCCCTTCGCCATTGTCATGCGTCAGCGTGACCGGCGTTTCGGCGCTCAGCGTGTCGCCATCGGCTTCCCACAGCGTCTGCGGCCCCGGCACCTTGAGGTTCGCGCCGACCCAGCCGAACTGGGCGAACTGCTGCGCGGGCGTGCCGTTGGGCGAGAACATACGGACCGGATCGCTCTCGTCATCGGTGGTCTCGTTATAGCCCTTGAGAACCACGTCATCGATCACCCCGCCGCGCAGGTTGATAGAGCCGGCCACGCGCGGCGCGTCGATGGCGATGCGATCGGGGCTGGCGAGCGCGACTTTGAGATCGGCCACTTCCTGCGCCCGCATGGCCGGATCGACGAGGCCACCGGTACGCGAATGCTGCGTTTCGGCCGCCTGGCTCGCCTGTTCTGTCGGCGTATCGGCACGGTCCTCCACCAGCGCCTGTTCCGGCTGCGGGTAGAAATAGTCCATCGCCGAGGTCCATCCCACGAGCAGTAGGAAGGAAAGCGCAATGGCGAGGATCAGGTTACGCTGGTTGTCCAAGGTCGGTCCCGTCTTTGTCCGGTCGAAAGTCTGAATGTGGGGCGGTGTCTTAGTCTGTCAAGACAGCACTAGGGCACCGGGTCATGGCCGTGGCCACCCCAGGGGTTGCAGCGCATTATACGCTTGAAGGCCATCCATCCACCCTTGATCGCGCCGTATTTGCCCAGCGCTTCGATCGCGTACTGGCTGCACGAGGGCTGGAAGCGGCACGAAGGCGGAAGGATGCGGCTGGGGCCCAGCTGCCAGGCTCGCGCAATCCAGATGAGCGGGTACTTCATGCACGCCGGCTCCGCTGGCGGTGTGGCTTGCGGGGGCGATCCCCCTTGCCTTGCGCGGCGCGTTCGAGTGCAGCGCTGAGTTCGGAGCGAAGGGAGGCGAAATCGCGCTCCACCCCGGCGTCGCGGCCGATGAGGATGTGATCGTGATCGGCCAGGCCTTCACCGGGCAGCGCATCCCACAAGAGCTCGCGGAAGCGGCGCTTCATCCGGTTGCGCACCACCGCATTGCCGATCTTCTTCGTAACCGTAATGCCGTAGCGCTTGCCCTTCCCGCCGTTGGGATGGGCGAGCAGCACGAAGCCCGGGCGCGCAACCCGCAGCCCGCGATTCGCAGCCAGGAAGTCGCGGCGCTGGCCGATGACGGAGAGCGAAGGGTGCATGGACGCTACATACGCGAACGGGCCCCCCGAGGGGAGCCCGCTGGCTTGCTCGTCAGTGTCGCTGCGCATCACGCGCAGCGCATCACCTTACGCGCAGAGGTTCTTGCGGCCGCGAGCGCGACGCGCGCGGAGGACCTTGCGGCCACCCGGGGTTGCCTTGCGGGCGAAGAAGCCGTGGCGGCGGGCGCGCACGAGGTTCGAGGGCTGGAATGTCCGCTTCATCGGATCGTCCTTACAGTTGAATTTCGTCTGGCTGCCGGCACAAGCGAATCGCGCCAACAAAAAGGGCCGCTGCTGACAGCGACCGCCTACAGGGCCGCGCGATTAGGTGAAACGACCCGTCAGGTCAAGAGAAAGTGACGTCGGCATAGGCCAGCGTCGGGGCGGCGCGCACGGGCTTGCGCTGCGCGGGCGTCTTGGCCTGCTGCGGGCGGCCCGTCCAGCGGCGCATGTCGCTTGCACCCAGCCACAGGGCGCGGCGGTGCGGCACCGAATTGGTGAAGTCGTAGAAGGCACGCGCCTGGTCGCCGCTCATGCCCATCTCGCGGTAGTAGTCGAGATACTGGCGGTTCTCTGGCGCATCCATCGAGAAATCGCCGGCTTCACGCCCGTAGGCGTCCATCCAGCTGTGCACGGCAAACTCCGCGCCCTGGGCGATGTCGCGTTCGACACCAGCGAGGAACAGCTCCACCGCGCCCGAGCGGACCGAGCCGATGGCGGGCACATGGGTTACGAGGCCCGCGGCGCGGATCATGCGGCCGACCTTGAGGTTGGCACGGTCGTCACGCGTGCCCGGGCATTCGACCATGTCGAGCTGCTCGAGCTGCGGGAAGTCGCGCAGCATCGCGCGGAAATAGCCCGGCGTCGATGCATCGGTTTCGCCGACCAGCGCTACCCTACGCGAATCCAACACCCGGAATGGCCCGTATTGAGCGACCCCGCGGTTGTAGTTACGAAAGCGGCGATCGATGAAAGGAGGGGCTTTCCATGCAGGAAGAGCGGCCGGCTGATAGGTCTGGGGACGCACCGCGGCGAGCTGCTGTTCAGGCGTTGCCACCACTGTCGGGCGAGCCTTGACCGGCGCGGGCATCACGGCCTTGCCCTGGTGCGTCTGCTGGACGACGGGGCTCGAGACATAGACGACCGGGAGGCTGACCAGCGTCAGCGACTGGGCGGATAGCGGTGCGGCGATGGCGGCACCGAAGACAGCGAGGATTTTTGCGGCGAGTCGAAACATGCCGACTGTCTGGCGGCCGCACTCTTTCCAGCTTGCGAAGGCCTATGGCTAAGGCCCTGGTAACCATAACCGTTCGCCTCCGGAACGAACCGGATTTTCTCTCGACAAAGCAAGCACTTCGCGTCATCACCTAGGTACGAACACCTAGGCAGGAGTTAACTCTGGTCGCACTGGTCAAGACGGTCGCCTACCTGGGCCTGGAAGCGCGTAGCGTGGAAGTTCAGTGCTCGGTCGCCCCGGGCCTGCCCAAGTTCAATATCGTCGGACTGGCGGACAAGGCGGTGGGCGAAAGCAAGGAACGGGTGCGCGCCGCGCTCTCGTCCATGGGCCTTGCCCTTCCGCCCAAGCGCATCACCATCAACCTCTCGCCAGCGGACCTGCCCAAGGAAGGCTCGCACTACGACCTGCCGATCGCTCTTGCCCTGCTTGCAGCGATGGGCGTGACCGATGCCGAACAGCTGGGCGACTGGATTGCAGTGGGCGAGCTTGCGCTCGATGCGCGGATCGTGGCCTCGCCCGGCGTGCTGCTTGCGGCCATCCACGCGAGCGAGGCGGAAGTCGGGCTGATCTGCCCCAAGGCGCAAGGCTCCGAAGCGCGCTGGGCAAGCGAAGTGCCGGTCTGCGCTGCGCCCGATCTCGCCAGCCTGTTGAACCACCTGAAGGGCGCACAGCGCCTGCCCGATCCCGAACCCGGCACGGTCGAAGCCGCCCCGCCCGCGACCGACCTCAGACAGGTCAAGGGACAGGAAACCGCCAAGCGCGCTCTCGAGATCGCGGCAGCGGGGGGCCACAACCTGCTGATGATAGGGCCGCCGGGCGCCGGCAAATCGCTGCTGGCAAGCTGCCTCCCCGGCATCCTGCCGCCGCTGTCCCCGGCCGAAGCGCTCGAAGTCAGCATGGTGAAATCGGTTGCCGGCACGCTGGAGGAAGGCCGCATCAGCCGCGCGCGCCCGTTTCGCGCGCCGCACCATTCGGCCAGCATGGCGGCGCTGACGGGTGGCGGCCTCAGGGTAAAGCCGGGCGAGGTCAGCCTCGCGCATCTGGGCGTCCTCTTCCTCGACGAATTGCCCGAATTCCAGCGCGCCGTGCTCGATTCGCTGCGCCAGCCGCTGGAGACCGGCAAGGTGGATGTCGCGCGCGCCAACGCGCATGTGACCTTCCCCGCCAACGTCCAGCTGATCGCGGCGATGAACCCGTGCCGCTGTGGGCACCTGGGCGATCCGGCGCTCGCCTGCAGCCGCGCCCCGCGCTGCGCCGCCGATTACCAGAGCAAGGTCTCCGGCCCCATGCTCGACCGGATCGACCTGCATGTCGAAGTCGACCCCGTTAGCGCCGCGGACCTCGCCCTGCCCCCGGCTGCCGAGGGTAGCGAAGAGGTCGCCGCCCGCGTCCTGCGCGCCCGCCAGCTCCAGGCGACGCGCAGCGAGGCCACCGGCGCACGAACCAACGCCGACCTCGACGGCGACGCGCTGGAGGAATTCGCAGGCCCCGACGAGGCGGGCCACCAGCTCCTCATGCAGGCAGCAACGGCCATGCGCCTATCGGCGCGCAGCTACACGCGAATGCTGAGGGTCGCGCGCACGATTGCGGATTTGGCTGGAGCGGAGAAGGTGGGGCGCATCCACGTGGCGGAAGCTTTGAGTTACCGAAGGCAAGCCCCCAGAGCCTAGGGAAGCCTGCGCCGGGAGCGATCACTCTGGCATCGCCAGCCGTAGGCCTTAGGTTGCCAGCACCGCGAGCTCATCGGAGGCAATTGGTGGAAATCAGAACGTATCGCGAGACCGACTTTGATGGGGTCGATGCGCTCTGGAAGGAGGCGTTCCCGGATGATCCGCCATGGAATCGGGCCGAAAATGCCATAGCGGCCAAGGTATCATTCCAGCCCGAACTGCTCTTCGTTGCAGTCGACCAGGACGCAATCGTCGGTTCCGTGATGGCTGGCTATGATGGTCATCGTGGCTGGCTCTATGCCGTTGCCGTGCGGAAAACATTCAGGCGCTCGGGCTTGGGGACGAAACTCGTTCATGTGGGAGAAGACGCCTTGCGTGCCCTAGGGTGTGGCAAGATCAACCTGCAGGTCCGCAGCACCAACGCAGGGATCGTGCGATTCTACGAAACCCTCGGGTACGAGATCGAAGATCGCATCAGTCTGAGTCGGCGTCTCTAATCCTCAAACGTCCTCGCTCATGTCGAGGTTAAGCTTGACCGTTTCGTGCTCATCCTCGCCTTCGAACTTCTTGAGGAAGTCCTCGATCGGGATCTGCTGGCTCTTGTCGACCATCGGGTTGTTGTTGGCCATCTCCAGCTCGACCGCCTTCAGCTCATCCGGCGTCATGCGCACGTGGATGTAGGGCACCCAGACCTCGCCGTATTCGGCCTGCTGGTACCACACGTCGAGGATGTCGTAGGACGCCCAGGCGCCGTTCGGTTCCTTCAGGCGGATGCCTTCACCAATGCGCGGCACGGCCATGGCCTTGATCCGGCAGACGTCCTGATGCGTTTCGTTCTGTACTTCGATTTCGATCACGTAATGAGGTCCGGCTCGGCATGAAGAAAAAGTCGCGACTGCGGCCTTTATGACAGCGACGTGTTGAGATCGTTTTAACGATGACGTCACGGTGCCAATGCGGCGTTAAGCCTCCGCTAAGGCGCAGGCGTGCTTGTGCGAGGGCAGCGCATCGCGCATGATCGCGCTTCCGGGAAAGGCGTTTGCCCCCAACCGGCCTGGCCAGCCCCTATCGAGACAGCTGCATCCGATTCGCCCGATCGTGACCGATCCCGCCCCGCCTTCACCAAGCCTGCGCCAGCGCTACGACGAGCTGAGCCCCGAGCTTCGCGAGCGCCTGCCGGCAATCGTGCTCGCGCTGGGGATCGAAGCCCTGCTGCTGCTTATCCTGCTGTCGCTCGGTTCGGTGCAGCGGGAGATCGTCGAGATGCGCGACACGCTGGTCGCCTTCACCGCCCCTTCGCAGGATGAGGCGCAGGAGGATACGCCGCCGAGCGAGCCGGCTGCCGCGCCGCAGCCGGCGACCGTGCAGCCCGTCACGCCGCCGCAGCCCCCGGTCGACACCGAGACCCCGCCTCCGGTCACGCCCTCGCCGCCCGCGCGCCCCATTCTGCGCAACAGCTTCTCGCTGGAGAATGTGCCGCAGCCGCCGCGCCCCGCTCCGCGCGCACAGGCGCCGCAGCAGACCTATGGCCCCGCCTTCACGCCCTCGCCGGGCGATACACCGCGGATTGCGGGATCGGGCCCCAATGGCGAGCCACTCTACGCTGCGCGCTGGTACCGCCGACCCTATCAGGACGAGCTGGCTGGCTACCTCTCCACCGCTCAGGGCCCTGGCTGGGGCATGATCGATTGCCGCACCGCGCCCGATTTCCGGGTCGAGGACTGCGTGATCGTGGGGGAAGCCCCGCAGGGGTCAGGGCTGGGCCGGGCCGTGCAGGCGGCGGCCTGGCAGTTCAAGGTCCGGCCACCCCAGCGCGGCGGCATGCCGCTGGTGGGTGAGTGGGTGCGGATCCGGATCGATTACCGGATCGACCGCATCGAGCAGGCGCAGCAGCGCTTCGGTCAGTAGCTGAGTGGCGGCGCGGCGATCAGGCCGCGGTCTTAGCCTTGCGTGCGCTGGCAATGTCGACGACGTCGCCAAGGCCCAGTTCCGTCTTGGGTTCCGCCTTGGTCCCATCGGCGCGAACACCAAGGTTGCTGCGGTCGACCAGGTAGAGGTCGCCGGCACCCAGTATGCGGCCATCGTGGCTGAGGATCGAGGTCGGACCAATCGGCAGGCGATCGCGATCGTCCACCAGGACCGGGTTCTCGACCACTTCGGCGCCGTACTTCTGGCCCCACTGGCGCAGCGCCACCATGGCGGGCAGCAGGTCGAAGCCCTTGTCCGTCAGGCGGTATTCGATCTTGCGCTTGTCGTCCGCACAGGGGTCACGGCGCAGGATGCCGTGCTCGACCAGCTTGGCGAGGCGGTTGGAGAGGATGTTGCGGGCAATCCCCAGCTCGCTGAGGAACTCCTCGAAATGATGAAGCCCGTTGAAACTCGCGCGCAGAATCATAAATGACCATCGTTCGCCCATGACCTCGAGCGCTTGCGGCAGGCCGCATTCGGTCAGTTCACGGAGCGGTTCGCGGATGTCACCCATAAATTCAGTCCTCTTCTGGAAACCTATCTAGCGAAAAAAACGGCTTTGCCAAATTTTTCGAAAAAAGGGTTGCGCAACGAAACCTATCGTCATAGGTAGCGATTCGCAACGGGTTGTTATTTGAAACTCAATTGCACGAATGACAAGCCCTGTTGAACAAAATGCAACCAGGAAGGACCTCCCCATGACCCTCTCTCTCCCCCGCTCGGTCAACATTGGTGCCGTCGCAGCCGCTTTCGCCTACACTTCGCTGACCTTCGGTGCGGCTCTCGCCCCGGTGGCCGCCGAAGCCAAGTCGAGCACCACCTTCTACACCGCCGAACTCGCTCAGCCGGTCGCTGAAAAGACCACCACCGTCGCTGGCGGCGTGGCCTGGGCCTGCAAGGGCACGACTTGCGTTGCCCAGAAGGGCAGCTCGCGTCCGCTGCGCGTCTGCCGCGAACTGCAGCGCGAACACGGCGAAATCGCTTCGTTCACCGCCAAGGACCAGGCTCTCGAGTCGGACAAGCTGGCGAAGTGCAACGGCTAACCCGTTCCAACCCCCACCCCTCTCCATCGGGTGGCTAAAACTCGGGCCTCGGCGAAACCCTCGCCGGGGCCTTTTTTATAGGAGGCCCCGTTCTAGCAGGTCAGCTTCGAGAGCGGGCGCATCGGCAAAGTGATGCGCGTGCCAGCCGCGTGACGCGGCCGCGTCCACATTTGCCTTGTTGTCATCGATGAACAGCATGGCTTCACCCGGAAGGCCAAAGCGCTCCTCCGCCAGCGCGAAGATTGCGGGGTCGGGCTTGGCCAGCTTCTCTTCCCCCGACACCACGATATCGCGGAACCGGTCGAAGATTGGCGCCGTCGGGCGGAACCCCGCCCAGAACTCTGCCCCAAAATTGGTTATGGCAAACAGCGGCACACCGCGCGCGTCAAGCCGTTCGACGAGCGACAGGCTGCCCGGCACCGGTCCGGGAATCGTTTCATTGAAGCGCGTCTGGTAGGCGCGCAGCTCCTCTTCGAACTTGGGGTAAAGCGCGATGCGTTCGGGGACCATGTCATCAAGCGCGCGCCCGCGATCATGCTCAAAATGCCACTCTTCGGTGATCACCTCGCCCAGTACGCGTTCCAGCCGTGCAGGATCGGTCACGATCTTTTCGAACAGGTGCCCGAGGTGCCATTGGTAGAGAACACGCCCGACATCGAAGACGACAGCTTGAACCGGCATCAGGTCACTCCAAACACGAACGGCCCGCACTCCTCATCGGAGCCGGGCCGGTCGAACAACGCTTCCGCCGAAAGCCGGCGGAGCCGCAATTAGCCCTGGCGGGCCTTGAAGCGACGGTTGGTCTTGTTGATGACGTAGGTGCGCCCGCGGCGGCGGATGACGCGGCAATCGCGATGGCGGCCCTTGAGCGACTTGAGGCTGTTACGGATCTTCATGATGTCTCTCGTCAAATAAATACGCGCCGGAAATGGTGTTCCGACGCGCCGAAATCAAGCGGCCCGATAACCGCAGGGGGGGATTCGGTCAACTTCTTTTGCGCGCGGGAAGCGCTTCCGCGCTTCCCTTGGCTGTTCCATCCCACTCCCCCACCCGGAGTCTTTGATGCGTGCGCAATCGACATCCGTCGATAGCTTGCGGCGGCACCAGCCCACGCCCCCACCCGGCCACCCATAGAATACCGTGCCGTGGGTGGCCGGGTGGGGGCGTGGGCTGGTGCCGCAAGGTCAGGACTGATGTCCTGACCGCACCAGACAAATCACCTCTTCCAGATCATCGGCCCCAGCGGCTGGCCGCCAAAAATATGCACGTGCAGGTGCGGGACTTCCTGCCCGCCGTGCTGGCCGATGTTTGCCATCATGCGGTAGCCGGGTTCGACCAGCCCTTTCTCGCGCGCCACCGTGCCAACGGCGCGAACGAAGCCGGCGATTTCCTCCGCGCTCGCCTTTTCGCTGAAGTCGTCCCAGCTGACGTAGCGGCCCTTCGGGATCACCAGCGTGTGCACTTCGGCCTGCGGGTTGATGTCCTCGAAAGCATAGGCCCACTCGTCCTCGTAAACCTTGGTCGAGGGGATCTCGCCGCGCAGGATCTTGGCGAAGATGTTGGCATCGTCATAGGGCTGGGTCGGATCGATCGGCATGGGTCAGTCCTCCTTGGCGTCGCGGCTGGCTTTCTCGGCAATGCCCGAAACGCCCTCGCGGCGGTCGAGTTCGGCCAGCACATCGGCAAAACCGATATCGCGGGCGTTCAGCGCCACCATGAGGTGAAAGAGGATATCGGCCGCTTCGCCGACCAGCTCCTCGTCGCTGCCGGAAAGCGCCGCGATGGAAGCTTCCACGCCTTCTTCGCCAAGCTTGCGCGCGATCTGCGGCAGGCCCTTGGCGTGGAGGCTCGCAACATAGCTCTGCGACGGGTCGGCCTCGCGGCGCTGCGCGATGGTGGTCTCGAGACGGGTAAGCGTGTCCATGGAAAGGCCCTATGCACGGCCCCCGCGCGCAGCGTCAATCGGAGTTGCGCCCCATCAGGAAGCGCCCGACGATCACACCCGCCAGAGCAACGACCATAAGAGTAAGCGTCGTCGGTTCGATAAGGCGCGCGGCAAGGCCAGCCGGGCCACCGAGATCCGCGAATTGCGCGGCCAGGGAAATGATCTGGCTGGACATGGGACGCGTTTACCAACTCCCATGCTGCATTGCCGCGAAAGCGAAGCGCCTGTCCCGTGGCGGGACGGTACCCCTCACCCCCTTGCGGGAAGGCCCGCAGCTCTCAGCGCGGCATGCGCCTCGGCAATGGTGTGGTCGCCGAAATGGAAGATCGAGGCGGCGAGAACCGCGCTGGCGTTGCCGCGCGTCACCCCTTCGACGAGGTGGTCGAGCGTGCCCACGCCGCCGCTGGCGATGACCGGGACCGAAACCGCATCCGCAATCGCCCGGGTCAGGTCGACGTCGTAGCCATCGCGCGTGCCATCACCATCCATGCTGGTGACCAGCAATTCGCCCGCGCCCAGTTCAGCGAGGCGAATAGCGTGCTCGACCGCGTCGATACCGGTCGGCTTGCGGCCGCCATGGGTGAAGATTTCCCACCCGCGCACCGCGCCACTGGTCGACGCGCGCGCATCGACGCTGGCGACGACGCATTGGCTACCGAACTTCTCCGCGATCTCGCGCACCAGTTCGGGCCGGGAAACAGCCGCCGAATTGATCGCCACCTTGTCCGCACCTGCCAGCAACAGCGCGCGCGCATCTTCGACGCTGCGCACCCCGCCGCCAACGGTCAGCGGCATGAAGCAGACCTCAGCGGTGCGCCGCACCATGTCGAGCAGCGTCCCGCGCCCTTCGTGGCTCGCCGAAATGTCGAGGAAGCACAGCTCGTCAGCGCCTGCGGCGTCATAGGCCTGCGCCTGCTCCACCGGATCGCCCGCATCGCGCAGGTCGACGAAGTTGACGCCCTTCACCACGCGCCCGTCGGCAACGTCGAGGCAGGGGATGACACGGATACGGACGGTCATGGGCTAACCAACGCAGTCAATGAGTAGGAACCAGCAACTACAAGACAAAAGGAATTCCAAGCTGTCGCCAGCCAAAAAATGCATGCGGGCTATTCGCCCGTTCGAAGCTTTTCTCTCGAAACCCCGTCGGCCACAGCGGCATCATCTGCTGCTTCCTAAATCCATCGAATAAAAGAAAGAGGAGGTATCCCGCCATAGCCACTGAAATGATGGCGAGCCAATTCACGACCTTTCCGCCAATTTCAACGCCGCGGCCAGATCCAGCCGTCCGTCATAAAGCGCCCGGCCCGTAATCACGCCCTCGATCCCCTCGTGCGCGGCTTTGGCGAGCGCTTCGATATCCTCGATCCCCGCGACACCGCCGCTGGCGATGACCGGAATGTCGACTTGCTGCGCGAGACCCACCGTCGCTTCGAGGTTTACGCCCTTGAGCAGACCGTCGCGGCCAATGTCGGTGAACAGCAGGCTGGCAACGCCCGCGTCTTCGAACCGGCGGGCCAAGTCGATCACCGGCACGTCCGACACATCGGCCCAGCCCTCGGTCGCCACCATGCCGTCCTTGGCATCGACCGCTACGACGACGCCGCCGGGATAGGCGCGCGCCATGTCCTTCACGAACTCGGGATCCTTGAGCGCCGCCGAGCCCATGACGACGCGCGCCACGCCCGCCTCGAACCAGCCCTCGACGTCCTCGCGTTTGCGGATGCCGCCGCCCAGCTGGACGCGGCCCGGGAAGGCGGCGACGATTGCCTCGACCGCTTCACGGTTGCGGGCGGACCCTGCGAACGAGCCGTCGAGGTCCACGACATGCAGGTGATCGGCACCGGCTTCGGCAAACAGCTTTGCCTGCGCGGCGGGATCGTCGCCGTAGACGGTGGCGCGGTCCATATCGCCTTCCGCCAGGCGCACGACTTCGCCGCCTTTGAGGTCGATTGCCGGAAAGACGATCAAGGTTTCCACTCCAGGAATTTGCTCATGAGATCGAGCCCGTAGGCCTGGCTCTTCTCCGGGTGAAACTGCACACCCACCAGATTGTCGCGGCCGATCGCGGCCACCATCCCGCCGCCATGGTCGGTCATGGCGAGTACGTCCTCGTGGTGGCGCACCTTGAAGTGGTAGGAGTGGAGGAAATAGGCCTCGCCCTCGACCACAACTTCGTGCCCGCGCGCGTGCGGCATGGGGGCGACATCGTTCCAGCCCATGTGCGGAACCTTCACAGTCGTATCGGTCGGCTCGATCAGGCGCACGGTCCCGTCGATCCAGCCGAGCCCGGCCGTCTCGCCATGCTCGAGCCCGCGCGTCGCAAGCAATTGCATGCCCACACAGATACCGAGGAAGGGCGCACCGCCGACGAAGACGCGCTCGTGCATCGCCTCGATCACGCCCTTCTCCGCCCGCAGCCCCTCCGCACAGGCTTTGAACGAACCGACGCCGGGGAGAACGATCCTGTCTGCTGCGCGCACCACGTCGGGATCAGCGGTGACCTTGACCTGGGCACCGACCTTGCGCAGCGCGTTCTCGACCGAGTGGAGGTTACCGGCCCCGTAGTCGATCAGGGCCACGACTTCACCCACCGAGCTGCCCCTTGGTGCTGGGAATTGCCCCGCCCTTGCGCGGGTCGATCTCGCAGGCGATCCGCATCGCGCGGGCGAAGCCCTTGTAGATGCTCTCGCAAATGTGGTGGTTGTTGGTGCCGTAGAGCAGCTCGATATGCAGCGTGAGGCCACAGGTCTGCGCGACCGAGTGGAACCAGTGCTCGATCAGCTCGGTGTCCCATTCGCCGAGCTTTTCCTGGCTGAAGCCCGCCTTCCATACGAAATAGGGGCGCCCCGAAATGTCGAGCGCCACGCGTGCGAGCGTTTCGTCCATGGGCGAATAGGCGCTGCCGTAGCGCGCGATCCCGCCCTTGTCGCCGAGCGCCTGCGAAAGCGCCTGCCCCAGCGCAAGCGCGCTGTCTTCGGTCGTGTGGTGCTGGTCGACATGCAGGTCGCCATCGACTTTCATCGTCACGTCGATCAGCGAATGCTTGGAGAACTGTTCGACCATATGGTCGAGAAAGCCGATGCCGGTGGAGACATCATATGTGCCCGTCCCGTCGAGATTGACCTCGACCAGGATCTTGGTTTCCGCAGTGTTTCGCTCGATACGGCCTGTACGCATGGCTGCCCCGCTAGAGGGCGAGCGCCGAGCGTGCAAGAAATTGCGCCTTCGTGCAGGGTAAAGCCGCACTTAAAGCGCTTGACCCCGCAAGCCCGCACCGCCACCTAGCGGGGCATGAGCGACGAGACGCCCGACAGCCTGATCCCTTACGATTCCATCGTGCAGGAAGCCCTGCGTGCCGTGGTCGGCCGGGTATTGGGCGAAATCGAACAGGGCGGCGGCGAGCTGCCCGGCGCGCACCATTTCTACATCACTTTCAAGACCCACGCCCCGGGCGTGTCGATCCCGGCGAACCTGCGCGAGCGGTTCCCCGACGAGATGACGATCGTGCTGCAGAACAAGTTCTGGAACCTCAACGTGCGCGAGGACGGCTTTGCGGTCGGCCTGTCGTTCAACCAGGTCCCGGCAGAGCTCGACATTCCCTACGCCGCGATCACCCAGTTCGTCGATCCGGCGGTCGATTTCGGACTCCAGTTCCAGGCGACCGTGGCCGACATGGCCCCTGCCCCGACCGAACATCCCGACAACGACGGTTCGGAACAGGGCGATGAGGACGGCGTTAAAGGGGCAGACGACGGTTCGAACGTCGTGACGGTCGACTTCGGCCGCAAGAAGTAAGCGCCGGGGCGTCCCGGCGAAACGGGGCAAGACATGGCAAAGCTCGGGCTGACCGACGAAGAGGCACCCAATCACCTGACCGACTGGGCCGGCGACAAGCTGGAACAGGTGACCGATGATGCCCCTGGCGAAGATGCACCGGTACCGGGTCCGAGCCCCAATCCCGCGACCAACCTGCTCATCCACGACATTATGCTGCGCAGCGCTGGGCGCCTTTCGCGCATGGCCGTCGAAAAGGCTGTGCTCGGCCGGCAATACGGTAAGGACTTTGCAAAGGATGCGGTCGAGAACCGCTCGCTGATCCACGCGATCGCGGCCTACGGCGTCACCAAGGTAGCGACGAAATCGGTACCCGGCGCCCTGCTGGTGGGATCGGGTCTTGTGTTCAAGGTCCTGTTCGACCGCAGCCAGTCGCGCCGCAAGTCACGCGCGCAGGGCAACCGAACCCTGCGCAAGCAGGCCAAGCCCGACAGCGCAATCTGACGGCAAGCGCGGCTGCGGGGGTTGATTTGGCCGCCCGCCTTGCGGCAACAGCGGTCATGGCCGAATCCACGACCCAATCCGACAAGCTTGCCCGCCGGGGCCTCATGTTCATCCTGTCCTCGCCCAGCGGCGCGGGCAAGACGACGATCTCGCGCATGCTGCTCGAGGCCGATGACGAGATCAAACTTTCCGTCAGCGTAACCACGCGCCCGCCGCGCGAGGGCGAGAAGGACGGCGTGCATTACTATTTCGCCGACGATGCCGAGTTCGACCGCATGGTCGAGGAAGACGACTTCTACGAATGGGCACCGGTGTTCGGCCACCGCTACGGCACGCCCAAGGGCCGCATCCGCAACGCGCTGAAGGACGGGCAGGACTTCCTGTTCGACATCGACTGGCAGGGCACGCAGCAGCTCTACCAGAAGGACCAGCAGGACGTGGTGCGCGTGTTCATCCTGCCGCCCAGCATCAAGGAACTGGAGCGCCGGCTGCGCGGTCGCGGTACCGATAGCGACGAGGTGATCGCCGCCCGCATGGAGCGCGCCCGGGCCGAGATCAGCCACTGGGACGCCTATGACTACGTGGTGATCAACGAGGACGTGAACGCCTGCTTCGCCAAGGTGCGCGAGATTTTGAACGCTGAACGCATGAAGCGCCAGCGCCAGACGGGGCTCATCCCCTTTGTGCGCGAGCTGATGAGCTAGGGCATTCCAGCGTGCGGGGCAGCGACCCTGCACGCGTATATCCGGCCGGCCTTGTCCTTCGCTGCCTGTTCACGGTGCGAGCTTGGCGCGGTGAGCGTGAACAGTGTGCGTCCGTCTGCGCCGCCGAGCATGCAGGCGTAGCAATTGAGACCGTCCGTCTCGACTTGGTCGAGAACCTCGCCGCCCTCGGCAATGCGAACACAGCGCGGAGCGAGCGGGTCGGCAATCCAGATCGCGCCTTGCGCATCGAGACAGATGCCGTCGGGAACATGCGGGGCGGTCTCCGCCCAGAGCCGCCGCTTCAATAGCGATCCATCATCGGCAATATCGAAAGCGGTCAGGCGCGCTGCCAGCGTTTCGCCCACGATTAGCGTCTTGCCATCGGGCGTGATGACCGTTCCATTAGGAAAGCCGAACCGCTCTTCGCCCGCCGCCGAGCGGACGGAGCCATCGGTATCGACAAGCGCGATGGGCGTGGTCGGGTGATCAGCCAGGACGCTTTCAGGGCCGCGCGCCGTCAGCTCCGCGTCGAGATCGAAGCCGAAATTGCCGACATAGGCCCGGCCCTTGGCATCGACGACCATGTCGTTGCACCAGAAGGTCGCTATTCCGGACAGATCGGCATGGCGCTCTAGCCGCCCATCGGGCCAGCGGCGCCAGACTTCCTGCGCCTGCATCTTGACGAACAGCAGCGAACCGTCGGGCATCCAGCCGAGACCGGAGGATTGCTCCTCGCCGTCGAGCTGGAGCTCGACGCGCATGTCGCCGCCGTCTTCGCTCACCGAATAGATCCGGTGCGCGTAGAAATCGGAAAACCACAACCGCCCCTCTCGCCATCGCGGGCCTTCGGCAAAATGGATACCGTCGGCAACGAGGCGCAAGGGGCGGGTCATGGCGTTACTCCATTAGGGCTGGGCGAAGTGGCTCGGCAGCAGCGCGTTGACGATGCCGCCATCCACGGTGAGCGTCTCGCCGATCGTGTAGTCGCCGGCGCGGCTGGCGAGATAGACAGCGGTGCCGCCCATATCGAACTTGTCGCCCACGCGCTTGCTGGGGATGCCGGCAGCAGAGGCTTCCTCATGGTCGCGCGCGGCGCGGTTCATGCTCGAAGGGAAGGCGCCCGGCGCAAGGCTGGTCACGTAGATGTGATCCTTCACCAGGCGAGCCGCCATGCGGCGCGTCAGGTGGATCAGCGCGGCCTTCGAGGCCTGGTAGCTGTAGGTCTCCCACGGATTGACGCGCTGGCCGTCGATCGAGGTGATATTGATCACCTTGCCCGGCTGGTCCGCGCTGGCGGCAGCGGTCAGCAGCTTGTGCAGCTTCTGGGTCAGGAAGAACGGCGTCTTGACGTTCAGGTCCATCACCTTGTCCCAGCCGGCTTCGGGGAACTCGAGGTAGTCGACACCCCAGGCCGCGCCAGCGTTGTTGACGAGGATGTCGAGCTTGCTTTCGCGGCTCGACAGCTCTTCCACGAGGTTTTCGATCCCCTCGATGGTCGAAAGGTCGCCCTGGATGCCGATCACGCGGTCACCCAGCTCGGCGCAGGTTTCCTCGATCTCGTGGATCTTTCGCGCGCTGATGTAGACGCGCTCGATCCCGGCGGCGAGGAAGCCTTCGACGATCATCTTGCCGATGCCGCGGCTGCCGCCGGTCACCAGCGCTACCCGGCCCTTGAGGCTGAACAGGTCTTCAAGTGTCATAATATAAATCTCCTGCTCAGTAGCCGCTCATTTCGGCGACGCGGCCGGCGTGGTAATATTGGTCGCCGAGGAATTCCTGCAGCGCACGGTCGCGCTTCATGTAAAGTCCGATGTCGTATTCGTCGGTCATGCCGATGCCGCCATGCATCTGCACGCCTTCGCGCACGGCAAGGCCCGCCACCTTGGCGACCTTCGCCTTGGCGACCGATGCCATGAGGTCGGCCTTTTCGCTGCCGCCATCGACCAGCTGGGCCGCCTTCACGGTCACTGCACGGGCGATCTCGACTTCGGAATAGAGGTGCGAGGCACGGTGCTGCAGCGCCTGGAATTCGCCGATGATCTTGCCGAACTGCTTGCGCTGCTTGATGTAGTCGACGGTCATGTCCATCGCGCCGCGGGCAACGCCCACGCCTTCCGCTGCCGAGCCGACCCGGCCCGCCACCAGCATGGCGTTGAGCACATCGCGCCCGCCATCGACTTCGCCGATCACGGCGTCCCCGTCGAGCTCGACGCCATCGAAGGTGATGTGGCTGGCCATCGAGCTGTCGACCAGGCGCACACTGTCGTGGCTCATGCCGCTTGCGTCCTGCGGAACGGCGAAAAGCGTCACACCGTCGGCATCGTCATCGCTGCCCGACGTGCGCGCAGCCACCACGATCATCTCGCTCGACGCGCCGTAGACCACGAAGTCCTTCTTGCCCGAAAGCTTGAAGCCGTTGCCCGACTTTTCGGCCTTGCAGGCTATGCGTTCGGGGCGGTGCTTGCGGCCTTCGTCGATGGCCACGCCATAGACCTTGTCGCCCGACAGGAGGTCCGGCAGCCAGCGGCCCTTCACGTCGTTGCTGCCGTGCTTCAACGCCGTGGCGGCGAGCACGGAGGAGGACAGGAACGGCGAGGGTGTCAGGTTGCGCCCGATTTCCTCGAGCACGATGTTTGCCTCTACCTGGCCCATGCCGAGGCCGCCATCGTCTTCATCGACCAGCATGCCGGTGAAGCCCATTTCGGCGAACTGCTTCCACAGGGCGTGGCCGAAACCGTCCTTGCAATTGCGGTCGCGCCAGTGGCGCAGCTGGTTCTTGATCGAGCCTTCCTCGGCCATGAAGGCAGAGGCGGTGTCGGCCAGCATCGTCTGGTCGTCGTCGTAATAGAGGGGCATCGATCAGGCTCCCGGCAGGTCAAGAATGCGTTTGGAAATGACGTTGAGCATGACTTCGGACGTGCCGCCTTCGATGCTGTTCGCCTTGGTGCGCAGCCAGTTGCGCGAGGGCTTGCCCCCGCTCGTTTCTTCGCTTTCCCACTCGAGCGCGTGGCTGCCGCCCGCCGCCATGATCAGCTCGTGGCGGCGCTTGTTCAGCTCGGTGCCGGCGTATTTCATCATGTTCGGCTGCGCAGGATGCGCCTTGCCGACCTTGATCTCGTCGAGGAACTTCTCGCCCATTGCACCATAGGCGAGCGCGTCAACATCGAACTGCGCCAGTTCAGCGCGCAGCACGGGATCGATCTCGCCGTTGGCGCGTGTCAGCGCAGCACCGATCGTGCCGGTGTTGCCGCCGTCGGCGCCCGAGATCATCTCGCGTTCGTGGCCGAGCAGGTATTTCGCCACATCCCAGCCGCGGTTCACCTCGCCGACCTGTGCCGGGATGTCCTCGCCATAGCTCTTGGGCACCTTCACATCGTCGAAGAAGGTTTCACAGAAGGGCGAACTGCCGCTGATCAGCAGGATCGGCTTGGTCGACACGCCTTCGCTCGCCATGTCGTACAGCATGAAGGTGATGCCCTGGTACTTGTTGTCCTTGTCGGTGCGGACCAGGCAAAAGATCCAGTCGGCCTTGTCGGCGTAGGAGGTCCAGATCTTCTGGCCGTTGACGACCCAGTGGTCGCCCTTGTCTTCACCGAAGGTCTGCAGGCTCACGAGGTCCGAGCCGCTACCCGGCTCCGAGTAACCCTGGCACCAGCGGATTTCGCCGCGGGCGATTTCGTTGAGGAAGCGCTGCTTCTGGCCTTCGGTGCCGAAGTGCAGCAGCGCCGGGCCGAGCATCCAGATGCCGAAGCTCGACAGCGGCGGGCGCGCTCCGATGGCAGCCATTTCCTGGCGCAGCACCTTGGCTTCGGCCGGCGAAAGGCCGGCGCCGCCGTATTCCTTGGGCCATGCGGGAACCGTGTAGCCCTTGTCGCGGCAGACCTCGAACCAGGCCTTCTGCGCATCGTTCTTGAACGTCGCCTTGCGGCCGCCCCAGTAAATGTCGTCCTCGTCGCGGACGGGCTCGCGCATTTCGGGCGGGCAATTGGCTTCGAGCCACGCGCGGGTTTCTGCGCGGAAGGCTTCCAGGTCGCTGTCGGACATGATCCGAATCCTCTCTCTTTTGAAGCTGCGGTATGTTGACGCTTACGTTAGGGCGATTCGTGGGGGACGCGCAAGGCCGTCCGCGACGGCCCGCATTGCCGTAACGTCAGCCGGAATGCGTTGACGCCGCGGTACGCTCGCCTAAGCTTGCGGCGGAGAAATTCGGGGAGAGAGTAGGCATGCGATTCTCGGGCAAGACCGTGGTCATCACGGGTGCGGCGTCGGGTATTGGCGCAGCGGCAACCGCCTTGTTTGCAAGCGAAGGCGCGACCGTTTTTGCAAGCGATATCGACGCCGAAGGCGGCGCCAGGCTCGCGGCAGAAACCGAGGGCGACGTGCGCTTTGCCGAATGCAACGTGTGCTCGCCCGAAGCGATCAAGGCGCTGATGGACCGTGCCGCCGAAGAAACCGGCGGGATCGACACGGTCTTCAACAACGCGGGTGCAGGCGGTGCGCGGCCGGACATTTCCGAGATCGAGCCCGATGAGTGGGACCTTACCATGGACCTGCTGCTGCGCTCGGTAGCGATGGGCATCCGCTACGCCGTGCCGCATATGAAGGGGCGGCCCAGCACGAAGAATGGGGGCGCGAGCATCGTCAACGTGTCGAGCGTTGCCGCCGTCGGCCCCGGCTATTCGCCGACCGCCTACGCCGTAGCCAAGGCGGGTGTCCTGCATCTGACCAAGTGCGCGGCGACCGACCTTGCACAGCACGGCATCCGTGTGAACGCTGTGCAGCCCGGCTTCATCAACACCAACATCTTCACCGCCACGCTCGAAATCCCCGAGGAGATCAAGGAGCAGGCCAAGGCGATGATCGCACAGATGTCGTCCAACGCGCAGCCGGTTGCGCGCGGCGGCCAGCCGATCGACATCGCCAACGCGGTTGCCTTCCTTGCCAGCGAAGCGGCCGGCTTTGTCACCGGAACCTCGATGATCGTCGACGGGGGCCTGACGCTCGGCCCCCGGCACAGCTGGGATCCGGAAGAAGGCGGCGCGTTCGAAGCGCTGCTCGCGCTTGAAGAACAGGTAAAAGCGGCGCAGCAAAACGCCTGATGCCTTTCGTCACCGGTCCCCTGCCGCAGCGCCTGAAGATCATCCACGGCTTTGGCGCCGTCGCTTTCGGCGTAAAGGATTCCGGCTTCAGCTTCTTCCTGCTGATTTTCTACAACCAGGCGCTCGGCATGGACGCCGGCGCGGTCAGCCTTGCGCTGGCCCTGGCGCTGCTCATCGACGCCTTTGTCGACCCCCTGCTCGGCAATCTGTCCGACCGCACCTGGTCGCGCTGGGGGCGCCGCCTCCCGTGGCTCTACGCCGCACCCATTCCGCTGGCCTTTGCCTGGGTGCTGATGTGGCACCCGCCCGGCGGCGGCACGCCGAGCTTCTGGGAGCTGCTCGCGATTGCGGTCTCGGTGCGCGTGCTGCTTTCGGCCTGCGAAGTCCCCTCGGTCAGCCTGCTGCCGGAAATCACAGCCGATTACGACGATCGCACCACGCTGTTTCGCTACCGCTACCTGTTCGGCTGGTGCGGCGGGCTGGTGATGATGGTCCTTGCCTATTTCGTGTTCATGCCGGGGGCCGAAGGGCTTTTGCAGCCCGATGGGTACTTCTGGTTCGGGCTGGTCGGGGCGATCCTCATGGTCATCTCCGTGCTTGGGTCCGCGCTGGGCCAGCACAGCCTTGTCGCCGGCTATCCCGAGACCCGCCCGCCGCCCTTTAGCTGGCGCGGTGCCTTTGGCGAGATCTTCGACGCCTTTAGCGAACGCGCCTTCCTGATCTTCGCGGCCGGCGCATTGGCCGCCTACATCAGCCAGGGCCTGACCTTCTCGCTGACCAATTACGTCAACATCTTCGTATGGCAGTTCGATACGACCGAGCTGCGCATCTTCCCGGTGATCCTGTTCCTGTCGGTGATCGCGATGTTCTTCATCGTCGGGCCGATGCACCGCCGCTGGGGCAAGCCGAAAAGCGCGGTCATCGGCGCGATCGGGTCCTTCGCAGTGGTCGGCACGCCCTTCATGCTGTTTCTTGCTGGCTTCTGGCCCGAAGTCGGCTCCCCCGCGAGCGCGGCCGCGTTCTACAGCTTCCTGTTCGTGTCCAACACGCTGGGCGTGGTCGTCATGATCTCGGCCAGTTCGATGATAGCCGAGATCGTCGAGGCCTATCAGGAGCGCACCGGGCGCCGGGCGGAAGGCAGTTTCTATTCCGGCAATTGGTTCGTCCAGAAATGCGCCACCGGCGGGGGTATCCTGCTGGGCGGCCAGGTGATTGCCCTGTCGAACCTGCCCGCCGGCGCCTCCCCCGAAACCGTGTCCCCCGATGTCGTGAGCACGATCATCTGGCTCTATTGCGGATCGATCAGCGTGCTGGGCTGCATTGCCGCCTTCTGGCTTGGCCGTTTCCCGATCGACCGGGCCCAGCACGAAGCCCGCCTGGCCGCGCTCGATGCCGCCGCGCGCGCCGATGTCGACGCCGCCGTCACGCCGCCCTGATGGCGCGGCCCACCCGATTTACACTTGGCGCGAGCGCGCAGCCGTGCCAGTTTCCTGAAGCAACGGAATCAAAGAGAGAAGAGGACGAATACGATGGATTTTGAACCGACAGAACGGCAAGCCTACTGGCGCGACCGGGTGAAGAACTTCATCGAGGAGCACATTCGTCCCGCGGTGCCGACCTACAAGCAGCAGGACGCCGAGGGCGACCGCTGGAAGGTCATTCCGGTCGTGGAGGAGCTCAAGGCCAAGGCCAAGAAGGAAGGTATCTGGAACCTCTTCATGCCGCCGCGCAACGACGGCCATCACCATGTCGACGAGACCTACGAATTCGAAGGCCCGGGCCTCACCAACCTCGAATACGCGCTCTGCGCGGAGGAAATGGGCCGCGTGGGCTTCGCCTCGGAAGTGTTCAACTGCTCCGCGCCCGACACCGGCAACATGGAAGTGTTCCACCGCTACGGCACGCGCGAACAGAAGGACAAGTGGCTGACCCCGATCATGAACGGCGAGATCCGCTCCGCCTTCCTCATGACCGAACCCTTCACCGCCTCCTCGGATGCCACCAACATCGAAACCCGCATCGACCGCGACGGTGACGAGTACGTCATCAACGGCCGCAAGTGGTGGTCCTCAGGGCTAGGCGATCCGCGCTGCAAGGTCGCGATCGTGATGGGCAAGACCGATTTCTCGGCCGGGCGCCACGCCGCCCAGTCGATGCTGCTCATGCCGCTCGAAGACACGCCGGGCGTCAACATCATCCGTCACCTGCCCGTGTTCGGCTATGACGATGCGCCGCACGGCCACATGGAAGTCGAGATGAAGGACGTTCGCGTCCCGGTCGACAACATGCTGCTGGGCGAAGGCCGCGGCTTCGAGATCGCGCAGGGCCGCCTCGGCCCGGGCCGTATCCACCACTGCATGCGCACCATCGGCGTCGCCGAAGAAGCGCTGCACAAGATGTGCAAGCGCCTCCAGGAGCGCGAAGCCTTCGGCAAGCCGATCTACAAGCATTCGGTCTGGGAAGAGCGCGTTGCGCGCGCCCGTATCGACATCGACATGACGCGCCTGCTCTGCCTCAAGGCGGCCGACATGATGGACAAGGTCGGCAACAAGTCGGCCAAGCAGGAAATCGCGATGATCAAGGTCCAGGCGCCGAACATGGCCCTCAAGATCATCGACGATGCGATCCAGGCCCATGGCGGCGGCGGCGTTTCCGAGGACTACGGTCTCGCCAGCGCCTACGCGCACCAGCGCACGCTGCGCCTCGCCGACGGTCCCGACGAAGTCCACGCTCGCTCGATCGCGCGCATGGAGTTCGCCAAGCACCTGCCCGAAGCCGGCCCGACGGCCAACGCCCTGCGCGACGGCAAGGCACCGACTTCGAGCAACGACAGCCTGAGTTCGGGCGACATGGGAGTCGCACGCTAATGGCAAAGGCGGCAATCCTCGAGCAGGTCGGCGGGCTCACCATTGGTGATGTCGAGCTGGCCGATCCGGCCCCGCACGAAGTCCTGATCGACACCAAGGCCTGCGGCCTGTGCCATTCGGACCTCCACTTCATCGACGGCGCCTATCCGCACCCGCTTCCGGCCATTCCCGGCCACGAGGCAGCGGGCGTGGTGCGCGCGGTCGGCAGCGAAGTGAAGACGGTGAAGCCGGGAGACCACGTCGTCTCCTGTCTTTCCGCATTCTGCGGGCACTGCGAGTTCTGTGTCACGGGCCGCATGGCTCTGTGCATGGGCGCAGACACCCGGCGCGCTCAGGATGCCGCCCCGCGCATTACCCGCAACGGCGGCGAGACCGTGGCCCAGATGCTCAACCTGTCGGCTTTTGCCGAACAGATGCTGATCCACGAACATGCCTGCGTCGCCATCGACAAGGACATGCCGCTCGACCGTGCTGCCGTGATCGGCTGCGCGGTGACCACCGGGGCGGGCACGATCTTCAACGCCTGCTCCGTCGTGCCCGGTGAAACCGTGGCCGTCGTGGGCTGCGGCGGCGTCGGCCTTGCGGCGATCAACGCCGCCAAGATCGCCGGCGCGGGCAAGGTCATTGCGATCGACCCGATCAAGGAGAAGCGCCAACTCGCCGAAGTGCTCGGCGCGACGCACACGGTCGATGCCATGGCCGATAACGCGGTCGAGGAGGTCATGAAGATCTCCGGTGGCGGCGTGCACCATGCGATCGAGGCCGTCGGGCGCCAAGCCAGCGCGGACCTGTGCGTCAAGATCCTGCGCCGCGGCGGCACCGCGACGATCCTCGGGATGATGCCGCTCGACTGCAAGGTCGGCCTTGGCGCAATGGACTTGCTCTCGGGCAAGAAGCTGCAGGGCGCGATCATGGGGATGAACCACTTCCCGGTCGACCTCCCGCGCCTCGTCGATTTCTACATGCGCGGCCTGCTCGATCTCGACACGATCATCGCCGAGCGGATCCCGCTGGAGAAGATCAACGAAGGCTTCGAGAAGATGAAACAGGGCACATCGGCCCGCAGCGTGATTGTGTTCGACTGATGGCAGAAGAACAGGCGATCAATTTCGACAAGGAGATGGTCGGCACCATCGAGGTGCCCGAGGCCGACCGCATGGACCTGGACGCGCTGACAGCGTGGTTCGAGGCCAATGTGGAAGGCTACGAAGGGCCGATCAGCTATACCAAGTTCAAGGGCGGCCAGTCGAACCCGACCTACCGGATCGACACGCCCGGCCGCTCCTATGTCCTGCGCCGCCAGCCTTTCGGCAAGCTCTTGCCGAGCGCGCATGCGGTGGACCGCGAATACAAGGCCATGCACGCGCTGGGGCCCACGGGCTTTCCCGTGCCCAAGACCTATGGCCTGTGCGAGGACACGGAGGTCATCGGCTCGAAGTTCTTCGTCATGGGCCTCGCCGATGGACGGTCCCTGTGGAACGGCTCGCTGCCCAACAACACGCCGCAAGAACGCCGCGAAATCTACAACGCGATGATCGATACCTTTGCCGATCTCCACACCAAGAACCCCGAGGAGATCGGACTGGGCGATTACGGCAAGCCGACCGACTATTGCGCGCGCCAGATCAGTCGCTGGTCGAAGCAGTACAAGCTCTCGGAGACCGAGCACATGCCGCAGATGGAGCGGCTGATCGAATGGCTGCCCGAAACGATCCCGCCGCAGCACGAAAGCAGTGTCGTCCATGGCGACTACCGCCTCGACAACATGATTTTCCACAAGACCGAGAACCGCGTGCTCGCGGTACTCGACTGGGAACTGTCGACGCTGGGCGATCCGATCGCGGACTTCAGCTACCTGATGCTCAACTGGCACAACCCGCATGATGGGCGCGCCGGCCTGCTCGGCCTCGACCTTGCAGAGCTCGGCATCCCGACGCAGGACGAGGCGGTCGAACGCTATGTCGCGCGCACGGGCTATCCGGTCCCGCCGATGGACTGGTACTTTGCCTATAACCTCTTCCGCCTGGCGGGCATCATGCAGGGCATCAAGAAGCGCGTGATCGACGGCACGGCCTCTTCGGCTCACGCCAAGTCGATGTCCGAACGCGTCGCGCCGCTGGTAGAGCGGGCCTATCAGTTCGCCAAGGCAGCAGGGATGGACTAGCGCGCCCACGCTGCTAACGAGCGCTCCGTAGACACTTGCGGAGACCAGCCAGCATGAGCGCCGACCTTGAAAGCCGTATCGAAGCCGCGTGGGATGACCGCGCCAATGTGACCCCTGCCAGCACCGATGTGCGCGAGGCGGTGGAAGCTGCGCTGGCCATGCTCGACAGCGGCACCGGCCGCGTGGCCGAGCCCGACGGCAAGGGTGGCTGGAGCGTCAACCAGTGGCTCAAGAAGGCGGTGCTCCTGTCGTTCCGCCTCAACGACAACCGCGTGATGGACGGCGGCAGCGCCGGCCATCCGGCCTTCGACAAGGTGCCGAGCAAGTTTGCCGGCTGGGACGATGCCCGTTTCCGCGAAGCCGGTTTCCGCGTCGTGCCCGGCGCGGTGGCCCGCGAAGGCGCCTATATCGCGCCCGGCTGCGTGCTGATGCCGAGCTTCGTCAACATCGGCGCCTATGTCGGCAAGGGCACGATGGTCGACACATGGGCCAGCATCGGCAGCTGCGCGCAGATTGGCGAGAACTGCCATATCTCGGCAGGCGCCGGTATCGGCGGCGTCCTTGAACCCATGCAGGCCAATCCGACGATCATCGGCGACAACTGCTTCATCGGCGCGCGCTCTGAAATCGTCGAGGGCGTGATCGTGGGCGAAGGCTGCGTCGTTTCGATGGGCGTCTTCATCACCCAGTCGACCAAGATCGTCTACCGCGACACCGGCGAAGTCATCCGCGGCCACCTGCCGCCCTTCTCTGTCGTCGTCCCCGGAACGCTGCCCGGCAAGGATGGAGGCCCCGGGCTCGCCTGCGCCGTGATCGTCAAGACGGTTGACGCCCAGACGCGCGAAAAGACGGGCATCAACGACCTCCTGCGCGACTAGACTTCCGGAACATTCGCCAAGCGCGAACGTAATTCCCCCTGAAACCCGCGGGATCGCGCACATTCAGGGAGTTTTCGAACGTGCATAAAGAAGGCGAAGAAATCCATGTCACCGACACTGAAGCGAGCGGAGGCTCGAAAGAAGGTGTCGTGCGCTGGGTCCTGGCTGGCGGGCTCGTGCTCGCCGTTATTCTTATGTCGCTGGTGTGGATCATCCCCGCGCTGAGCACCGATGCCGTCGACGAAGAAGGCACGGTCAGCGGCCAGATCATGCAGGAGCAGGAAGGCGGCGACGGCACGGATAGCATTGTCGGGGTTCCGGACGAGGAAATCCTGACCGACGAATCGGCCACCATCCCGGAAAGCGCGCAGCCGCAAACCCCGGAAACCGAAGCCGAAATGGACGGGACCGAGAACTGATTTTCAGGAGCAAGGTCGCATGAGCAATTCGAACAGTTTCCAGACCAAGCAGTACGTCCAGTGGGACTGGGGTAACGGCAAGGGCAAGGGCCAGATTACCGATCGCTTCGAGCGCGAGGTCACCCGCACCCTTCAGGGCACCGAAGTCACCAAGGACGGCGACGAGGACAATCCTGCCTACCTGATCAAGCAGGACGACGGCGACGAAGTGCTCAAGCGCGGCAGCGAACTGGAAGCGCAGGACTAACCCGCCATGGCAGACGCCAAGAGCAAGGCCCAACAGCGGGCCGCCGGAGCCGCCCTTTCCGCCAAGCGCGGAGAGACGAAGGTCGGCGACCTGCAAGGCGCTTCGAAACAGATGTACGACAGCATGAGCGAAAGCGAGCTGGAGGACATGGCCTCCACCGATCGCTCGGACCTGCCCGAAACCGCCTGAGCGGCCCGGATCAGCCTTCCGCGTCGCGCGGTTCGCCGGCGGGGTACTCGATCGGCGCCATCGTAGCAGCGCTTTCCGCATAGGCTTCCGCATCGCGCATCACGCGCATCATGTTGCGCGAGGCGATCTTCTCGAGGTCTTCCTGCGAATAGCCGCGCTTGGCGAGTTCCACGAACAGCGCCGGATAGCCGGTCACGTCTTCCATCCCGATCGGGCCGGTCGGCATGCCATCGTAATCCCCGCCAATGCCGATCGCGTCGATCCCCGCAAGATCGCGGATGTGGTCGATATGGTCGGCCATGTCCGAAATCGTCGAAACGGGCGGGCGGTTTTCCGCGTCCCACTTGGCAAGCTGCGCTTCGACCGTGTCGGGGAGCCCCGAGTAAAGCGCTTCGAGCCGCGCGCGTTCGGCGGAGCGGTTGGCGGCGTGCTGGCGCAGGTCTTCGGTAATGAACCAGGGCAGCGCCACCACCATGACGATACCGCCGTTGGCCGGCAGACGGCTGAGCACGCTGTCGGGCACATTGCGAAGGTGGCCGGTCACCGCGCGGGCGCCAGAGTGGCTGAAGATCACCGGAGCGCGCGCTGCATCGAGGGCGTCGTGCATCGCCGCTTCGCTGACATGGCTGAGGTCGACCAGCATCCCGATCCGGTTCATTTCGCGCACCACGTCCATGCCGAACGCGTTTAGGCCGTCGTGCTTGGGCGCATCGGTTGCGCTGTCGGCCCAGCTCAGCGTCTTGCCGTGGGTCAGCGTCATGTAGCGCGCGCCGAGATCGTACATCTGGCGCAGCACGGCGAGGCTGGAGCCGATCGAATGGCCACCCTCCATGCCCATGAGCGAGGCAATCCGTCCCGCCGCCATGGCCTCCTCGACATCGTCGGCGGTGAGCGCGAGCTGCAGGTCGTTGGGATAGCGCGCGATCAGGCGCTTGGTGACGTCGATCTGTTCCATCGTCGCCTGGACCGCTTCGGGCTCGGGCAGGCTGGCGCTGACATAGACCGACCACCACTGCGCGCCGACCTTGCCCTGCCGCAGGCGCACCAGGTCCGAGTGCATCGCGCTGCGACCGTTAACTGCGGTGTCGAGCGTGTCGGTAAAATCGAACTCGTTGATGCGGTTCCCGAAGCGGCCGCGCAGCTGGATCGGCACGTCATTGTGGCCATCCCACACCGGCGCGGCTTCGAGAGCGGCAGCCGCGGTGCGCTCGGCGTCGCTCTGGGCGTGCGCGGGCGCGGCGAGCGCGAGGGCGGCAACGGCGGTCGAAAGCAGGAAATGGCGCATGACGAGGAACCCCTTGATGTTTCGCGGGCTGTCCTAGCAAAGAGGAACGGCAAGGAAAGGCCCCAATCATGACCATGACCGCGCGCTGGAACGGCGAGACCCTGGCCCGGAGCGACGATACCGTCGTCGTCGAAGGCAACCACTACTTCCCCGCAGCCGATGTCGCACGGGGCGTCCTGGTGCCGAGCGAGAAAACCACATATTGCCCCTGGAAAGGCACTGCGAATTACTATTCGATCAACGCAGGCGGCGCCATGAACCCCGATGCGGCCTGGTACTATCCCGAGCCCAAAGAAGCGGCCTCCGAGATTTCCGACCGGATCGCGTTCTGGAACGGCGTCGAGGTCTTCGAGGAGTGAGCGAAGCGCGCGCGCTGATCGATCGCCTCGGGCTCCAGCCCCATCCCGAAGGCGGCTGGTATCGCGAAACCTGGCGCGCCCCGGCAGGCGAAGGCGAGCGCGCCGGTGCCACCGCGATCCATTTCCTGATTGAGGCCGGACAGCGTTCGCACTGGCACCGGGTGGACGCGGCCGAGATCTGGCTGTGGCACGCGGGCGATCCCCTCACCCTGTCGATGGCGGAAGAGGATAGCGGTCCTGTCGAAGCCATCACCTTGGGACCCGATGTCCTTGGAGGCCAAGCGCTCCAGCACGTTATCCCGGAGGGCTGGTGGCAGGCCGCCGCGCCGGCCGCGAGCCTTGCAGGCTATACGCTCGTCTCCTGTGTGGTATCGCCCGGCTTCGAGTTTGCCGGTTTCGAGCTGGCACCGCCGCAATGGGAGCCCGGCGCATGATCCGAACCGTTTTCCGCTGGCTGATCGCCGTGTTCTACGCCTTCGCCGGCTACGCGCATATCGCCGATCCGGCGCCATTCCTCCTCATCACACCGGGATGGGTGCCAATACCGGAAGCGGTGATTTTCTGGACAGGGATTGCCGAACTGCTGGGTGCAGCGGCGCTGGTGCAATGGAAAAGCCTGCCGCTGCGGCGCGCGGGAGCCATCGGGCTCGCGCTCTACGCGGTCTGCGTGTTCCCCGCGAATATCCATCACTTCGCGCTCGACATGGCGCGCCCGGATGGCGGGATGGGACTCGGCTATCACATACCGAGGATGTTCGCGCAGCCGCTCATCATCTGGCTGACGCTGTGGTCCGGCGGCGTCACGGACTGGCCGTTCCGCCGCCGGTCCTGAGCCAGATCAGCTCATGTGCTTCGAGACGGCGCCCGTCATCTTGAACATGGAGATCTGTTCCTTGCCGATCACCGCTCCGAGCTTGTCGTCGGGGTTGATCATGCGCTTGTCCTGCGAATCCTGCAGGCCGTTCGCCTTGATGTGATCCCACACCTTGGAGGTGACCTGTGCGCGGGTCATCGGACCCTTGCCCACGACATTCTCCAGCTCCGGCGACAGGTTCACCGGCTTCTGCAGTGCGTTGTTCTTGCCAGCCATGACTAATCCTTTCCTTGGCTATGCTTCATTATACGTCGTCGAAGCCCTCAGCGTCCCATTCTTCGACCTCATGGCCTTCGAAACGGGCGGTGAGGACCGCGGCGGCGGTCACGTGTCCGTCTAAATTGCGGACCAGTTCCTCATGCGTCGCTCCCGGCATCAGGGTGAGCGGGAGATCGAGCGCAAACAGTTGAAAGACGTAGCGATGCTCTTCGCCGAGCGGCGGATCGGGCAGCAGCCATTCCGAATTGCCCTGGGCGTTCTTGCCGGTGCGCGGTGGCGTTTCGCCCTCCATCAGCTTGCCCTTTTGCGGCGCGAGACCCCAGACGGTCCAGTGGACATGCCCCTTGTCGGCATCCTCGGCCACCAGCACCAGTTCCTGCGAACCCGGAGGCGGCGCAGTCCATTCCAGCGGCGGCGCGACCGAATCTTCCTCGCACGCGGTGAAGGAGGGATCGAGCTCCCCGCCATGCTGGAAGGCCACGCTCGTCAAGGCGAAGCCCGAGCGGCCCAAAACCCGCTCGTCAGCCACCTTTTCCAGCGTGAGTGTGTGCCCGATGGCAGCTCCACCAACAGCCTTTTGAACCCAGGGCGCGACGCCGCTCGACATGCAAACTCCTCTTTTTCGCCCCTGAGGGCGTCTCTCGGCCAACCTTTAAGGCATAGCTGGAGGCGACAAACCATCCCCACGGGGATAAGTTTGCACCGTTTTTACGGATAGAGCGCCCTTGCCAAACGCGGCTTGCGCGCCCTTGCCCTGCCGCTTGGAAGCCGTCATGCTCGCCCAAGGACCGCCAATCGGCGGACTTGCGTGATAACTTGGGAGTGCAGGGAATGAGGCTTGGTCGCGCCTTGTTGAGTGGAACGCTTGCCGTGGCGCTTGCCGCATGTGGCGGTGGCGGCGGTTCTGGCGGTGGGAACACCGCTGGAGGAGGCGGAGGAGGAAGCGCCGGAGGTGGCAACACCGGCGGCGACACCTGTTCGCTGGCAAACAGGCAGAGCTGGGTGCTGGACGAGATGAACGAGTGGTACCTCTTCCCCAGCCTCCTCGACACCAGCGTCGCCCCGGCGAATTATTCGACCGTGCAGGCCTATATCAACGCGCTGGTCGCCCCGGCCCGCGCGCAGGAGCGTGACCGCTTCTTCAGCTTCATCACCTCGATCGAGGAAGAAAACGCGCTCATCAACTCCGGCTCCAACGCCGGTTTCGGCGTCCGGCTGAGCTATGACGAGACCGCGCGCACGGTCTTCGTGGTCGAAGCCTTCGAGAACGCACCGGCCTTTGCAGAGGGGCTCGATCGCGGCACCCAGATCCTGGAAATTGGCGGCCAGAGCGTCGATGCGCTGATGCAGAGCGGCGGGACGCAGGCCGTTGTCGATGCGCTCGGCCCCGGCGATCCGGGCGTCACCCGCACCCTGCGCATCCGCCAGCCCGACGGTACCGAAATCACCGCCACGGTGACCAAGGCCGAATATTCGCTGGACCCGGTCTCCGACCGCTACGGCGCGGTGGTCATGGACAATGGCGGCACGAAGGTCGGCTATATCAACCTGCGCACCTTCATCGTTGCCAACGCCAGCGACCAGCTGCGCGACGCCTTCCAGGCGTTCCGCGCCGAGGGCATCACCGAGATCATCCTCGATTTCCGTTACAATGGCGGCGGGCTGGTGTCGGTCGCCGAAGTGCTGGGCGACCTCCTGGCGGACGACAAGGCCGGGCAGATCTTCAGCAAGACCGTGTTCCGCGCCTCGAAGAGCAATTTCGACGAAACGCGCACCTTTGCGAACGAAACCCAGGCGATCGCGGCCACCAAGATCGCGATTATCGGGACCAGCGGCACGGCTTCGGCCAGCGAGCTGGTGGCGAACGCCTTCATCCCCTTCCTTGGCAACAACATCGCCCTGATCGGGGCAAACACCTTCGGCAAGCCCGTTGGCCAGATCGCCCGCGACCGTTCGGCCTGTGATGACCGCCTGCGGGTGGTCGCCTTCCAGTCGGTCAACGCGGACGATCAGGGCGAATATTACGGCGGCCTGGCCGATGTGATGCCGGTCACCTGCCGTGCCGACGACGACATCCTGACCCCGCTCGGCGATCCGACCGAAGCCTCGATTGCCACCGCGCTCGACTTCCTTGCCGGGCGCAGTTGCACCAGCATCAGCGGTTCGGGCGCGGGCAATGTGGCAAGCGCCGAGCAGCAACCCGGTCGCCGCGAGCTGCTGATGCCGCAGGCTCCTTCGCCGGCCCAGTTCGAGATTCCGGGACTGCAATGACCGACGCCCGCTACACCAGCTTTGCCGAGTTCTGGCCGTTCTACCTGCGCGAGCATTCGCGCCCGGGCACACGCGCGCTGCACTATATCGGCACTTCGCTGGTGGTGGGACTGGCCCTGGCGATGATCGCCACGCAGGAGTGGTGGCTGCTCGCCGCGCTTCCGGTCGCGGGCTATTTCTTCGCCTGGGTTGCGCATTTTGGACACGAGAAAAACCGCCCGGCCACCTTCACCTATCCCTTGTGGAGCCTGCGCGCCGATTTCCGCATGTGGTGGCTCTGGCTGACAGGGCGGCTTGGACCCCACCTCGAAGAGGCGGGCGTTCAGCGCGGCTAGGCCAGCGCGGTCCCCATCGTCAGCAGGCCAAGGCCCAGCGACAGCGGAACGCGCAATCCCATCCACCAGCGCGGCGCGAGCGCGCCCAGCTTGGCGTCCGCTCCCAGGCTGACCAGCAGCGCGCCGCCGAGCATGACGAGCGATGGCTCGGGCCAGGTCCAGCCGAGCGCCCAGGGAAGGAAGCACGCCAGCGCGACAAGGCTGGGCGTGACCGCTGCAATCCAGACCCAGCCGAGCGTCTGCCGCCGCTGGGCTGCGGGCGCGGCCGCCGCAATCCCCCACCAGGTCCCGCCGAGAAAGGAAAGGATCAGCGCCGCATAGCCAAAGGCAATCGCCTGCGCCGCTTCGCGCCACTCGGCAGGGCCGGCCAGCAGGACGGCGAGGCACGCCATCTGCGGCAGCAGCCCGGACAGGCCGAGCCAGCGGGGAAGAGCAGGAACATCACCCATGGCTGCGCCTTTGGAGCAGGAAGATCGCAAAGCCAATCGCGAACAGCAGGTCTCCGGCAACAATGGCGCCAAGCGCCGGATCGCCGCCTCCGAACCAGTGCGTGGGGCCCAGCATTGCGACCACCATCCCCTTGCCGAACAGTCCTGCAATCAGGGTCGCGCCGAAGCGGACCGGATCGCGCGCTACCAGCGCGTAGATGATGCCGAAGCCAATGATCAGGACCGCCCCGATCGACTGGTCCGAGCCCCATGTTGCCTCGAGGAAACTGCCAATCCCGATTAGGAAATTGAACGCGGCAGCCAACCAGAAGAAGATGCGCCAGCCGCGCGGGACCGTCGGTGCCATCAGGGCGCCTCGTCGCCGCTATAGGGCTGGCTGTCGGTCCAGGCGCAGCCCAGCCGCTGCTCACTGCCGAGCAGCAATGTGGCCGTGTAGGGATAGCTGCGGTCGCTCATCCCGTCCGAACATTCGCCCGGCGTGATGGTGAGATCGAAGGCCGAGCCATCGACCTCGCCACTGATGCCAAGGCCGTTGTTGCCGGCAAAACGCTTGACGGCAAACTCGCTGCCGCCCGGGTTGTCGGGCGTGGAATAGGTCGCCATCCCGCCGCCCGCCGCGCCGCCCCAGAAAGGCTCGGTCCCGGTGTAGTGCACGACCTCACCATCGGCGATTGCATCGAAGGTGTCGCCTTGCAGCGACCCGGGATTGTCTTCGGGGGCATCGCCGCAAGCGGCCAGCAGGAAGGCCGGGAGAAGAAAGGCGGTCCGGAAGGGGGTCATGCAGCGGTCCTGTGTTTGCGGATGAAGGCGACCGTTTCCTCGCGCGCGCGCTTGCCCTCGGGAACCGGCAGCAGCATCCACACGTGAAACATGTCTTCGTACTCACGGTAGATATGCCGCGGCATGCCATCATGCGCCAGCTTTTCGGCAAGGCGCCGGCCGTCGACCAGCAGGATATCTGAAGTGCCCGAGAAGATCGCCATGGGCGGCAGGCCCTCGAGCGGGCCGAACAGCGGGCTGACCCTGGGATCGTCAACCGGCAGGTCGCCGCGGTACATATCGCCGCAGGCTTCAAGGCCGCTGACCGCCAGCATGCGGTCCCGCTTCTCGATCGCGCGCTGGCCGTCGGCCGTCGCGGTCGCATCGAGCCAGGGCGAATAGAGCACCAGGCTACCGGGCAGCGGATCGCCGCCCGCCTTGAGCATCTGGGCCAGCGCAAGGCTCATCCCGCCCCCGGCGCTATCGCCCATCACCGTGAGGTTTTCCGCGCCGTATGTATCGGCCAGCTCCTTGTAGAGGGCCAGCATCGCCTCCAGCGTCGCGGCGGCCTTGGTTTCCGGCGCGAGCGGATAGATCGGGACCGTGGCCGAGGCGCCAAGCCGGTCGCACAGGTCCATCACCGTGTCCCAGTGAACCGCGGCGATATCCATCACATAGCCACCACCGTGGAGGTAGAGCAGGTGCGGCGCGCCGGTCTTCGCACCGCCATGCGGCGTGATGGTCACCACCGGATAGCCGCGTTCCGTGTCTTCGGTGATGGCGTAGCGTTTAGACCACTTGGCCTTGGGCCGGATCGGCGCTTCGGTGCGCAGCTTGGCAATCCGCTCGTCGAGCTTGTCGGGCTCGGAAAAGAACTTCTTGATGCCGAGCAGGGGCAAGGCAAGGTTGACGATGCGGGCGCGCAGGCTGGCCATGGCTCCCTCCCCTCAGCTCGGATTGGTTTCGAAGGCCGGGACGTCGCCGGTGTCGACCCAGTCCTGCTTGCTGCGCGTCCACAGGTGCGCGGTCGGCGCAAAGGCGCTGGTGTCATCAAGCGTGCCCGCCTTGACCCACAAAAGGCCGGGCGAAACCTCCACCTTGGAGAAGAGCGGCGATCCGCAGGTACCGCAGAACTGGCGCTCCACGCTCTTCCCGCTTTCGCCGCTGTCCTTGTAGCGGCTCACCTCGCCCGTAATGGCGACCTGCCCTTCCGGAACACCGACAATCGTCGAGAAAGCGCTGCCCGATTGCTTCTGGCAGTGCGTGCAATGGCACACCATCGATGCGGCGGGTTCGCCTTCGATCGTGTAGCGGATCTGGCCGCAAAGGCAGCCACCTGTGTGCGTGGTCAAGCCGGTCTCTCCCCGTGTTCTCTCCGCAGGAGAGACTAGACGGGCGAGCGTAAGTGTCCAGAGCGCGCGAAGCTAGCGGCGCAACAGGCGGGCGAAGAAGCCGCGCTTTTCGTCAGGCTCGTCTTCCTGACCGGTTTCCACCACGCGCCGGCGCAGGTCGAGGCCGGTCAGCTCCTTCACCTCTTCCGCAGGGCGCAGCTGGATGAAATCGGCGGCCAGCATCGGCGCAGCGGGTTTCACCTCGCTCGTGCGCTCGCGTTCGACCGTGCGGGCGCCGAGGCCGTGGACCATGACCACTTCGGGCCGCATTTCGACCATGCCCGACACCACCGGGATGCCGCCCGGCAATCCGTGGATCGCACATTCGCTGGCAACCGCCTGCTGGAACAGCAGCGCGCGCCACCAGCAGCCAAGCACATACTCGACATAGCGCGCCGGCGCCTGCGCGGGCGCGTCGTCGCGGAAGAAATGGCGCTGCTTGTGGTGGAGCAGAGCGGTGTTGAGGCGGTCGAGCCCGTGAATGTCGAGATGGACCTCGATGTCCTCGTCCCAGCCAGCCCAGGCCGGTCCCTCTTCCTCGCGGGTTTGTGCGAGCAGCGCGTCCGCATCGGCTTCGCTGAAACAGAACGGCTCGTCGCTGTAGAGGCCGAGCATCATGTAGGGGTGGTGCGTCTGTCCCTTTTCAAAGGCGCGGTCGGCCTCGTTGGCGACCGCCAGGGTCACGCCGGTTACCGGCTCGCCTTCGTGCATGGTGATGGCTTCGACCAGTTCGGCCCAGCCTTCGATCTCGACCGCTTCCGGCGCAATCGCGAGGCATTCCTGGGCAAAGGGCGTGGCAAGAGCCTGCAGCGCGGTTTCGAGAACGCCGTGAACGGCATCGAGGTCGCCGGCTTCGAAATGGGCGCGCAGCCCGGCTTCCCATTCGGCCTCGCCCTCGGCCTTTGCAAACACCTGCTGTAGCTCGTGCATCGTAATCCCTGCCCCTTTGCGGATTCCCCTACCGCGCAATCCTAACTCGCCGGTTAACCTAGGGCGTGAACCTTTGCGCACGGGTTTGCGGGCGGGGTTAAGGAGCGGTGAAAGCGCGGAGCCTAAACGCCTCGCGGGGAACGCTCAGATTTGCTTCCGCGTTCGGAACGTGAGAAAACAGGCCTACCGTGAAACGCGTAAACCCCCTTCCCTTGCTCGGAGCCGCTGTGATCACAGCGGGGGTTGTGCTTGCCGGTGCCGAGAGCGGCACGGCCATCGGTTCCATGCCGGTCATGAGCCACCAGGCCGGGTTCGCCTTCGAACGTCCCGCGGCGCGCGCACCCCAACCCGCGCCGCCGCCGGTGCGGCAGGACCTGCCCAACCACTATCCGCTGGTCACGCCCAACGGGACCATCCCGGTCGCCGCGCTGGCGCTTCACGGAAGGCTGCGCGGGTCGCGCGATGCAATGTGGGACGAACCGGGCGCCGTCGCGCTTCGGGCCGACTATGGGGAAGAGCTGAGCGAGTTCGAGATCGACCGGCTTGCCAACGGCAACGGCGCCGTGCGCAGCGTGGGCCGGGATCGAACGGTGCGCGTGCATACTGCGGACGATATCCGCATAGAGATAGTGGATATAGAGGACCGGCCTGGCTGGCCGGTCGCGCCCGACTAACCCGACATAAGACGCTCGCTTGAAGCCTTAGGATTTACCCTGCCAATTATGGCTGAGCAGTTTGACCGTCACGCGCCCGGTCGCCACCAGCGCGCCATCGGCATCGTGCATCGGCACCTCGGCCATATAGCCCGCGCTGCCCTTGGTCTCGAGATCGGACAAGAGCTGCGCGATATTGTCCTCGCTCAGTGTATAGGCTCCCGTCACATCGCTTGCCGCCATGCGGTGGAAGTCGACCGCGATATCCTTGATGATCGGAAAGAAGCGCTCGGTGTCGAGGATCGAAATACCCGGACCCGCCGCGGCCGCCTCGGCCAGCACGCAGAAGGCGCCAAGATACATCACGTCGACATGATTGGCGTTCCCTTCCAGCGGCATCAGCAATTTCGAATGGCCGCGCCGTTCCTCGATCCGGCGCATACCCGTGCGCTCGACGAAAGGTACACGGTAGACGGGCTTTTCCTGCGCTTGCGCCATGCTCTCTCCCTCATGATGGCCGGCAAGCGCGCTCGCCAACCGGCAAAGCAGATAGACCACGAAAAAGGGCGGCCCCGCAAGGAGCCGCCCTCTTCCTTAAGGCTTTGCGCCAAGTCTTACTGCGGCATCAGCACGGTATCGATGACGTGGATGACACCGTTTGAGGCGGCGACATCGGTGGCGGTAACGGTCGAGGTGCCACCAGCCGCATCGGTCAGCACGACGTTGCCGTCGACGACATTGGCCGTCAGCGTGCCGCCGCCCACCGTCTCGATCGTGTAGCCGGCTTCACCTGCATCGGTAATCGCCTGCGTCAGGGTGGCGGCGTCCACATTGCCCGAGACGACATGGTACTGGAGGATCGCGCCAAGCGTTTCAGTGTCGTTGGTAGTGAGCTCGGTCAGCGTCGCTTCGTCGATCTTTGCGAAGGCGTCGTTGGTCGGCGCAAACACCGTGAAGGGGCCTTCGCCGGACAGCGTCTCGCCAAGACCGGCTGCAGTCACGGCGCTGACGAGGGTCGAGAAGGTCTCATCGCCCTGCGCGACTTCGACGAGGGTGCCCGGTGCGGCATCCGAATTGGTCATGGTGTCGGCGGCGATGGGCTCGTCATAGCCTTCGTTTTCGGCCGGTGCTTCAGCGCAAGCGGCAATGGCGAGCGATGCGGCGGAGGCGAGTGCGATCGTGATCTTGTTCATGGTTTTCCCTTTTTCGATAGAAAGTTAGCACTTTTCCAGGCAGCCAAGCGGCCCGGCTGGTGCTTCAAGATACGAACGGCGCAGGCCTCCGGATGTTTCGGAGAATGGCTGGAATTTGCTCAAGCGAGCCAAACGCGCGACGAGCCGCGCCAGATTGCTCCGGTGCGGCTCGTTACCAACGGTTCTGGTAGCTAGTTTCCGCTAGTCAGCGGCGGCCTTGGCTTCCTCAGCCGCCTTCTCTTCCGCCGCTTCCCGGTCGGTGGTCAGTTCGAACCCGCGGAAGCGCAGCGCGTCACGCGCCGGGCCGGTGATGGCGGCAATCTCCGCCACATCGCGGTTGGAATCCGACTGGAATTCGCGCGCATCGACGAGATTTTCACGCAGCTCCTCGAGCTTCTCCTCGCGGCGGGCGACTTTCTGTTTCTCGCGCTGCACGCGTTCGCGGAAGCTCGACCGGTTGGGCGAGCCGGCCAGCTTTTCCTGCGCTGCGGCGAGGCGCTCGCGTTCGCGCACCAGCTTCTCTTCGCTCTTGGCGATCTGTTCTTCGAAGAATTCGATCTGGTTGCCGGCGGCTTCGACCTTGTGCTCGGTCACATCGCCCGGCTCCATGCAGTACTGCATGGCAGGAGCCACGGTCTCGTCGGCACCCAGCACCGTCAGCGCGTCGATCCGCCAGATACCCTTCTGGCGCTTGAATACGACGTCATAGACCCCGGCGACCGCGCCGCTGGCGTCCAGCACGCTCCACTGGCCCTGCGCGCTCTGGAAATTGCCTGCGCGAAAGAAGCGCAGTGGTTCGGGATCGAGCCGGTTTCCGGCTGCGACCAGAGGATCGCTCTGCTGGTCGATCTCGGCATAAAGGACCGTCCGCCCCGCATGGGTCCAACTTGCCTTCTTCTTGTCGCGGAAGGCGCCTGTCAGCTTGCCGCCGCTCTGGGCCGCGTCGAAATAGGACTGCACCAGCCGCGGGGCCGGATCGCGCGCTTCGGCGATCTCATTCTCAGGCGGCGCGGTTCCGGTCATGCATGTGTTTGCCCCGCCCGCCATGTTCATGGTGGTGAGCATGTAAAGGTTCGGATCGAGATGCGGCATGTACTGCGCCGATGCCGGCACGGCGACGAGCAGCGACGCGGCTGCAACGCCCGACGAAAGCGGTTTCCAAGTCATGGTGTGCGACCCCCCGTTGCACTGTGAGGGGGTCAGCATACCGCTCTGCCACCTGGGCTGCAATCCGCCGGCTCAGGAGGACGGTTCGGTCTCATCCGCGGCGCGCCACAACCACCAGCCGAGCGCAAGACGGACCCCGGTTTGCAAGGGGCCGTAAAGATAAGCATAGATCCAGCCAGTGACAGCCGTGACCCCCGCGGCCGGGGCCAGGTAATAGCCCGCAAAGGCAAGCAGTGAGACAACGCCAAGAAAGACCGTAACGCCGCCGATCGCCTTGCCAGCCAAGTCCGCACTGAAGAACGCCGCACCCAGCAGGACGGAGCCAGCCCCGAAGCCAAACAGCAGTACGAAGTACTGGCTGTCGCTAAGCGCCGGAAAGCCCGTCAGCAGGCTCTCGTACGCCTGCCGCGCTCCGGGATCGCTGGCGGCGAGGAGGCCCGGGCGCCAGTATTGGTTGAGCGCATTGATGATATAGGCCTGCTGGGTCATCTCGGTCATCGCCCACAGCGCGAGATAGAAAAGGCCAATTGCGACCAGGGCTGGCCGCGCGCGCCACAGCGCCGCCGCCGCACCTAGTGCAGCGACAAACGCGAATTGCGGGTGGAAGAACAAGACCCAGGGTTTGTAGAGGGCGCGCCCATCGGATGCGAGCTGCGCTTGAGCCTCAAGGCCCTCGGCGACCGGAGGGTTGGGCCCATAAATGAGGACCGCCGTAGTCAGCGCCGACAGCGCCGAAGCGACGGCCGCGATCCGTAATAGGTTATGTATATGGGTCATACGCCCCTCCTCCGATGACGCTTGTAGTCACAGAAGGAGGGGGATCAAGGCCTTTCTCAGAGCACCTTGTCGGGACGCTGGTCATGGCCGTGCCGGGCGCTCTTGCCCAGCACGCGTTCGAGCCGCTGGGCGAGTGTGCTGGCCGCCTTGCGCGCGGCATCGTCGACCTTCGACGCGTGTTCGGTCACCCCGATCGGCTTGCCGCCGCGCGGGCGCGCTTCGATCATGCAGGCCTTGTCATCGCCCCCGCCCTTGCGCCCGTTCTCGTCGCGCACATGCACTTCGATGCGGGTTAGCCGGTCCTCGAAACGGGCGAGCTTGCTGTGCAGCATAGCCTCGATCCGCTCGGCCACGTTTTCCGTGCCCATGACACTGCTGTCGGAGTTGAACTGGACCTGCATTGGGGCTTCTCCTTCTTATTGCTCTCTCTAATCCCGACATGGGAATTCCTGGACGGATTTCGAGCGAAATCGATCATATACTGGTCGAAAATCGGACGGAACCGGATGGGCCGTGCGCCGGTTGAGGACGACATGCTGTTCGAACCGTCCCGATCTGCCGGCCTTGACCAATTGTCAGCGTTCCTGCCGCGCGCCGGGCGGCGCTACGCCGATGAGCGCAACCACGATAACGGGACCGGGCGGGAGAATGTCTCGCAGCTCTCGCCCTGGCTCCACGCCGGCCTTCTTTCGGAAACCGAGGTTCTCGAAGCGGTGCTGCAAGAGCATTCGGCAAGCGCGGCGGACAAGTTCATCAGCGAGGTGTTCTGGCGGGTCTATTTCAAGGGCTATCTCGAGCAGCGTCCCACGATCTGGCCCGCCTATGTCGAGGGACGCGACGCGGCGCTTGCACGGCTCGACGCGAACGCGGGACTGCGCAAGGCCTATGAAGAAGCCACCCAAGGGCGCACCGGCATCGCGGCCTTCGACCACTGGGCGCGCGAGTTGATCGAGACCGGCTACCTCCACAACCACGCCCGCATGTGGTTTGCGAGCATCTGGATCTTCACGCTGAAGCTCGACTGGCACCTTGGCGCCGACCACTTCCTGCGCCACCTCGTCGATGGCGATGCGGCGTCCAACACACTGAGCTGGCGCTGGGTTGCCGGGCTCCACACCAGGGGCAAGCACTATGTCGCCCGCGCCGGGAACATCGCCCGCTACACCGCGCAGCACCCGGTGGGACCGCTTGCCGCCGAAGGGCTGGCGGAGGAACCCGAACCGCTGAGCGAAGCGGTCGAACATTCGCGCGCCCTGCCCCAATTGCCTGCTCCGCTCGGCGCGGCGGACCTGGCCGAGCCCTTCGCGCTGCTGCTGCATGACGAGGCGGCGAGCCATGTCCCGCTCGCCCTTCCCGCAGCGCCCGCGCTGGTCACCGGCGCGGCGCGGCCCGAGGCGCGCTCACCGCTGCCCGTTGGCGATCACGCGGCGCGCTTTGCCCATGAGGCGGTGGCGGGTAGTATCGAGGAAGCTGGTGCGGCCTTCGGCTGCCCTACCGCATCTTGGGCGGCGGGCGAGCCGCTGGCCCCAATCCTCGCTGAGCACGGCATTACGCACCTCGTCTGCCCTTACCTGCCGCAAGGGTGGACGCGGGATGCGCTGGCGCCGGAGCTGGGACGGGACGGCCTTACCGTCCACACCCACCTCGCCGAGCTGCAGCGGGCGACCTGGCCGCACGCCAAGGCCGGGTTCTTCGGGGTCAAGAAGCGCATGGCCGAGGCGATGCGCGCTGCGGGGATCGCGGGGGCCTAGCCCTCGACGCGCACGCCTTCCTTGGCCCACTCGGCGTCAAGGTCGACGCCCTGCTGCTCCCACTCGGCGCGGGTCATGCACATCGTGCGCTCGACGCGGCTGCCGGTGAGCGGCTCCACCTTCATGCAATAGCGCGTGTCGGGGCCGCCGGCGGGTGCGGTGGCAAGCGCGGGGGTGGCCGCAAGCATCGGCGCGGCCAGCAGGCCTGCGGCGAGGAGGGGCTTCACAAAGGTCATGGCAGGGGTCCTCTCAGCTGTTGCGAGGCGCAGCATACCACGAAGCCCCCGCCCGCGCGAAGGGCCCGCCACGCGGTTCGTCGATCCCGTTGGACCGCTCGGCGGCTTCTCCCACAGGATGGAACACATGGAACACCCTCCTGCGGAATAAAACCGCGGCGGGCGCACGCGGTGCGGGAGGCCGGTGGGAGGGCAAGGAAAAGGCGCGAGAGGCATCGCTCCCATAGGCGCAGGTTTCGCGCGAGTAGGAAAGCTTACGCGCGCCCGCCGATTGCGCTAGGCGAGCGGGCCATGGCCGATCCCGTCACCATCCTCGTCGACGCCGATGCCTGCCCGGTGAAGGAGGAGATCTACCGCGTGGCCGAGCGCCACAAGGCCCATGTCCGCGTGGTCAGCAACAGCCCTTTTCGCGTACCGGTGAGCGCGCGGGTGAAGCGCGTGGTGGTAGGAGGAGGTCACGGGTCGCACAGCGACCCGCAAGGGCGACCGCCCGCCGGCCGGTTAGGCCGGAGTCGGAGCCGCAGGCGGAGACGGCACGCAGTGCCAACCCAAGCTGGGCGGATGCCCAGCGCCCGGCGCCTGAGGGACCAAAATACGACGCGGCGGACGACTGGATTGCGGAGAACGCGGGTCCGCGCACCGTGGTGATCACCGCCGACATCCTGCTGGCCGAACGCTGCCTGAAGGCGGGCGCGGCGGTCCTCGCGCACAACGGCAAGCCCTTCGACGCCGCCAGCATCGGCAGCGCCATCGCCACCCGCGCGATCATGGAAGACCTGCGCGCCGGGATGGACGGAGTGGGCGGCGGCCCGCCGTCGTTCACCAAGGCGGACAGGTCGCGGTTCTTGCAGGCGTTGGATCGGGTGCTGGTGAGGATGGGGCGGGGGTGAGGAAGGTTATTGCAGCGGCGGAAGTGGGTTTGGCTATTTGCCGTATACCGTTGCGAGCATGCCTTCGGCCATTCTGTTATATTGACTAGAATGAAAATCATCGAAATTAAACTCGGGAAGTTTGGCCAGATTCTTCCTGTAAAGTTCGAAGTCCCCCAAACCGTATGTGTCAACGACTTTGCGGAACAATATTATTAGGGCATTCACAGAGGTCACAGAGAGAATACCCTCCGACTTTGCAGTCTTGATTGCCCACTTCTCATTGCCCAAAACCGCCTTCGCAGCGCCAAGAAACTGGCGTAGCTCGGTCGAACAGAAATCAACGTATTCCGTCACTGCGCCAACGTTTTTCTTCGCCTTCAACTTCGATTTGAGTTCCTCTTTTGCGTGTTGGAACAAGGACTCGTCGCCTTCAATTCGCACAAGCCGCGAGAGAGCAAAAGACACCATGGAAGAAGTTTTCAAAACTCCGGTCTCAAAATAGTTTTTCTGAAGAAGTCCCTCCAGCGCGCCGTCTCGGGCCAATCTGCCGACCACACGTTTGCCAATCGACTCGTCTGAGAACGGCTTGGTAATTACGAGGATCGCCTGCTTGAGATCCGATTTGGCCGAGTTCTGATTTGAGTTTATCTCAAGGAATATCTCCGCCTCGAACTTCTGCCTCTCTTCTTCGGACGCATCTTCAGGATAGATTATTCCGGTAGCCAACATATTCTGCCGGTCGCGGAATACCGCAATGTCGGGGTCATCGCTTACTCCTTCGAAATACGAGAAGATCCGATGTTGCCCGTCTATTATCCCAATAGAGTTTGGTCGATTGCGTAGCTTAATTACAACCGGAGTCGTTTTCTCAATGTCCGAGGGATCGACATCTTTCCCCTTTTGGTCATCGATCCTAGTGTCGGCAGGTAGGGTTACTACAACGTTGTTGACGAACACCCTTCGCCGATCCTTCAAATACGCTCGGATAGAACGGATTTTTTTCTTATCGATCATTCGCTGGTAAAGACCCTCAGAGTCCCGCCAGCCATCCCGCCTCAATACATACGCCCGTTTGAGCAATGCAGCTGGGGTTACGTAAAAGGAGACAAGCTTGTAGCCGTCCGGATACTCAGAATGAGCTTCCGGCAACAATGACCCGGGATAGGGTTCTTCACCCTCTATCTCGCTAATAATTCCATTCTTGCCTACTTCAGCGAGGTCAAGTTTGAGGAAGTGGAAGAGTTCATGCCTTGACGACCTCTCCACTGTGTCCGCCAAACTTCGAAAGTATTGCATCACGCCCCGCCATGCAGTGGCAACTTCCGGGGCCAAACTGGCATGAGCGGGCTTAACTTCGTGTTCCGAAAAGTAGACGATTCTCAACCGGAGCTGAGATGAATGGTACTTCGCAGAAATCTTTGGCTTTATCGCGGCGAAACGTTCGAACAGAAACCTCAAAAATGCATTCGGGTCGTCGAGTATCTTCTTGTAGATATGAGCTTTATTTTTGAAATGTTCTCCAGTGCCGGATTCATTGCTCAAGGTGTATTCAGCCAAGACAATTAAATTTTCCGATACAAATAGATCGTCAAAATCGCTGGTACTATCTTGATACTCGAACTCTTTGTCGGCAACCTCCGGCACTCTTTCGAAGCCTGACTTCGAGAAGATCGCCCGAGCTTGGCGCTTGAACGCCCTTTCCCTCGCCCGCTTCTTCCTCTCCTCTGCGGACAGCTTCTTTTTTGCTTTTTTCTTGCCCCCCGCCGGCATTTAATTGCCCCCCTCATTATGCCATTCCTCTGGCACCGTAGAGACCTTTTCTCCTTGGACGGGCCGCCTTACCGATTTTCCAGAGGGCCTAACCTTAAGATCCCCTTTTTGCGCCATAGCTATTCTCTCGATCGCGCGATCACGATATGATTGCTCAAGCTCGAACCCTATTCCAATGCGGTCACGGGCAGCGGCGCAAGCAAGCGTTGTCCCCACTCCAGCAAACGGATCACAGACGACATCACCCTTATTCGTAAGTGCCATGATACACCTATCGGCAATCTCGTTCGGAAATTGGCAGGGGTGGTCGGTTTTCTCAGGGTGATTGGCTTTAACGTTAGGGATGTCCCAAACTGCTTTCTCACCGAACGCCGCTTTCGCGTCAAACTCCCAAAAGTCGGATGGGTTTTTGCCTTTCGGATTCCCACTAGGGACGTAACCGCCCTCGCTCTTCTTTCGCTTCCCTGGATAAATCTGAGGGACCCTAACTGGGTCCAAATTAAAAGTATATGAGTCGCCCTTAGTAAACCAAAGTATTGTCTCATAGCGACCCGAGAAACGACGTTTGGCGTGAAGCCCGAAGTTAAAGCGCCAAATAATTCGATTACGTAACTTGAACCCATTCCGAATAAAAAGCTCAAAGAAGAGATAATCGAGGGGGAAAACTGAGCCGTTTTTGACGTAATTGCCAACTTGCCAGCACACGCTGCCGCTTTCCGAGATTTTTCCAGCAAGCCCTTCAATAAGGCCGCTCATCACTTCCCGATAATCGTCGAGCGTTCCGAACATCCCCTTTTCATAGCTTTTCCCGATATTGTAAGGCGGCGAGCAAAGTACCAAGCCAAGGCTTGCGTCGGGGATGCGCTTTATGAGCTTGAACGCATCGCCCTGAAAGACTTCACTTTTTTCGAGGCATAGCGGGGGCTGCAAGGAGCTAATCAGGTTCATTCTGCCAGCATTTAACAATTTCCCCGCGGAAGCAATATCTTCGACTATTCAGGGACGTACAAATCCCCACCTTCCCGATAGACCTCGCTCATCTCCTCCATGCCCTTCTCCGCTTCCTCGGCCTCTTCGGCTGAGGTCTCGGTACGCAAGTTCTCGCTCGCGAGATAGCTGTCCGAGTTCTGCTTCGCCGCGAAGTCGCGCACTTCCTGCGTGATCTTCATCGAGCAGAATTTCGGGCCACACATGGAGCAGAAGTGTGCGGTCTTGGCGCCTTCTGCGGGGAGGGTCTGGTCGTGATATTGCTCGGCCGTGTCGGGGTCGAGGCTGAGGTTGAACTGGTCGCGCCAGCGGAATTCGAAGCGGGCCTTGCTCAAGGCGTCGTCGCGGACCTTGGCGGCAGGATGGCCCTTGGCGAGGTCGGCGGCGTGGGCGGCGAGCTTGTAGGTCACCACGCCCACCTTCACATCGTCGCGGTCGGGCAGGCCGAGGTGTTCCTTGGGCGTGACGTAGCAGAGCATGGCGGTGCCGTACCAACCGATCTGCGCTGCGCCGATGCCGCTGGTGATGTGGTCGTAACCCGGCGCGATATCGGTGACGAGGGGCCCGAGCGTGTAGAAGGGCGCTTCGCCGCAGGCTTCGAGCTGCTTGTCCATGTTCTCCTTGATCTTGTGCATCGGCACGTGGCCGGGGCCTTCGATCATCACCTGCACGTCCTGCTCCCAGGCGCGCTTGGTGAGCTCGCCCAGCGTGTAGAGCTCGGCGAACTGCGCTTCGTCGTTCGCGTCGGCGATACTGCCGGGGCGCAGGCCGTCGCCCAGCGAATAGGCGATGTCATAGGCCTTCATGATCTCGGTGATCTCGTCGAAGCGCTCGTAGAGGAAGCTCTCCTTATGATGCGCGAGGCACCATTTCGCCATGATCGAGCCGCCGCGCGACACGATGCCGGTGACGCGCTTGGCGGTCATCGGGACATAGGGCAGGCGCACGCCGGCGTGGATGGTGAAATAGTCGACGCCCTGTTCGGCCTGCTCGATCAGCGTGTCGCGGAAGATTTCCCAGGTCAGGTCCTCGGCAATGCCGCCGACCTTTTCCAGCGCCTGGTAGATCGGCACGGTGCCGATGGGGACGGGCGAGTTGCGGATGATCCACTCGCGCGTGTCGTGGATGTTGCGGCCGGTGGAGAGGTCCATGACCGTGTCCGCGCCCCAGCGGATCGACCAGACCATCTTGTCGACCTCGGAGGCGACGTCGGAGGCGACGGCGGAGTTGCCGATATTGGCGTTGATCTTGACGAGGAAGTTGCGCCCGATCGCCATGGGCTCGGTTTCGGGGTGGTTGATATTGTTGGGAATGATCGCGCGGCCGCGGGCGACCTCGTCGCGCACAAATTCGGGCGTCACATAGTCAGGCACCGATGCGCCCCAGGGCTGGCCGCCATCGCGCGCGGTTTCATAAGCCGCGGCATCGCGCAGCATCTCGCGCCCGAGGTTCTCGCGCTCGGCGACGTATTCCATCTCCGGCGTGATGATGCCTTTGCGCGCATAATGCATCTGCGTGACGTTCATGCCGGATTTGGCGCGTAGCGGGCGCTTGACGACATTGGGGAAGGCCGGGACACCGCCCGAACGATCCGGGCCGAGCTGGCCGTTGTCTTCGGGCTTCACCTCGCGCGCGTCGTATTCCTCGACATCGCCGCGGGCCATGATCCACTCGCGGCGCTTGGCTTCGAGACCCTGGCGGATGTCGATCGTCGCATCGGGATCGGTGTAGGGGCCGCTAGTGTCGTAGACCCGCACCGAAGGCTCGCCGCCCTCAAGATCGATCTCGCGCATGGCGACGCGGACGCCGCTGCCGCTCTTGGCGCCGACATGGACCTTGCGACTGCCGCGGATCGGACCGGTAGTGACGCCGATGTCGAATTTGCTGTTGATGTCGGCCATGCGCTTGTTCTCTCCTACAGGCGGAGGAAGAGCGGATTTTGCGCGCCGCTCCACTCCCTCCGCCGATGCTAATCGGTTCAGGTTCGACGGGTCGCAGGGCGTGACACCTGCCTCTCAGCCACACGGCTCCCCGGGGATGCGGTCGATGTAGGCCTTCGGCGCGGGCGCGTCCAGACCGATCAGTCGGCAGCGGCGCTATCGGCCGGCAGCTTGAGCAGGCACACCGCCAGCAGCACGGTGGCGAGCACGCCCGAACCGCCCGCGAGCGGGATCTCGCCGAGGAAGTCGCGGCCCATGCCCATCGACAGCGCGTTGGCGACGAAGGCGACGGCGCCGACCAGCGCGGTCAGTCCGCCCAGGGCCTTTGCGCCCGCGCCCTTCAGCGCCAAGCCGAAAACCACCGCAGCCAGCGCCAGCAGCACCTTGGCCGCGTTGTAGACCATGAAGGAATAGGCGACGATGCCCATGGCGACGGGCTCCAGCCCCTCGACATTGCCGGCCGCTTCGAAAAACGGGCCGAACAGGGTGAGGCCGACGCCGACCTGGACCACGTTGAGAACGGCCGCAAATCCGATTGCCGCCCAGCCAAGATGCGCCTGCTTTGTCTGAAGCATGGCCGAGCCGGCGAAGGCGGCTAGCACGGTGAACAGGAAGCCTTCGAGCCCCCACAGGAACTGGCGCGGCACCTCGGCCTCGGACAGATAGAGCGTCGTGTAAACCACTTGCGTTGCGGCCGAAACGAGGAGGAGAGCCGCGACAATGCCCGCAGTCCGCTTGAGTGTGAATTCCATGGTGAATAGCCCCTTTGATACGTGTCTTGCCCGCAGGTTCGCGCGTGCTTCGCGCAAGGTTACACATCCCGCCCCATCGGGATTCCCCGCAGACACCCGGCATGCGGATAGCACACATTAACGCCTACCGTTGGGATACCGAGACCCGGCTGTGGCAGCTTGGCTCCAGGACGGAGGCTGAGGACTCAACTTCTTCCGCGTTTCTGGTAGGATAGGCTTCGAAGGAACACGGAAAGGGACAGCATGGCGCGCGCAGGACTCATAACGGCAACGCTGCTCGCCCTTGCCGGCGGCACCTCCGTTTCAGCGCAAGACAGCCCCATCGTCGTCGAAGGCGAACGCGAAAGCGACGCCTCGGCGCGCGAGGCTGCGCGCGCGGTGGTCCGCAACAGCGGCGCCATTCGCGGCGACCGTCCGATTGCCCGCTGGCGCGAACGGCTGTGCGTGGACGTGATCGGGATCGAGGAACCGGCGCGCGCCATGGTCGAACAGCGCATCCTCGACTTTGCCGAAGCGCTTGATCTCGATGCCCGAGGCAAACCCGGCTGCCGCACCAATGTGAGCGTCGCCTTCACCTTCGATGCCGCGCAGCTCGTCGAAACCGCCCGCACGCGCAAGCCCCGAACCTTCCGCGAGGTGCCGTCCTATCACGAGGCAGCTCTGTTCGGCAGCGAAGCCCCGGTGCGCGCCTGGTACCGCACCGGCTGGCGCGACCGGATGGGCCGCGCGGCGGCAGGCCAGCAACTGGCGAGCGTATCGATGGATGAACCGAGCTGGAGCGGGATGCTGCCCAACAAGGACGATGCGCCGATCACCAGCGGCAGCTCGAAAAGCCGGGTGCAGACCGACGGGACCCGCGTGATCGAATCCGCCATGATCGTGATCGACCGCGACCTTGCAGCGGGATACCGGGTGGACGACGTGGCCGACCTCGTCGCGCTGCACGCACTGGCCGAACTCTATCCGCGCGACACGGCAAGCGATCCCAACAGCGTGCTCGCCCTGTTCGAAACCCCCGCGGGTGAGCCGCGCGGCGGCCTGTCCCAATGCGACTGGACGCTCCTCGAGCAGCTCTACGCCATGCCCGCTGCCCGCGCCGGCCGATTCCATCGCGGCGCGCTTGTCCGCGCCCTGGCACAGGCACCCGACTGCGCGGCCGGCTGAGACGCTCGCCTACCCTTGCGCCGGAGTCACACGCGTGGTGAACTTGGTGTGGCTCCACACGACCGAGGTCGAGTAACGCTTGAGCGCCGGGTTCGCCATCAGCACCCGCTCGCCCCATTGCTCGTAGGCCGCCGGCGAGACGGCGTGCACCATCAGGACGAAGTCGAACTCGCCGGAAACCGAATAGCATTGCGACACCGCCTCGTCGGCGATCATCTGGCGGCGGAACGCGTCGTAGATGCGCTGGCTCTCTTTCTCGAAAGAAACCAGCGTCAGGAAGGAAAGGCCGAGCTTGGCGGGATCGACGAGCGCCACCTCGCCCAGGATCACGCCGTCCTTGCGCAGCGCCTGCAACCGGCGCCGGACAGAGGAAGGCGAGAGATTGACCTCCTCACCTATGCTCTGATGGCTGCGGCTGGCATCCGCCTGCACGATGGCCAGTATGCGGCGATCGAACTCGTCCATGGTCTGCAACTCCATCGCGGCGCAAATCGCCATCTAGGTGCATTTATGCGGTGTAATTAGCCGGATTGACAGCGAAATTCGCCGCAACACGGCGCAATCCGAATGCTAGGTGTGGCCCCAGAAGAACCCGCCTCCCACTTTTCCGAAAGCCCTTCGAGCATCATGAAGAAACCCGTTGCCGCGGCGCTGATTGCCGCTTCGCTTGCCCTGCCCGCGCTCGCCATCGCCCAGGAGGAGACGCCGAGCGCAGCTCTGATGGACGAGGCCGCGCCGCGCGCCGACGGTGTCCTGTCGGAGCCGGAGGCCGCGCTTGCCCCGCGCCCCTTTCCCGTTCAGCTGCGTTTCGACAATCCGGATGTGAAAGCGCCGCGCATCGATTACCGCGTCGGCTACACGGCGACCCATCTTTATGTCGCGATCACAACCAGCGCAGATAGTGTGACCTATCGCAACCGGGGCTGGCTGTGGGGCGACGGGTGGCGCATCATCCTCACCGATAGCGCGCTGGGCCCGCGTTCGGCCCGTTTCATCGAGCTTATCATTTCCCCGCGCGCCGAGGGGGATACCCGCCGCGAATTGGCCATGGCGGTGCAGGACGGCGAGCAGGTCTACCGCGCGCTCTCGCCCGCCTCGACGGTTGCCGAGGCCCGGATCGCTGACGGTACGCTGTTCGAGGCCCGGATTGCCTGGGCTGATCTCGCGCCCTTCCACCCGCTGTTCGATCCTGCGATCGGCCTCAACCTCTATTTCGCCAAAGCCTTCGAAACCGCGGAGACCGGCCCCTTTGCCTATGGCCACGCGCTGGTCGCGGACGAGGCGATCTTCGATGAGGGCATCCTTTCACGCCGCGGCGTGCCCTTGCGGTTCGGCGATAGCGGCACCGCCGAGGGCGGCGGCGTCTGGCGCCTCGCCACGCGCACAGTCGTGGCGGGGCAGCCGCTGATGCTCGAAAGTCCGGTGTCCTTTCGGGATACCGCGGCTCCCCGCGCACGAATGGAAGGCGTGGGTGTGCTGGACGCGGCGCCGGCAGGAGGAAGCGCGCGGTGGACCATCGACACGGCGACCATGGCGCCCGGCATTCACGCGCTCACCCTTCCTGGGTCCGACACCGCGACCGAAGTCTTCGTACTGCCGCCCCTCGGCACGCAGGCACTGCGCGAACACGCGCAAGCGAACGCGGAAACCGTGGGCCCGGCGGGGATCGAGAGCATCCACTTCCTCACGACCGATTTCGAGCAGCGCCTCGCGCGCCTGCAGCCCTATGCGGACGGCTCCGAGCTCGTGAAGGACGCGGTCCGGCTCACAGCTATCTCGGCGCGCCTCAATGCGGGCGAGGATCCCTTCCCGCCTTCGGACAGCCCCATGCGGCGGGGGTTCCGCTCACTACTCGACGGCAGCCACCAGCCCTACAGCCTGCGCCTGCCCGAAGGCTTCGATCCGGCGCGCACCTACCCCGCCATGGTCTTCCTGCACGGCAGCGGCACCGACGATCGCGGTCTGCTCGACCGCGCGCGCAGCAACGGTCGCTTCGTCGAGATCGCTCCCGGGGGGCGGGACAGCTACCTCGCCTACGCCTCGCCCGCCGCGCAGTGGGATATCCGCGAGGCGCTCGACAAGGCGGGCGAGGCCTATGCGATCGACCGCGAGAAGGTGGTGATCGGCGGCTTCTCCATGGGCGGATACGGCGCGCTGCGCGCCTTCTATGAGAACCCGGAACGCTACGCCGGGGTGGCGGTCTTCGCCGGGCATCCCAACCTCGCCAACGAATGGCTGGGCGGCGGCTTTCCCAACTTCCTCGAGCCCGAATTCCTCAAGCCCTTCGCCGGGGTCCCGGTGTTTATCTACCACGGCAAGAAGGACGCGGCCCTGCCCTTCGCGCTCGCCGAACAGCTTGCCGCCGCGCTGGAAGAGGCCGGTGCCGTGGTTACCTTCAGCCCCTCGGAAGAGAACGGCCACGTCTATCAGGACGCGGCAACGCAGGCGCGGTTCGACACGTGGCTGAAGCAATTCGAGTAAGGGCAGTCACTTTTACCACACCAACTGTAAAATACGTCGAAAATACAGTTTCTCCTGTTTCAAGGGGCCGTCCGCCCAAGTATTCGAATCACGTTGTGCTTGGACCAACGTGTTTTTGAATTATCAGGGTTGAAATCATGAAATCGACGTTCCTCGTGGCCGCGAGCCTCGTCTCGCTGGGCACTGCCATGCTCGCGCTCCCCACTCCGGCAAAGGCGGACAACACGCCGGAATGCAACACCACCGACGGCCCGAGCGGTCCCGGCGGCGAAGCCGGTGATGTTGACGACGGGCTCGAATGCGGGATCGACACCTCCGCTCCCGGCGAACGCGCCGTGGCGCTGGGCAACGGAGCGACAGCGGAGGCTTGGCGCTCCATCGCAATTGGTGAAGCTCGAGTTCTCTCGAACGCCCAACATGGCCTCGCAATCGGCGACGGCGCGTGGGTATCCGGAATAAGGGCAGTCGCGGTTGGAAGCGCGGCCACGGCTGAGGCGCTCAATTCCGTCGCATTGGGCTACGGCTCCTATGCGGATGAAGCCAATACGGTGTCGATCGGCAGCGCCGGCAACGAACGCCGCTTGGTGAATCTGGCAGCAGGCGTCAATGACACCGACGCTGTTACTGTTGCCCAGCTCAACGCTGCGACCGGCACTCCGACGCAGGCCTATTTCATCGCGAACAGCACAAGAAGCGGTGCCGTCGCGAGCGGGACCGACTCAATCGCAGTAGGCGGGGAAAGCCGCGCGACCGGTCAGAACAGTATCGCGATGGGCGTGTACGCCATTGCGGAGGGAACCAGCGCAATCGCGCTGGGCTTTGGCTCGCGCGCCACGGGTTTCCTGTCTAGCGCCTATGGAAATGGCTCTTTTGCTGCCGGCGAACGCACCGTGGCGTTCGGGGCGGGTGCGCAGGCGGACGGAGCGAGGACGGTCGCGATTGGGGTCGAGGCACGGTCCGGTTCCACCTATCAGCCAAGCGCCGAATCGGTGGCGATTGGCTACAAAGCAGAGACCTCGTACGCGTACAGCATTGCCTTGGGTGCCAACGCAAAAGCAGTAGGCAACCGATCGATCGCCATCGGCGGCAACGCTCAAGAAGGCGGAATCTACGGCGCATTTGCATTGCGGGATGACTCGATCGCAATTGGGGTCGACGCCTCGGTGTATGCCGAAAACTCCATCGCGATCGGCAACCTCTCGTTCGCCGACCAACCGAACACCGTTGCGTTCGGTCACTCGGGCAACGAACGACGGCTCGTCCATATTGCCGACGGCATCGCCGACACCGATGCGGCCACGGTCGGCCAGCTCAACAGCGCCATCTCGGGCATCCAGGCGGCTACCGGCGCCAATGCGGCCGAACTCGCCTACCTCGCGGTGAGCAGCACGCTCAACCCGGCACAGGCGAACGGTTCCAACGCGACAGCATTGGGCGGAGCGGCGCGGGCCAACGGGACCAGCACGCTGGCGGTCGGTGCTCTGGCGAGCGCGCAGGCCGATCGCGCCACGGCCATCGGGTCGGGCGCAATGGCAAGCGGTACGGACAGTATCGCGCTGGGCCGCGGCGCCGCAGCGACCGATTTTTCGGCAGCAGCGCTCGGCACCGCCTCGCTGGCTGAGAACCTGAGCACGGCGGTCGGCTACACTGCCAAGGCCCAGGGCCTGCGCTCGACCGCCATCGGCAGCAAGGCCGAGGCCGACAAGCGCGAGGCAACCGCGGTCGGCGCCAACGCCAAGGCGCTGTTCAGCAACTCGACCGCGATCGGCGCGAACGCAATCACTACCGCTGGCAACCAGGTGATGCTGGGCGGTGCGGGATCGAGCGTGGTCGTGGCGGACATGACCTCCTCCACCGCCGCGCAGTCGGGCACGCTCTACACCGTGACGGTCGACGAAAACGGCGTTCTAGGCCGGGGCACCGCGATCAGCATGCAGACCGTCGCGCGCATGGCAGCGGACATCCTGCGCCCGGGCCTGTCGCGCGACGATGCGCATTTCTTCGAGGACGCCAACGGCAACAATCGCGTTAGCGGACTGGCATCGGGCGCGATCGCCATGGCCACGCCGGAGTTCGACGCGCTGACCCAGCGGGTCGACAACCTCGTCGGCCGGGTCGACGGGATCGACACCCGCCTTGGCGCTGTCGAGACCCGCGTGGCCCAGATCGACAGCCGGCTCGGCACGGCCGAGGGCCAGATCACCGAGCTGTTCGACCTTGCCACGGCCGACCGGCGTGACTTCCGCCAAGGCCTTGCGGCCGTCGCCGCGATGGCGAACCCGCACTTCCCGAGCGAGGATGGCAAGACCAGCTACGCCTCGAACGTGGCGCTGCACCGCGGCTTCGTCGGCATCTCGGCCGGCCTCATGCACCGCGTAGACGAGACCTTCGCGCTGAGCGCCGGGATTACCTACGGCGGCGGTGACAGCACCACGGTCAAGGCAGGCATCGCCGGCGAGTTCTAGTCCGCTCCCGCAAGCACCAGAGGGGCCCGCGCCGCATCACGCAGCGCGGGCCCCTTTTGCGCGCGATTTGCCAAGCGCGCGCACCGGGGGCAGATTGCCTGCTGGGGGAGAGTCACAATGGACCATCGCACCGCGTTCGCGCGCCTCATGCTCGTACTTGCCGGACTGGTGAGCCTTGCAGGCGCGGCCACTCCTGCATCCGCCGGGCTCGATACCGGCAAGGTGATGCTCATCATGGAGGAGGCATTCCGGCCGACGCCCGATCAGGTGACCGAGTTGCAGCGCATACTCGGGATCGAACGCGCGGCCCTGGCGGCAGAGGAAGAGCAGGGCTGCCTTGCGGCCGAGCCGCTGCACCGGCAGGTCTTCGAAGCGAAAAGAGCGCTGATCGGCCTGCGCCATTCGATCACCCTGAACTCGCTGGTCAGCATTGCCCGATGCCAGGCGACACGCGGCGATTTCGCCGCTGCGCTGAAAACGCGCGAGCGCGAATGGGACGAGCGCGGCTGGACCGTCGGAACACACGCAGACGCCACGGTCGAGGCGCTACGCTGGATGAGGATGGTGGGCGAGCAGGCGCTCCGCCAAGGCCAGCCTACGGGCATCCTTGCCCCGCTTGGCCGAGCCTATGCGCAGCTCTTCCTTGTCGATGCGCATGATCTCACCGGCATCCCCGGAGTTGCACGGCCAAGTACGGTCAGCGCGGCGATCGCGGCCTATGACCTCGGCCGATCGCGCGATGGCGGCGGCGATGTGCGCCCGGCCATGCTTCTGCTCGAGGCGGTGCTCCTCCAGCAGTGGACGCTTGGCAAAGACGCGCCGCTGACGCTTGCAGCCATGTCCCGCTATGCAGAGGGCCTTGCGGCCCGTGGCCGGACCATGGACGCCCGGTATATCGCCTTCACGCTCGCCGAGCGCGCGGACCGGGAGCTTGGCCCCGGCCATCCCGACAGCATCCGCTACCGCCTCCAGCTAGCCCGGCTTGCGCATGACACCGGCGATAGGGAAGCGGCGCTCTCCCATGCCGAGGACGCCGACCGGCAGGCTGCGGCACACCTGCCCCCATCCCATCCGGTCGCCCTGCTTGCGCGCTTCCACCGCCTGGCGGCTGCCGGGGCGGGTTCGGGGGCACAGGATACCGCCGCGATGGAAGCTGCGGCCGAAGCGCTGTTCGCCGAGCGCGGGCGCGCCGATCAGGACTCGCTTCAGGTCGCAAGCCTTCTGGCGCAAAGCCTTGTCGCCGCGGGCGAACCGGAACGGGCAGCGCAGGTGGCCAGCCGTACGGCCACGGCCGCGCGCGAGGATGGCAGCATCTACATTCTGGAGACCGCACGCTTCGAGGAGGCCGAAGGGCTTGCGCGCCTGCACATACCCGCCCAGCGGCACACGGCGCACGATTTCATCGACGGGTCGCAGGTCGGCTCACGCATGGCGTTTGAAGTCGCCACTTATTCGCCCGGAACCGGCGATGAACTGGACGCCGCGCTGGCGGACCTTGGCCAGAGTTCGCGCCTCGCGCTCGATTCCCTGTGGTTCAAGCTGCGTCACGAAGGCGGCGCGCGCGACGGCTGGATCGACCAGCAGGTTTTTACCTACATGCAGGAAACCCTGCGCGGCGGCGCGGCTGGCGCGATCTCGGAAAAGGCGGCCATCCGCGCGATGGACGGGCTCGACCCACAGCTCGGGCGGCTGGCCCGCCAGCGGCGCGACCTGACCGAGCGCTGGCGCGCCCTGGACGAGCGCGTCATCGACGCGATTGCCAGCGAAGGCTCCACCTCCGAAGCAGGCGTAGCGCTGCTGCGCGAACGTGAGGCAATTCGCAAGCGCGTCGCCGAAATCGACGAGGCCTTCATGGCCCAGACGGAGGATTACTCCCTCATCCGCTTCCCGGCGCCGGCAGCGCTTTACACCGCGCAGGAACGGCTGGGGCCCGATGAGGCGATCCTGCTCATCGTGCCAACCGAGTTTGCATCGCATAGCCTCGTGGTGACACGCGACGGGGTTCACTGGCACCGTTCGGACTGGACCCGCCAACGGGTCGAACGGGCGGTGCGCGGGCTGCTCATGGATGTCGGCGCCAATGTCGAGATGGGCGATGCGGAATACGCGCAGTGGTCCGAAAGCCGGGCAAGCCCCAACGCCTTCGATCGCGGCACGGCTTACGCGCTCTACACGCAGCTTGTCGCCCCGCACGCCAACCTCCTTGCGGGCAAGACCCACCTGTTCTTCGCAGGCGACGGTATCCTGTCGAGCATGCCGCTCTCGCTGCTCGTCACCCAGCCGCCACGCGGCGACGACGGCGATCCGGAAAGCCTACGCGCCACATCCTGGTTCGCCGATGAGATAGCGAGCGTGCAGATCCCTTCCGTCAGCGCATGGGCTTATCTGCGAAGCCGCGGCGAACGCAGCGTCATTACAGGACCGGCGCGCTTTGCCGGATTTGGGGATCCGGTGCTCGAAGGCGCGGCCCAGACGCGCGGCGCAGCCATCCAGCGCCGCCAGCGCGGCGCTTCGGTCCCTCCCGCTAGCGCGGTCTTCAGCTCGGACCTCCGCACGCGCGGTGCTGGCGTTCGCGCAAGCGACCTGCGTGCCCTTGCGCGCCTGCCCGGGACCGCGGTCGAGCTTGAAGCCATGCGCGGAGCCCTCGGCGCGGCCCCTGTCAGCGTGCGATTGCGCGAAGCGGCGACCGAGACCGGGGTCAAGCAAGCGCAGCTCGCCGATATCGATGTGCTGGCCTTTGCGACGCACGGGCTGGTTGCGGGGGAGCTGCGCGGCGTGGCCGAGCCGGGCCTCGTCTTTACTCCGCCCGCCGAGGCGAGCGAGGCCGACGATGGCCTGCTGACCGCAAGCGAAGTGGCGCAGCTCGATCTCGCAGCAGACTGGGTCATCCTCTCGGCCTGCAACACGGCGGCCGGGGACGGAAGCGAAGGCGCAGCCGGCCTTTCCGGCCTCGCCAGCGCCTTCTTCTACGCCGGCGCCGACACGCTGCTCGCCTCCCACTGGCCGGTGCGCGATGATGTGGCGGCGCGCCTCACGGTGCGCACCATCGAAATCGCGCGCGCGTCTCCCGGAATGTCGAAAGCGCAGGCCTTCAAGCAGGCCATGCGCGAAATCCGGCAGGACCCGGAAGCCGATGGTGCGCAGGACAGCTGGGCGCACCCCAACGCCTGGGCTCCCTTCACGCTTGTCGGGGACCGGTAGGAGCGCCGCCGGGAGCCCGCGCCCCAGCTTGCGGATTTGCCCTTGCGCGCACCATCGCTATAGCGACCTGCATCGCTTCCCCTGGAGAGGACCAGAACCTTATGACCCTTCGCGCGCCGCTTACCGTCGCCGCCCTTCTCGCCTCCGCCTCGCTTGCCGCGCAGGCGCAGGCCCGCCCGATGACCCCTGAAGATGTCGCCAAGATCGAGGCCGTCGGCACGCTCGCCGTTTCGCCCGATGGCAGCCGCGTCGCCTACACGACCGCGCGCCTTCCCGACATCACCGACGGGGAAGAAAACGGCACCACCACGCAGCAGCTCTCGATGGCCTATGGCCCGGATAACGCACGCGAATTCCTGCCCGCGGACATGAACGTGCGCGCGCTCGACTTCTCGCCCGATGGCCGCATGGTCAGCTTCCTGTGGGCAGACGGGGACGAGAAGACCGCCGTCTGGGGCATCCCCGTGGATGGCGGCGCGCAGCGCAAGCTCGCCCATGTCGATGGCGCCTCGGTGAGTTCCTACGCCTGGTCGCCCGATGGCAGCCACATGCACCTGCTGGTCGGCGCTGCCGAGGACAAGGCGCGTACCAAGGAGCGCAAGGCCGGCTTCAACTCGGTTGTCTACGAGGAAGAGCAGCAGCTGACCCGCCTGTTCCGCGCCCGTATCGGCATGGAGCCCGACGCCGAGCCGCAGCAGGTCGAGGTGCCGGGCTATGTCACCTCATTCCAGATTTCGGACGACGCCCGCATCGGCGTGATTGAAAGCGCACCGAGTACGCAGATCGATGATCAGTACACCTCGAAGAAGGTCCACATCCTCGATATGGCGAGCGGCGAGGTCGTGCGCGTGATCGACACGCCGGGCAAGATCGACGACGTCGAGATTTCGCCCGATGCGAGCCAGCTGGCGCTGATCGCGGCGGTCGACATGAACGATCCGGCGGCGACCACGATCCATTTCGTCGACACTGCAACCGGTGCCGTCACCCCGCACCGCGCGGGCGAACCGGAAGCCGTGGTCGATGTCGAATACATGGACGATGGCCGCCTTGTCGCCGCGGTCCATGTCGGCGCGCAGAGCGTGCTGCGGATCCACAACACGGATGGCTCGCTGGAACGCGAAGTCGATCCCGGCGCGCTTATCATCACCAATGTCGAAACCGCCGGTTCGGTCATTGCCGTAGGCGCCAACGCGCCGCAGCACCCGACCGAGCTGTTCAGGCTCGACGGTGACAGCTTCACCCGCTGGACCCGCCACAACCCCTGGCTGTCGGAGATCGACTTCGGCACGCAGCGCACCTTCCGCTACACCGCCCGCGACGGTCAGGAAGTCGAAGGCGTGCTGATCGAGCCGGTCGGCGGCGCTCCGGCTGGTGGTGCTCCGCTGATCCTCAACGTGCACGGCGGCCCCGAAGCGCATGACAGCAACGGCTGGCAGACCGCCTATTCGAAGCCGGGTCATGTCGCAGCGGGCCAGGGCTATGCGGTCTTCCTGCCGAACTACCGCGGCTCGACCGGCTACGGCACGGCCTTCTCCAAGCAGCATCAGGGCAATTACACCGATCCGGAATTTACCGATCTGGTCGACGCCAAGCGCGCGCTGGTGGCCGAAGGCATCGCCGACGGTGACCGCACCGGCGTGACGGGCGGCTCCTACGGCGGCTACGCCACCGCCTGGTCCTCGACCCGCTGGAGCGAGGAATTCGCCGCCGGTGTCATGTTCGTGGGCATTTCCAACCAGATCTCCAAGTTCGGCACGGGCGACATCCCTTACGAGATGTATAACGTCCACAGCCGCGCCTGGCCGTGGGACAACTGGCAGAAGATGCTGGAAGTCTCGCCGATCTACCATGTCGACAAGGCCGAAACGCCGATCCTGATCATGCACGGCGAGGAAGACACCCGCGTCGATCCGGGCCAGAGCCTCGAGCTTTACCGCGCGATCAAGATCCGCAAGCCGGATACGCCGGTGCGCATGGTTTTCTACCCGGGCGAAGGCCACGGCAACCGCAAGGCCGCCGCGCGCTACGACTACAACCTGCGCATGATGCGTTGGTTCGACACCTATCTGAAGACGGGCGACCGCGACGCACCGCTGCCGCCGGAACGCCCCGAGCTGCCGGCCGGCACGACCGGAGCCGCCAGCGAAGACTGACCGCTTCGTCGACCAACAAAAAGGGGCCGCGTGGCATAGCGCCGCGCGGCCCCTATTCGTTTGGCCCTGACCGGCTGCCTATTGGCCGCCGGCAGCGATCCAGGCGTCGATCTTCGCTTCGAGCACGGCGAGCGGGATGTTGCCGCTGTTCAGCACCTGATCGTGGAACACGCGGATGTCGAAATCCTCGCCCAGCGCCTCTTCGGCCCGCGCGCGCAGTTCCTTGATCTTCAATTCGCCGATCTTGTAGCCCAGCGCCTGCGCCGGCATCGCGATGTAGCGGGCGACCTCGTTCTCCGAATAGTCGCGCGGATTGCCGTTCTCGACCATGTATTCGACCGCCTGTTCGCGGGTCCAGCCGAGCGCATGCATGCCGGTGTCGACCACCAGGCGTACCGCGCGCTTCAATTCGCCATCCTCCAGTGCCTGCAGGCGGTCCACCGGATCATCGTAGAGGCCCAGTTCGTAGCCCAGGCTTTCCGCATAGAGCGCCCAGCCTTCGCCATAGGCGGTGTACCAGCCGTGGCGCAGCAGGTCGGGCAGGCTCTCGTCCTCGATCGCGAACATCACCTGGAAATGGTGCCCGGGATTGCCCTCGTGAATGTAGAGCCGCACCGACGGGCTGAGCTCGCGCTCGGCCGCGTTCCAGCCGCTGAAATAGAAGGTCCCGGGGCGCGTCCCGTCGGGCTTCCCCGGCTGGTAGGATGCGGCAAGGAAGAACTCCTCGCGATAGGGTTCGTAGGGCTTGATCTCGAGCGGGGTTTCCGGCTGGCGCAGGAACAGCGGGCCGATCACCGCATCGACCTTCTCGCCGACCTCGTACCACGCCTCGGTCAGCGCCTCCTTGGTCTTGTAGACCGGCGGACGGCGATCGCCGCGCTCCTCGATGGCCTGACGGCGTGCGACATTGATCCGCTCGACCTCGGCGAGGCCAATCCGGTGCACTTCCTCGGCTGTCAGCGGCAGCGTCGTCATCTCGGCGATGCGGTAGGAATAATAGGCATCGCCGCCCGGCGTCTCGGTCGCCCCGATGCTGGTGCGCGCGGCGGGCAGGTAGGTGTCGCTGAGATAGGTCCGCAGGCGCCGCATGGCGGGATAGAGCGTGCCTTCGATGGCCGCAGTCAGCGCAGCCGTCGCCTGGCCTTTCTCAGCGTCGGTGAAATCCTCCGGCAAGGCGCGCAGTGGGGCGTAATAGGGATTGTCCTCTTCAGGCGTCGCAAGCTGTGTGTCGAGCTGCTCGATCATCAGTTCGACCGTCAGGCGCGGCAGGGTGATGCCCTGCTCGATACCCGTGTCGAAACGTGCGATCACATCCTCGACCATCTGCGCATAGGCTTCGTGCCGCGAGATGTTGTTGGCGTAATCCTCAACCGTTTCGAACGGCATGATACCGTCGGTGGCCGAAAGGCTCGGGTAAGAGCCCTGGATTCCGCGGAAATGGTCGATCGGGGTGGCAAGTATGACCTGCAGCACCTCGCCCTCGGTGGCAGCAAGGGTGCGCTCGTTGGCGTAGCGGAAGGTATCGTATGCGATCTGCTCGCCGGCATCGAGCGCTGCGCGGTCGATCGTCGCAAGGCTTGCGATGTTGCACACCGCCGCCGCCCGTTCCGTCTCATAGTAGGCCGGAGAGAAATCGCCGAGCTTACCCGCTTGCGAGAACTCGCCGCGATAGAAGGCGCTGGTCGGATTGCGCTGGAGCGAGGCGGCATCGCTCTGAGCCATGAGCGCGCGCAGGCGTTCGCCCTCGTCCTGCGCGGCTTCGACGGTATCGCAGGCCTGGGCGGCGGGCGCAGCGAGCGTGGCGGAAGCAATGGCCAGCGCCGAGGCGAGGCGGAATGCTGTGCGAGCTCCGGTCATCTTACTGGCCTCCATCCGCGATCCAGGCATCGATCTTGGCTTCAAGCACCGGCAGCGGGAGGTCGGCCGTGTTGAGCACCACCTCGTGGAACTTGCGCACGTCGAAATCATCGCCCAGCGCGTCTTCGGCCTTGGCGCGCAGCTGCTTGATCTTCAGCTCGCCGGTTTTGTAGGCGAGCGCCTGGGCGGGCATGACGATGTAACGCGCCGTTTCCGCCTCGGCGAAATCGCGCGCGGCGCCGTTTTCGACCATGTATTCGATGGCCTTCTCGCGGCTCCAGCCGAGAGCGTGCATGCCCGTGTCGACCACCAGGCGCACCGCGCGCAGCATCTCGCCGCCCTCGAGCGCTTTCAGTCGCTCGACCGGATCGTCGTAGAGGCCAAGCTCATAGCCCAAGCTCTCGGCGTAAAGGCCCCAGCCTTCGCTGAAGGCGGTGAACCCGCCGTAGCGCATGAACTCAGGCAGCTCCTCGTTCTCGATGGCGAACATCGACTGGAAGTGATGCCCCGGATTGCCCTCGTGCATGTAGAGCGAGATCGAGGTGCCGAGCTTCCGCTCGGCGACGTTGTAGCCGCTGAAATAGAAGGTCCCCGGACGCGAGCCGTCGGCCTTGCCCGACATGTAGCTGGCCGCGAGGCTGAACTTCTCGCGATAGGGCTCGTAGGGCTCGATACGCAGCTCGGCCTTGGGTTTGCGCAGGAAGACCTCGTCCATCAGCGGATCGACCTGTTCGGCCACCTCGTACCAGGCGGCCTGCAGCTCGGCCTTGGTGGTGTAGGTCGCGCCGATGTCGCCACCCGCTTCGGCCTTCGCCTCAGCGATGGCCGCGTTGATCCGGGCGACTTCGGCAAGACCGGTGTCGTGGATCTCCTGCGCGGTCAGCGGCAGGGTGGTCATTTCCTCGATGCGGTAGCCGTAATAGGCATCGCCGCCCGGATTGTCGGTGGCCGCGATGCTGGTGCGCGACTGGTCGCGGTATTCGCTGACGAGGTAGTCGCGCAGCTTGGTGAGCGCGGGCATCAGCGTTTCGGTCAGCACCGTGCGGTGTTCTTCGGTCAAACGCGCGCGTTCGCTTTCCGGCACCGTATCGGGGAAATTCGCAACCGGCGCCCAATAGGGGCTTTGCTCAAGCGGCGCGTTGATCTGCAGGCCGAGCTGCTCGATCATCAAATCGACCGACATACGCGGCAGGGTGATGCCCTGCTCGGCCCCGGTGCGGAAACGGGCGATGGCCTGGTCGATACCCTCGGCAAAGGCGCGGTGGCGGCTGAAGTTGTTCTCGTAATCCTCGACCGTCGCATAGGGCATCAGCGCGCCGGGTGCGGAGAAGCGCGGGTAGAATACGTGGAAGCCGCGGAAGTGGTCGATCGGCAGCGCAAGGACGGTTGGCAGCACGTCGGGCGCGGTCATCGCCAGCGTGCGTTCCTGCCCGTATTTGAACACGTCGTAGGCAATCCGGTCGGTGTCGCCCAGCGCATCGCGGTCGATGGCCGCGAGTTCGGCAAGGTTCGCCTCGGCCGCGTCGCGCTCCGCCATCAGGCCGGCAGGGGAGAAATCGCCCAGCTTGTCGGCGTCGGAGAAATCGCCGCGGAAGAAGGCGCTGATCGGGTTGCGGTCGAGCGATTCCGCTTCGCTGCGCTCGAACAAGGCGTGGAGCTTGGCGCTCTCGTGCTCGGCCGCCGACATGGTAGCATGGTGACCGGCATGGTCCTGTGCGTAGGCGGGCAGGCTGACAGTGGCGCAGGCGATGGCCGTCGCCGAAGCGAGGCGCGTGAAGGTACGGGTCATTCTGGTGTCTCCCCTGAGATCGTGCGCGCGAGGCTAGCCGTGCAGCACAGCGCCGCAAAGCCCCTTCGACCAACGGTTCGTTGCGCCCGGCGAAGAGCGCTTAGCGGAACTCCAGCCCCTCGAATTTGCCCGATTTGCGCCACTGGTCGATATGGGTGAAGAAGCCCTGCGCGCCTGCCGGATGGCCCAGCGCGAAACGCTCCTGCTCGCCGTAGCCCTGCCCTTCGTTGTTGTAATAGCCGGGGGTGCATTCGGTGTTCCCGATGCGGGCGCCGGGGCCGGTGAGGAGGAATTCGACCCATTTGGTCTCCGCTTCCTTGCTCGGCTCCACCGCCGCGTGCCCCTGCTCTTCGGCATGGCTCACCACGCACGCGACGGTATCGGCGTGGTCGACAAGGTTGTGGGGGTAATTGGCGATGAAAGCCGCCGCCTGGTTCTGCTGGACGAAGAACATGTTCGGGAAGCCGTGGACATGCAGCCCGTGGAAGCTGCGCATCCCGCCCGACCAGTAGTCCGACAGTTTCTGCCCGCCGCGCCCGGTCACATCGTAGCCGGAGCGTTCGACGAAATCGGTGCCGACCTCGAAGCCCGAGGCGTAGACGATGCAGTCGGTCTCGTACTCCTTGCCGTTCGCAACCACGCCCTTGGCCGTGATCCGCTCGACCCCCTGGCCGTCGGTGTCGACGAGGTGGGTGTTCTCGCGCGTGAAGGCCTGCAAATATTCGTCGTGGAAGCAGGGGCGCTTGCACAGCTGGCGGTACCAGGCCTTCAGCTTCTCGCCCGCTTCGCCGCCCACGATTTCCTCGGCGCGAGCGCGGATTTCGCTCATCTTCTGGTTATCGGCATCTTCGAAGGCGGCCATGATGTTGGCCGGCGTGCGCTCTTCGGGCGGCATGTCGATGACCTGCGCGCGGATGCGCTTGCCAAGATCGGTCCAGCCATCGTCGACAAGGTCTTCGGGCGGGAAGCCGACGCCAAGGTTGGCGACGAAATTCTCTTGCCATTTCTTCTGCCAGCCGGGGCCGGTGACCGCGTCGAACCAGTCGCGCTCCAGCGGACGGTTGTTACGCTCATCCACCGAAGATGGCGTGCGCTGGAAGACGTAGAGCTCCTTCGCATCGCGCGAGACATTGGGCACCACCTGCACCGCCGTCGCGCCTGTGCCAATGATCGCCACGCGCTTGTCGGCAAGGCCCGTCATGGGATCGCCCTCGGGCGTGCCACCGGTATAGGCGTAATCCCAGCGGCTCGTGTGGAAGCTCTTGCCCTCGAAGGTCTCGATTCCCTCGAGGCCTGGCAGCTTGGCGACGTGCAGCGGGCCAGTGCCCATGCCGACATATTTGGCGGTGAATGCGTCGCCGCGGTCGGTGCGGATGATCCACACACTGCGCCCCTCGTCCCATTCGAGGTCGGTCACCTGCGTGTGAAACAGCGCGTTGTCATAGAGGTCGTACTGCCTGCCGATGCGGCTGCAATGGTCGCGGATTTCGGGGGCGTGCGCGTATTTCTCGCTCGGCATGTGGCCGGTTTCCTCGAGCAGCGGCATGTAGATCATGCTCGCCGTATCGCACTGCGCGCCGGGATAGCGGTTCCAGTACCAGGTCCCCCCGAAATCGCCGCCCTTCTCGATGATCCGGTAGTCGGTGATGCCGGCTTCCTTGAGCCGTGCGCCGACGACAAGGCCGGCAAAGCCCCCGCCGATGAAGGCGAAGGTCACGTGGTCGGTGACGGGCTCGCGTTCCGTGCGCGGGGTGTAGGGATCGGTCGCGAGGTCGGAGAATTCGCTTTCCAGCCGCTTGTACTGCGCCGCCCCATCGGCGCGCAGGCGCTTGTCGCGCTCCTCGGCGTATTTGCGCCGCAGCGCCTCCTTGTCGATCGCGCTGCCCTTGTGAGCGGTGGCCATGTCTCTCTCCCTGTCGCGCCAGTCTCGATTCGCAACTGAAGCATCATGCGGTCAGCTTCGCGCGGGGACAAGTGGCTGGTGAAGCGCACAAAGTGGCTTGCGACCGCCGCCCTCCACCCGCAAGGAGGCGGCATGAGGGACACGAGGCGATACGCGATCATCGGATGCGGCATGATGGGCCGCGAACACATGCGCAATATCGCGCTGGTGCCGGGGGCTGAGTTGGTCGCGATTGCCGATCCCGACGAAGGATCGCGCGCAGCAGCGCAAGCATTGGGCAAGGAGCTGGGCCAGGATTTCGCCCTGTTCGAAGACACCGCCAGCCTGTTTGCGAGCGCGACAGTCGACGCGGTCATCATCGCATCGCCCAATTTCACGCATTTCGGCGCGCTCGGCGAGATCATGCCGCTTGGGCCCGCGATCCTAGTCGAAAAGCCGCTGTGCACCACGATCGAGGACGCCGCCGCCATCGCGAAGGCGGCCGAGGATTATCCGGCGCTGTTCTGGGTCGGGCTCGAATACCGCTACATGCCGCCCGTCACCCGCTTTATCGAGCGCGTGCAGGCGGGCGAAACGGGCGCGGTGCGGATGATGTCGATCCGCGAGCACCGTTTTCCCTTCCTGCCCAAGGTCGGCGACTGGAACCGCTTCAATCGCAACACCGGCGGGACGCTGGTCGAGAAATGCTGCCACTTCTTCGACCTCATGCGCCACACGCTGCAGGACGAGCCGGTGCGCATTTTTGCGAGCGGCGGGCAGGACGTGAACCATCTCGACGAGGTCTATGACGGGGCGGTGCCCGACATCCTCGACAACGCCTTCGTCACGGTCGACTTCGCCGGCGGGGCGCGCGCGGTGCTGGACCTGTGCATGTTCGCCGAAGGGGCCGAGCAGCAGGAAGAGATCTACGCGCTCGGCGCCAAGGGCCGGCTCGACGTCGCCATTCCCGCCGCAGAAATCACCTGGTCGCCGCGCGACCGCAGCGGACCAGTGGTGGAACCGGTCGCCACCCCGGCCGAAGCGCTGGCGGCAGGCGACCATCATGGCGCGACCTTCTACCAGCTCACCCATTTCGACGCTGCGCTCGCCACGGGCGGCGCGGCGCAGGTGACCGCGCTCGACGGGCTGCGTTCGGTCCAGATGGGCGCCGCCGCGCAAAAAAGCATCGCCACCGGCCAGCCGGTCGCGCTCGATTTTACCTAAGGAGGACGCCTGCGTGCCTGAAACCATCCCTTCAATCGGCTTCGGCTTCTGGAAGGTCGCGCGCGAGGACGCCGCCGATGTCGCCTACCAGGCGATCGAGGCAGGCTACCGCCACCTCGACTGCGCCGCCGACTATGGCAATGAAATCGAGGTCGGCCAGGGCATCGCGCGCGCGATTGCCGATGGGCTGGTGACCCGCGAGGAGTTGTGGGTCACGAGCAAGCTGTGGAACACCTTCCATGCCCCGGAGCATGTCGAGGAAGGCTGCCGCAAGTCGCTCGATGACCTCGGGCTCGACTACCTCGACCTCTACCTGGTCCACTTCCCCATCGCGCTCGAATACGTGCCGATAGAAACGCGCTACCCGCCCGAATGGGTGCACGATCAGGAGGCCAATTCCGGCATGAAGCGCGCCAAGGTTCCGCTCCACGCGACCTGGGGCGCGATGGAGGCGCTGGTCGGCAAGGGCCTCACCCGGCGGATCGGCGTGTGCAATTACAACTCCGCCCTGATCCACGACCTGATGACCTATGCCACGGTCCAGCCCTACGCCCTGCAGGTAGAAGCGCATCCCTATCTCACGCAGGACAAGCTCGTGCGGATCGCGAAAGACTACGGGATGGAAGTGACCGCTTTCTCCCCATTGGGCGCGCTCTCCTATGTCGAGCTCGACATGGCGGGACAGGGCGACAGCGTGCTCACCGAACCGGTCGTCACGGCGGCGGCGGCAGCGCATGGCAAGACACCGGCGCAGGTGGTGCTGCGCTGGGGCGTGCAGCGCGGGACTTCGATCATCCCCAAGACCAGCAAGCCCGAGCGCATGCGCGAGAACCTCGACATCGAGGATTTCGCCCTCTCCGATGACGAGATGGCCGCCATAAGCGCGCTCAATGCGAACCGGCGCTTCAACGATCCGGGCGTCTTCGCCGAAGCCGCCTTCGGCACGTTCCACCCGATCTACGACTGAGGCCGACCATGGCGACACGCGAAACCGAATTCCCGGCGATCATCGAAGGCAGCGGCGACCTGGCCGCCTTCCTGCAGGAAAACCGCGCACAGGTCGAAGCGCGCCTAGCCTCTGCCGGCACCGTGCTGTTTCGCGGGTTTGACGTGCCGGATGCCTTTGCCTTCGACGCGGCCATCGAAGCCTATGGCGCGCCGGGCTTCACTTACGAGGACTCGCTATCGAACGCGGTGCGCACCAATGTGACGCCGCGCGTCTTCACCGCCAACGAAGCCCCGCCTCAGACCGAGATCTACCTGCACCACGAAATGGCGCAGACACCGATCTACCCCTCGGCCCTGTTCTTCTATTGCGAGATCGCGCCCGAAGCAGGCGGAGCGACGCCGCTGTGCCGTTCGGACTGGGTCTTTGCCCGGCTAGAGCAGGACGCACCGGCCTTCGCCGCGCGCGCCGAGGCCGAGGGCGTGCGCTACACCAACGTCATGCCCGGCGAAGACGATGCAGGCTCGGGCCAGGGGCGCAGCTGGCGCAGCACGCTGAGCGTTGCCGACAAGGCGGGCGCGGAGGCCCGGCTCTCCGATCTCGGCTACAGCTGGGAATGGCTGGAGGGCAGCGGCCTGCGCGTCACCACCCGCACGCTGCCGGCCGTCCGCAGCGTCGGCGACGGGCGCAAGAGCTTCTTCAACCAGCTGATCGCCGCCTTCCGCGGCTGGTCGGACAGCCGCAACGATCCCAACCGCGCGATCACCTTCGGCGATGGCACGCCGATTGGCCCTGAGGACATGGCCGATGCGATCCGGATCGCCGACGAGCTGACCTACGACCTTGCCTGGCAGGCGGGCGACGTGGCGCTGGTCGACAATTACATGGTGATGCACGGCCGCCGGCCGTTCGAGGGCCGCCGCCGGGTACTGGCCTCGCTCGTCAGCTAGACGCGCGCACCGCCCTTGCCGAGGCGCCCCAGACAAGCGCGTTAAGGACTGCCAGCCCCGCCGCCAGCACGCCGAACAGCGCGCCCGGCCCGTCAGCGGCGGCAAGGCCAAGGGGCGAGAACACAAGGTAGAGCAGCACCACACCCGACAGCAGCGAGAAGGCGACCGGACGGGCGAAGCGCCAGGGCGTCATGTCGACCTTGTGGCTGTCGGTAGCCTGGTAGGGTTCGGCGCGCGGGTGCCAGTATCCGGCCGCCAGCATGATGCCGACCTCGATCACGAACAGGATCGCGTATTGGTGGATGAAGTGCAGCGTCACAGTATCGTCGAACACGAAACGCAGCAGGCCATAAGCGATCACGTGGAACACGATCACCAGCTTCGCGCCCAGTGCGGGCACGCGGCGGGTGAACAGGCCCATGATCACAATCACGACCGTCGGGATGTTGTAGAAGCCGGTGAAGACCCTCACGATCTGCCACAGGCCTTCCTCGGCAAAATAGAGCAGCGGGGCGACGCCGAAGGAAAACAGCGCGATCACCACGCTGGCGATCTTGGCCACGCGCACCAGATGCGCGTCGCTCGTCGCGCCCTTGCGCGCAGGCGCGTAGATATCGAGCGTGAAGAGCGTCGCCGCACTGTTCAACAGCGAGTTGAACGAACTGAACACCGCGCCCAGCAGCACGGCGAGGAAAAAGCCGGCCATCCAGGCGGGCAGTACATCCTCGATCAGGCGCGGATAGGCTTGGTCGATCGTGCCGAGGCCGGGCCCGTAGAGGTGGAAGGCAATGACGCCGGGGACCATCATCATGAAGGGCACCATCAGTTTGAAGAAACCCGAGGCGAGCACGCCCTTTTGCCCCTCGGCCAGTGACTGCGCGCCAAGCGTGCGCTGGATCACATATTGGTTGGTGCACCAGTAAAAGAGGTTCGCAAAAATCATGCCGGTAAAGATCGTCCCGAAGGGCGTCGGGTCGCCGGCAGCGCCGATGGCGTTGAGCTTTTCCGGATGGTCGCCGACCAGCTTTGCGAAGCCGGCGGTAAAGCTACCCTCGCCCAGCGCGATCAGGCCGAGCACCGGGACCAGCGTGCCAATGATGAGCAGGCCGATCCCGTTGAGCGTATCGGACACCGCAACCGCCTTCAGCCCGCCAAAGATCGCATAGGCCGCGCCGGTCAGGCCGATCACCACAACGGTCAGCACCAGCGCGGGGAAATAGGCAAGGCCCGATAGCTGCGGCACGTCGAAGAACTGCATCACCGCGATCGAGCCGGAATAGAGCACCGAGGGGATGGTCACGAGCCCGTAGCCCAGCATGAACAGCACCACCGACATGCGCTGCACCGTCCCGTCGAACCGGTCGGCTAGGAATTCGGGCAGGGTCGTGAAGGCGCCCGCGAGGTAGCGGGGTAGGAAGAGGAACGCCATCGCCACCGTCGCGACCGCGGCGGTCACTTCCCAAGCCATGCTGGAGAGATTGTAGCCATAGGCCGAGCCGTTAAGGCCGATGAGCTGCTCCGCCGACAGGTTCGTCAGCAGCAGCGACCCGGCGATGAACCCCGCCGTCAGCCCGCGCCCGCCGAGGAAATAGCCGTCCTTGGTCTCGACCGAGCCGCGCGTCTTGCGCCAGCTGATGCACGCGATCAGCGCCATTACCGCTGCGCAGGAAGCGATTGTGAAACCCAGGGACCCGTCCATCGGCCAAGGGTTTAGCCCAAATGCCGCGCTTGGCTAGGGCCATGGCGGAAGGGTGGTGGCCTAGCGCGCTCGTCCGCGTGCGCTGACGGGCCAGATGTCCGCAAGAGTGCCATCGCGAACCACGTGGTAATGATCATAGAGGTTCACTGTCGGGTCGCAGTGCGGCACGACCAGGCTCACCGGGTCCCCGGGACGCAGGCGGTCGCCGATATCGCTTCCCACGAGCGCCCCGTGCTCGTCGCCCATGAAGGCAAAGACCGTTTCGGGAGGCGCACCGCTGGAAACCTGCGGGCTCCCTCCATCGGTCGAGAGCGACTTGAACCCCGCATCGACTGTGACGAGGCCCTTGTGGTTGGCACTGACGACACGCGCATCAACCGCGAGAGACGTCTCGAAGGGCGCTTCACCGCTCCCGTCGAGATCGCAGTCGAGATACTGCGCATCCATGAAGACGTACGAACCCGTCTGGAGTTCGGTAAATGCGCCCAGCTCGAGATCTATCGCATGGGTCCCGGTGCCGGAGCCGGTCACGATTTCGGGAGGGAAGCCGGCTTCGCGAAGCGCCCCGATGACATCTCGCAGGTATCGCGTGCGCTCCTCGATCGCTGCTCGGCGGGCCGCGTAATCCTCGATGTGCTGCTGCGACCCGCAATAGAACTGGAGTCCGCGCAGGCGCAGCCTTGGACAATCGGCAATTGTCCTGGCCAAGTCGACCGCCGCCTCGGGCGATGCGACACCAGTGCGGCGAATACCGGGATCGACATCGATGACCACGTCGAGCGTGGCATCGATGCGGGCCAGCTGATCATCAATAACCGAAGCGACCTGCGGGTTGTCGACGACAGCCATGAGGCGCTCTGCACGCGGGGCAAGCTTCGCCAAGCGGTTGATTGCGGCAGGCGCTGCGACGGGCGATGTGATGAGCACTCCCGCCACGCCTGCATCGACCATGACCTCGGCCTCGCCAATCTTGGCGCAGCAAATACCCACCGCGCCGGCAGCCAGCTGACGGTGAGCGATATCGACGCTCTTGTGCGTCTTGGCGTGTGGACGCAGCGCTACTCCCTTCTCGTCCGCCTTTGCCTGCATCGCAGCGATGTTGCGGTCCAGCCGGTCGAGATCGAGCACCAGCACGGGCGTGTTGAGCGCCGCACGCGATCCCTGCTGACCGATAAGGTGCGCATGGAGCTCCCGGTCGTCCATCAGCTGAACAAGCCCTCGAGATGCGGGTTGAGAAACTTGCCGGCAGGATCAGCCTCCCGGCGCACGGCGCGATAGCGCTCTGCCATGGGATAGAGCGCGTTGACGTCGTCGCGCGTCAGCGTATGGCGCTTTGCCCAATGGGGTCGTCCACCATGGGCGCGGAAGATTGCCTCCGCCTCCAGGAACAGGTCCCGCCACGGCATCTTCGCATACTGGTGCATCGAAATTGCGGCGACTGGCCCCGCGTTCATGGGACTCATCCAAATGTCGTCCGCAGCGACAAGGCGGAATTCGAACGGGAAGGAAACCGGCAGTCGCTTCTTGCGGATCCAGGTCACCAGCTCATCGAGCGTTTCCAGCCCGACCGACTGGGGCATTTCGTATTCCATCTCTTCGAAGGGAATGGTTCGATCCGACGGGAAGATCGTGTGGGCAGGTCCCTTGCGCCGCCCGTGCATTTCCGACCGCATCATCAGTCGCTGAAGCGTGGGCACGAGCGGGGGGACCATCGCCCCGATGTTGAGCAGCCGGCGGAAGCTGGCCTCCTCCATGTCCGTCGTGGTGGGCGGCGGGTCGCAAGGATCGCAGGGTTCCAGCGTCTTCAAAATCACCGTGTCGGCATGGGGAAAGAACCAGAATTCGACGTGGCGCAGCTCGCGGGCCAATTCGAAGTATCGCTCGCGAATTTCGGCCCAGGGGCGCTTCTCGATCCGCTCGCGAAGGTGATAGGCCGGGACCACATCGCACTCGATCTCGGTCGCGATACCGAACATCCCCAGCGACAGGCGCTGCGCTTCGAACAGGTCCGCTTCGGTGCTCGCATCGCACCAGGTCGCTTGCCCGTCCGGCCCGACGAGGCGGAAACCGCGAGCGAAGGTCGCGAGATTGCCGAGCTCGAGGCCCGTCCCATGCGTGCCGGTCGCCATCGCTCCTGCAAGCGACTGCGGGTTGACGTCGCCCTGGTTCGCCAGCGCGAGCCCGTGCTCCCAAAGCTCATGCGTCACGCGCTTGATGCTCCAGCCGGCCGGAACGCGTGCGGTTCGCCTGTCCGAGGCGATCGTCAGGCGGCCATCCAGCTCGGCCAGGCTGACGATGACGTCGTCATCGGCACATAGCGGCATGAACGAGTGCCCTGCACCCGTCGGCCTGACCGTTGTCGCCCCGCGCACCAGCGCGCCGAGTTCGTCCTCGGTCCGCGGCAGGTGGACCACCCCCGCTGCGTTCACGCTGCCTGACCAGTTGGACCAGCTCATTGCGCCGCAAGCCTAACACGCAGGCGTATCGAAGCCAGCCTTTTTGCGATGCCGCCGCCCTTCGAAAAGCAGGCCGTGGAAAGCGGGTCTGACCTGCACCTTCGATTGGCTACGCGCAGGCAAAGGGATCTCCGCGCCCAGGTACGTGCTCGCAATTTCAACGCGATCCGCTAACCCGGTAGAGGTCGTTGCGACGGCCTCCGATCGGTCCCACGCTGATCATCTTGCGGTGCAGGTCCAGCTGAACCTGGACGTTCCTCGACCGATCCTGAAGGTAGACAGACCAGTCGTCACGGCCGGTTTCGATGAAGGTGAACTTCAGCCGTCCAGCCGCATCGTATTCGGCCCAGCCCGGCCCGAGCTTCTTGCGGAACGACCCTCCGGGGAAATCGACGCGCTGAACGTTTCTGCCGTTCACACCCGTATTGCGGGCGCCCTGCGCCTGGCGAGACCGATCCGCCTGCGCGCGCGCGGCCTCGGCCTGCCGACGGCGTTGTTCGGCCAGTTGCGCCTCGCGTTGCTGCCGCTGGCGCTGGGCCTGCGCACGCTGTTGCTGCTGCCTTTCGGCCTGGCGGCGCCGCTCTTCCTGTTGCTGCCGGAGACGCTGGGCAGCGGCCTGCTGTTCGCGCCGCCGTTGCTCTGCCAGACGCTGCTGCTGCTGCCGCTGTCGATTGGCTTCCGCCTGCCTGCGGCGTTGCTCGTCGGCGGCGCGCTGTTGGCGCTGGCGTTCGGCTTGCAATCGCCTCTGTTCTTCAGCGGCGCGTTGCTGGCGATTGCGCTCAGCCTGCACCTCGCGCGTCCGGTCAGGAAGCGTGGCAGCCTGTCTCGGCGAGCTGTCCATGGCGGATCCGCCCCCCTGCCCCTCCCTGTAGGAACGGGTGATGCGATAGGCATCGCCGCGGCGCCCGCTGATCGGACCGATCGAGATCATCTTGCGGTGCAGGTCGAGCTGCACAGATACGTTGCGGGACCTGTCGACGAGATAGACCGACCATTCGTCGCGCTGCGTTTCGGCGAAGTTGTAGCGCGCGTTGCCGTTCTGCGCGATTTCCAGCCAACGCTTGGGCGCGGTCCGGACAAAGCGGCCACCATTGTAGTCGACCTGTCCGACGCTGTAGCCGTTGATGACGCCCCCCTGTCTCGGCTGGCTGGTCTGCGCAGGCGATGACGAAGAAGGAGATGACGGTTCCTGCCGAGGCCGCTGGGCAGCCGGCTCTCTGCCGATCCGGTAGGAGCGCGAGATGCGGTACAGGTCGCGCATGCCGGAGCCTGGCGGCGCGTAAAGCACCATCTTGCGGTAGAGATCGATCCTCATTCGGATGTCGCGCGTCCGGTCGATCACATAGACCGAATATTCGTCCCGTCCCGTCTCTTCGAAGGTGAAGATCGGGCGACCCGAACTGTTGTACTCGGTCCACTGCCGGGTCGCGGTCTGGCGGAAGACATTGCGACCGGCATCCACCTTCACGAGATTGCCGGCGTTCACGCCGGAGGTCGTGAAGGGGCCGTTGGGAAGCGGGCTGCCCGGCGGGCCGTTACGCCCCGGGGTATTGCGGCCCGACGTGTTGCTACCCGAAGACGGCGGCACGTAATTCGTCGCGCTGCCATCGAAACGATCCTCAATCGGACCGGCTCCACCCGATTCGAACCCGCCGGCAGCTTCGAAGACCTTGAGCAATGTCGCCGGATCGCCTTGCGAACGTGCGGTCTTCGGCGAAAGCCTCATCATGTCGTTGCCGCAAGCGTTCTGCTTGGTCACCGTGAAATGCGATCCGGGTGCAAGATAGTGTGCGCCGGTTTCGTCGCGGAGCACCTCAGGACCGCCGGTGATGTGGTATTCGGGCATGCGCCTGCACTGGAAAGGCCAGGCATAGCCGGCATACTGCCCCGCCATCACCACCGACCCGTTTTCCATCAGGTATTCGCCGAATTTTCTCGCGCCGTAGGTCGCAAGGACCTGGACCGATTCCTTGGCCGCTTCCTTGATCAGCTTCTTGGCAACCTGCTTGGCAGCAACCCGGCCCGCCGTGGCGCCAAGCGACGTGCCGCCCGAAAGAACGCCAAGCGCCACTTCGCCGACAATCTCGACGACCGGCTGGACGCAATCGGCATCGGTGAGGGGGCTTCTGCCGTCAGGCTGGATGTGCATGCGAAGCGTGAACCAGACCGCCCCGGTGTCTCGGGCGTAGGTCCCCGGATTGCCGTTGAACTTGGCCGGAATGACATCGTAGTAGAGGCACCCCGCCTGCTCGAGCGAGAAGGCGACCGGCCACTGGGTGTGGTTCACGAAGCGGAAGCCGGGGCTCGCACGGCGGTCCGAGTTGCTGACCTTGGCGAATTCCTGCCGCGAGAAGATGCGGTAGCTGTCGCCATAGGCCTCGATGCGGAATTCGGAATAGCCGGTCCCGCTGGATTCATACGGCGTTACGCTGAGGCGTTCGCCGTGCTGTGAGCGACTGCCCGGTGCAACCCGCCCCCCGATCTTGTGGATCAGGCACAGGCCGCGTCTGTCGGTGGCGACCCATGTCCGGCCCGGCGCCACGGTGTACTTGTCGTTGCTGCAGCCGGTGTACCGAACCGTGCCGGTGATCGTGTAAGGCGTGTTATTGGTTATCCGCGCCTGGTCGTAAGCATGCGCCGCGGACGGAATCAATCCCAGCGCGCCCAGCGCAAGCAGGACCCTCAACAGCGCAACGCGAACATCCATCGACGCCTCCCCCAAAGCGTTTGATGACCATCGCGACCACTGATTTCCTTGAGCCTTAACGCTGACCTTCCAATTCTCCAAATCCAATCCGCCCGGGGTTCTGGTGCCCTCGTCCGGCACCTCAGTCGCGGGAGGCTTCCTTTGGCCACCCCTCCCGGTTACACATTGCGTGGGGAGCGACAGCCTTTGGCTTGGGGGGACTGCAATGCCGCGCCATGCACGCCGACATACCGTGCGGAGGATGATTTCCGGTTCGGCGATCTGCCTGTCGATGGGGGCACCGGCCATCTCCGCCATGGCGCAAAACGCGCCGGAGATGCCGACGAACTTCCCTTGCGAGAATTACACGATCGGTTCGTTCTATAGCGGGCCCGAGTTTGGCGAGGTCATCACCGAAGCCTACGGCGCGCTGGTGAAGATCGAAGCCCCGATCCCGGAATGGGAGTGGGAACAAAGGCGCGAACCGGCCTATCTCGCGAAGTCGTCTCGTCCCGAAATACTGTTTCAGTCCGGCGCCCATGCGGCGGCGCTCCTTGCCTATGAAATTCGCGCGGGCCAGCTTTGGACCCGGGGGCATAGGAATGCCGCCATCAGGGACCTGCGCACCGCGGTGCAGCAAGCTGAGGATGCCGGGATGCCGCGTGGTCCCGATTACCAGCGGGTTCGCAACACGCTCACCGAATACGAGGCTGCGCCGACCCGCAGCGACACGGGACGCACACCAGACCAGAGCGAGAAGAAAACCTACTGGACGATATCACCCTGCCAGAACGAGGACTGGTCGCGCTGGATCGAAAGGCAGGAAACAGCGCCCGTCCGCATCACGCCGCTGATCGAGCGAGCCATGGGCTATCACCTCGAAGATACCGACGGCCTGCTCGGGGTTATCCGCGAAGGCCGGACCGCGGAGCTGGAGGCGGATCTCAAGGCCGCAGTTGCTGCCAATCGCGATATGGCGTTCACCGACACCCTGTCAGCCGACCCCTACGCCCTCGTGCTGGCTGACCTCTACCGCGCGACCGACCGCCGCACCGAAGCCATCGGCTTGCTGCTGGACGAGCTGGCGCTGCGTGCCGGCAACCCGGTCGAAGCGGCCGACTTCAATCGCGACTATGGCGAACGCCTGGCGCGCCTCTATGTCGAGGCGGGCGAACTCGAACTGGCCGAACGCTACGCCCGGCTTGCAGAGGCTGGTGCGGTGCCGATCGAAACGGACCGCAGCTCGGCCGGGGTCAACGCCCGCCTCCCGCTTGAATTGACGCGAGGGGATTTTGCAGCCGCCGAAGAGGCTATCTACGACAATTTCGTAGAGGGCTTCGATGCCGGTCCCAACGGTTGGCTGGCGATTGCATCCTTGCAGCGCAGGCAGGGCCATCCGGACCTTGCCGACGCAGTGCTGTCCTGGCTGCGCGACGTTCGATTGGTCGATGAAACCGAGGGCCCCTATCAGCCAGATCTCGCGGCCCGTACACACTATGCCGGCGCGCTGGTCCGCCGCGACCAGCGCCGCAACGCGGAGGCGCTGGCCATCGTCCAGCGCCTTGCAGAAGCGCCTGATGCAGGGGAGCGCGACGCGAATTTTGCAGTCGCGCTGAACCAGCTGCTTGTCGAACTGCTGATCGCAGAGGGCAAGCACGGCGCAGAGCTCGCGGCCGCTACCCGCCAGCTCGATGAGGCGATGCGATCCGACAGAACCCAGGTGAGCATCTTCGACAGCTCGCTGCAGACCGCCGAGTTCGACAGCAGCAGCGAGGGCGAGAGGCAGCTCCTGCTGGCCGGGGCGTACTGGCTCACATCGCAAGGCGGCGACCCGCAGGCCACCTCGGCGGCCTTCGAATGGCTGCAGCGGGCCATGGTCAATCCGGCCAGCGCTTCGATTGCGCAAATGGCGGTTCGCCGGATCGCCGAAGCGCAAGGTGGTGAACTTGCCGGGCTCGTCGAAGAGCGGGAACGGATGGTTGCGGTCCGTGATCTTGCGATCGCAGCTCTCAACGAAGCCCTTGCCGCACCGGCGGACGATCCCGCCGCAAACGCCAGACTGATCAGCGCGCGCCAAGATGCGAGCCGCCGCATTGCGGAGATCGAAGCCCGTCTCCGAGCCGAGATCCCGGCCTATCTCGCCTTGGTCGAACCGACGCCTGTCGGACTTGAGGAAACGCGCCAGCTCCTCGCCCCCAACCAGTCCCTTCTCTTGCTGATGCCGACTGCGGATGGGACGCATGCCTTTGGCATCGGGCTAGGTGGGATCGCCTGGCACCGCTCAAGCTGGTCCGAAACCCAGATCGGCACTGCCGTCGATCGCCTGCGCTGGGATGTCGGGGCGACCACCGAAGCCACGGCCGCGCAGCTTGATCGCTGGGAAAACGAACTGCGGGAAGGAGAGCCCTTCCCGTTCGATCGCGGCACTGCGCATGCGCTGTATGCCGAGCTGGTCGCCCCGGTGGAGCGGGTGCTTCAGCCCGAAGGACAGCTCTTCGTCATTGCCGGCGGAAAGCTCGCGTCCCTGCCATTCTCGATGCTGGTGACTGCGCGGCCTGAAGGTCTCGACAACGATCCTGAAGCCTTGCGCTCGACGCGCTGGCTTGCCGATATCTATGCGCTGGCCCATCTGCCCTCGGTGCAATCGCTCAAGCTGCTCAAGCTTGCCAAAGGCGAAGCCGCCTTGGCGAGCGACCGAACGAGCTTTGCCGGGTTCGGCGATCCGATACTCGAGGGCCAGGCCCAGACACGCGGGTTGCGCGGCGCCTCCTACGTCGGCGCGGGCGAGGTGCTGAGCTGGCGTCCGGGAGCTGGAGAAACCCGTCTGGCGGATGTCGATTCCCTGCGCAAACTGGCCCGGTTGCCCGGAACGGCTCGCGAACTGGAGAACATGCGCCGGACACTGAATGCGGACGAGAATTCCGTCCGGATCGCAAGCGCGGCAACCGAAAGCGCTGTCCGCAGCGCCGATCTTTCCGACACGCGCGTCGTCGCTTTCGCGACGCACGGACTGATGCCGGGCGAGGCGAAAGCCCTCGTGGAGCCCGGACTAGTGTTTACTCCGCCGGCGATCGCGAGCACTGCGGATGACGGCTTCCTGTCGGCATCCGAAGTCGCCGGCCTTCGCCTCCATGCGGATTGGGTGATCCTGTCAGCCTGCAACACGGCCACCGGAGAGAATGGCGCTGGCCTGTCGAGCCTTGCACGCAGTTTCTTCTTCGCCGGTGCGCGCAACCTGCTCGCCTCGCACTGGCCGGTAAACGACGACGTCGCGTCCTTCGTCACCGTCCGCACATTCGAGATACTGCAGGAACGACCGCAATTGTCGCGCGCCGCCGCTTTCCAGCACGCCATCCGCGAAACCCGCCTCGATTCCAGCCATGACACTGCGGAACACAGCTGGGCTCACCCGGCGTTCTGGGCACCCTTCGTCCTGATCGGCGGAGGCTAGTCGATCTGACAAAGCCGAATGCGGGTCGGATAACAGCGGCAGGGGCTCGGGGAGAGACAGTTCCCAAAAAGGGCCAGTTCGAAAACGAACGGCAAAGGACGCCAGTGTCGAGACTGGCGGCTCGACACGTTGCGTCAGGCGTCCGCTTGAAGGGCGAGACTGGCAGCCCAGGGATTGGCGGAAAGCTTTGCGTTTGCCGCTACCGTCCATCCGGAAAACCCCACGATCTCCAGTCGTCCAACGAGACCCGGATAGCCGTCGTCGACCACGATCAGTAGCGAAGTACGAGCTTCGGGGACCGCCATCTCCGGCATCTCCGTCAGCAAGCTCGCAAGAAGGCACGTTATCGCGAGTACAAACGCCGTTCGAGGCGCACCCTGGAAACGCGCACCGGCACGGAAAGGGATCCGCAGCTGCAGTTTCAGCAAGAAGGTGAGGACCCGGTCGAGCGCGCGCAGGGCGAGGAAGATCGGGTGGTCGGGGATAGGATTATACATGGGTTTGCCTCTTGGAGCGGCGATCGCCGCGAACAGTCTCGTGATGGCAGAGAGGATCGGGCGTTCATCCGGCCTGGCGCGCGCGGAACGTCCCAGCGCCAGGCAATCAGGAAGATCGTCGCAAACGCGCCGAGCACGACGAAAGCGAAGAGGTAGTCGTCCGGGTCATCGGGGGGTGCGAAAAATGTCCCGGCGAGCATGAGCGGGGCAGCGAGAAGGTTCCACCTGCGTGCCCAGCGTGGCTGCAGCACAGTCGAGAAAACGACCGAGAGCAGGAGTATCTGGATCGCGACAGCCCCTGCGACAAGCGCTGCATCGGTGACCGGCGCACCATTGAGCGAGCCCGACAGGATTTCCTCGATCGTGCTTGCCACGACCAACTCATGGATGTCGCGGAACAGCGTGTTGAGAATGGCGAAGAGCCAGAGCAGGGAAAGCGTCGGGCCCGGATTGCTAGTTGCTTGGTGATTGAACATGGCGTTCTCCTTGGAGCGCCCTTTCAAGCATTCGCAGATTCGATGGAATTGCCGTTTTTCGATGCTCTGCTATACGAAAATGTATGAATTGGTCCGCGATCGCCTTCGATTGGAACCACGTCCGCGCCTTCCTGGCGACGGTGGAAACCGGTTCCCTTTCAGCAGCCGCTCGAGCGCTCGGGCAGACCCAGCCAACGCTTAGCCGCCAGATCTCCGGCCTCGAGGACTCCCTTGGTGTGACCTTGTTCGAAAGGGGCCCCCGCGTGATGCGGCTGACCGATTCCGGCACACAGCTTCTGCCCCATGTGCGCGCAATGCGTGAAGCGGCGTTGCAGATTTCGAGGATTGCCACCGGTCAGAACCAGGAAGCCGAAGGCACGGTCCGGATCACTTCGAGCGATGCGATGGCTGTGTTTACCCTGCCAGCGCTCGTAGTGGCCTTCCGGCAGCTTCACCCGAAAGTGAGCATTGAGCTCGTGCCCTCCAACGACCGCGCGAACCTCACGCAGCGCGAAGCGGACATTGCCATTCGCCATACGCGCCCCGAGCAGCCAGACCTCGTGGCCAAACGTTTGCCCGACATCGCGGTGTCCCTGTTCGCAGCGCCCCATTACCTGAAGGGATTGCCGCCGCTGAGTACCGTCGAAGATCTCGCCGCTGCGAATTTCATCGGCTATGAGAGCGCCGGTTTGCTGATCCCGCAAATGCAGGCGCTGGGCATCCCGGTCACCCGCGACAACTTCGGAGTAACAACCTCGGCGGGGGCTACCATGTACGAGCTGGCCCGGCAGGGAGCCGGCATAGCGATACTGCCTGCCGCAGTTGCCGAGGGACAATTCGGACTGAAACGCGCCTGGCCCGCGCTCCCCGACATGGCGGTGAGCACCTGGCTTGTGACCCACCGGGAAGTTCGCACGAGCCGCCCGATCCGGCTCGCCTTCGACTTCCTCGCCGCAGAGCTGGGAAAGAATAGATGGTCCGATCTCGTCCCGCAGGCCTAGCGACCCGCGCCCAGGACCGCCTTGTTGCGATAGAGGCACATGATCCTCCCCTGAGGACTTGCCTGCCCCTGTCGGGCTTATCATTCGCTAATCTGGAAAATGGTGCCCAGAAGAGGACTCGAACCTCCACGCCCTTGCGAGCGCCGCCACCTGAAGACGGTGCGTCTACCAATTCCGCCATCTGGGCACACTTGTCGCGAAGCCGGTCATCGAAGCTCGGCCGCGGGTAGGCGGGCGCCACTAGCGAAGGCATGCGAGTCCTGTCAACGCCTTTCGTATCGGTCGGAACGCTTGCGGGTGGCCATGGGTTGAGGCAAGGGGCGCAGCGACGAATCCACCTACAAGGACACAGGCGATTACAATGGCGAAAAGCGGGGCGTTGAACGGCAAGCTGGTGGTGCTGATGGGCGGCAGCGGCTTTATCGGCAATTACGTGGCGCAGGCCCTGCTGGAGCGCGGCGCGCGCGTGCGTATCGCCAGCCGCAATCCGGAGAAAGCCTTCAAGCTGAAGCCGCTTGCCAACCTCGGCCAGATGCAGTTCGCCCGCTGCGATGCGGCGGACCGCCAGTCGGTCGAGCGCTGCATTGCCGGCGCCGATGGCGTGATCAACCTCGTCGGTGCCTTCGACGGCAACCTGCGCCGCGTCATGGGCGAAGCGCCCGGCTGGATGGCCGAAGCCGCCGCCAGGGAAGGCGCGCAGGCCTTTGTCCACGTGAGCGCCATTGCGGCCGAACCCGACGAAGACACCACGATCGAATACGCTGCCGCCAAGAAGCTGGGCGAAGAGCGGGTCCTCGCCGCCTTCCCCAAGGCGACGATCCTGCGCCCGAGCATCCTGTTCGGCAAGGACGACAACTTCCTCAACATGTTCGCCGGCCTGATCGCGACCCTGCCGGTGCTGCCGGTGTTCGGCCCTGATGCGAAGCTGCAGCTCGTCTATGTCGACGATGTCGCGGAAGCGGCGGTGCGCACGCTGGAAGACCCGGGCAAGTTCGGCGGCAAGATCTACGAGCTAGGCGGGCCCGAACAGTTCACGATGATGGAAATCAACGAGGCTATTGCCGCAGCGCAGAACCGCAACCGCGCCTTCCTTCCCATGCCCGACGGGCTGTCGGCCACCTTCGCCGCCCTCCCCGGTACGCCGATGGGCAGCGACCAGTGGAAGCTCTTGAAGCAGGGCAATGTCGTCTCAGGCGAGCACCCCGGCTTCGAGAAGCTGGGTATTGCGCCAAAGCCGCTCGGCCTGTTTCTCGACAAGTGGATGGTGCGCTACCGCAAGCACGGCCGCTTCAGCGAAACGCTAACCAGCTAAACCGCTAGAGCGCGGCCGCGTAGGTCGCCAGCAGCCGCGCCCAGGCGCGTTCGGCTTCGGCCTCGTCATAGGCGGGCGAATCCGGCACGCACCAGCCGTGGTCGGCGGCGTAGACCTCGACCTCGCCCTTGGAGCCGGCTTCGTCCATCGCCGCGCGGAACGCGGTTTTCGCGCTGGGATCCTTCGCGTCGTCGTTCTCCGCCACCGCTATGAGATAGTGCGCATCCTCGCGCAACATGCGGTGCGGGCTGGATTCAGCCTCGCGCACCAGGCCGCCGCCGTGGAAGCTGGCCGCCGCCTTCATGCGCGGGACGGCTGCAACGCTCCACACGGTGAAGGGGCCGCCCATGCAATAGCCCTGCGTCCCGATACCGCGGCTGCGGTCGACTCCGTCCTGCGTGTCGAGCCAGGCGGTCGCGGCGCGCGCATCGGCCTGGATTGCTTCCGCATCGAGCTTGGGCCGCCACTGGCGCGCCTTGTCCCAGCCGCCATTGGCGGCGAAATCGGCAAAGTCCTCGAACTGCTGACCGGCAACGTCGCGGTAATAGGGATTGGCGACGAAGACGGCATAGCCCTCGCCCGCCAGCCGCCGCGCCATCTGGCGCTTGGATTCGCGCAGGCCCGCGATGTCGGGCCAGAACAGGACCAGCGGACTGCGGGTGCCCGCAGGATGCACGAAGAAGCCGTCCATCGTGCCGCCGGGCGCATCGAAGCTCACCATGCGTTCCGTGAGGCCGCCGGTGGCCATCGCCGTATCGGCGCCCGCTTCGATCGGCGCGCAGGCAACCGCGCCGGCCGCCATCGCGCCGCCGCCGAACGCACGCCGGGAAATCTTCGCTTTCGCCCAGCGGGCCAGGTCCTGTTCGTCGCACATGGGGTACTTCTCCTCGTGATCCCTCATCGGCGCACAATGCCCTGCATTCGCGCCGTATGGACAAGATAACGCGCGCGGGGCAGGATAGGTTTCATACAAGCGACGGATCAGTCGCGGGGGAGAGAGAAATGAAGGCAATCGGTTGGGCGGCGCTGGCCGCACTGGGCTTTGCAGGAACACTGGCGGGATGCAGCGGCGGAGCGGACGACGCGCCGGTCGGCGGCATCGACAAGGTCCGGCTGGTGAATGCAGGCGAAGACCCGGCCAACTGGATCACCCACGGCGGCACTTACGCCGAACAGCGCTTTTCCCCGCTCGACCAGGTCAATCGCACCACGGTGAGCGAGCTGGGCCTTGCCTGGTTTGCCGACATGGACACCGCGCGCGGACAGGAAGCAACGCCGCTGGTGATGGACGGCAAGCTCTATGTCACCAGCGCGTGGAGCAAGGTGTTCGCCTTCGACGCCGCAACCGGCGAACCGCTGTGGAGCTACGATCCCGAGGTTCCGGGCGAAACCGGCGTGAAGGTATGCTGCGACGTCGTGAACCGCGGGCTCGCCGCCTGGGGCGATCGCCTGTTCCTCGGCACGCTCGACGGGCGCCTCGTGGCGCTCGACCGAGATACGGGCGAGGTCATCTGGGAAAAGGTCACGGTCGACCAGGACAAGGCCTATTCGATCACCGGCGCGCCGCGCATCGTCGATGGCAAGGTGCTGATCGGCAATGGCGGCGCCGAATTTGGCGTGCGCGGCTACATTGCGGCCTATGACGCCGAGGACGGCGAGGAGCTGTGGCGCTTCTACACCGTGCCGGGCGACGATGGCGACGATGCGCCCGAATACCTCAAGACCGCCGCCGAGACCTGGAGCGGCGATGTCCTTTCCAGCGACAACGGCATTGGCGGCGGCGGGACCGTGTGGGACTCGATGGCCTACGATCCCGAGCTCGACCTGCTCTATTTCGGCGTCGGCAACGGCAGCCCCTGGAACCGCGCCTATCGCAGCCCTGGCGAAGACGGGACGGGTGAAGGCGACAACCTCTACCTCTCCAGCATCGTGGCGATCCGGCCCGACACGGGCGAATATGTCTGGCACTACCAGACCACGCCGGGCGAGACCTGGGACTACACCGCCACGCAGCACATCATCCTTGCTGACATGGAGATCGACGGGCGCGAGCGGCAGGTGCTGATGCAGGCGCCCAAGAACGGTTTCTTCTACGTGCTCGACCGCGCGACGGGCGAGTTCCTGAGCGGCGAACCCTATATCGCGCTCAACTGGGCCACCGGGATCGACGAAAACGGGCGCCCGATCGAGAACCCGGAAACACGCGTCGACAAGACCGGCCAGCCGGCCATGGTGATGCCGGGGCCGCTGGGCGGCCATAACTGGCACCCGATGGCCTACCATCCGGGCGAGAACCTCGTGTACATCCCGGCCTTCGAAGCCGCGATGCTCTACGCGCCGGAAGCCGACTGGAAGCCCGACACCAACCGCGGCTTCAACATCGGCTTCGACATCGGTGCGGGCGATCTGCCTCCCGACATGGGCTTCCGCCGCGAGGTGGAAGGCACGATTTCGGGCAAGCTGGTCGCCTGGGACCCGGTGGCGCAGGAAGCGCGCTGGAGCGTCGAGCACCCCGGTCCGTGGAACGGCGGCGTACTCGCCACGGGCGGCGGCCTTGTCTTCCAGGGCAATTCGGGCAGCGAATTTGCCGCCTACAACAGCGCCAACGGGGAAAAACTCTGGAGCTTCGGCGCGCAGACCGGCGTGGTCGCCCCGCCGATCACTTACACCGTGAACGGCGAGCAGTATGTCGCGGTCCTCGCCGGCTGGGGCGGCGCCTTCGCCATCACCGCCGACGGCACGCTGATCGACCAGATGCACCCGGTGCGCAACATCAGCCGCCTGCTGGTGTTCAAGCTGGGCGGCAATGGCGAGCTTCCGGCCGAGCCGGAACTGGCCGCCGCACCGCTCGACCCGCCGCCGAGCCGCGCCAGCGCTGCCACCATCGAACTCGGCCGCGAGAAGTACGCGCGCTACTGCGCCGTCTGCCACGCGCCGGGCGCGGTGGGTTCGACCGTCCTGCCCGACCTGCGCCGTTCGGGCGCGCTCGACAACCGGCAGGCCTGGCAGGCGATCGTCCACGACGGTGCGCTGAAGGATAATGGCATGGCCAGCTTCTCAGGCTCCATGACTCCGGACGAGATCGAGGCCATCCGCGCCTATGTCATCCAGCGTGCCAACGAGGACAAGGACATGGAGAACGCCCGCGCGGCCAACCGGGTCGCGCGGCGCTAGGCGTAAGCCGGCGGCGCCAGGCGTCGCCGCAGTTGCCACCCATCGAGCGACGCTGGCGTCGCGGCAAACGCGGCGCGCCCGATCGCTCGCTCGGCAGCGCTGCCATAGTGGGCAAGCCGCCCCATCAGGAGCGAATCGCGCATGACCGAACGCAGGCGCGCGAGGCGTAGGCTCTCGAAGGCGGGAAGGATGTCCTCTGGGGGCAGGCGCTGCGCCAGAACGCCCAGCGCCCAGCCATCCTCGATCCCCTGGCAACCGCCCTGCCCCTGGTTCGGCTCCATGGCGTGCGCCGCATCGCCCACGCAGATGATGCGCCCCGCGCCGAGGCGCTTCGGCGCAGGCCGGGCAGACATGGCGACGGGGATGACATGGGATGGATTGGTCGAGCGCACCGTCTCCCCGAGCACACTGGCCCAGCCAGTTGAGCGTTGCGCCACAAACGCATGGTCGATGGCGCCGACTTCTTCCGCGCCGCGGGCGGTGCGCATATAGAACCAGTAGCGCCGCCCTTCCCCTGCATCGAACAGGCCGAAGCGCTCATCGCCATGCCAGACCTCTTCGCCGTGGCCTTCGGGCCAGTCTCCTGCTGCGTGGGAAGCAATGCCGAGCGCCCCGACATAGGATCGAAACTGCGCGCGATTGCCCAGCAGGCGGTCGGCCACGGCCGAGTGGATACCATCGGCCACAACGCAAAGATCGAACGCGCCAACAGCTTGCCCCTGTGCGATCACCTCCACCTTGTCGGCTGCAGGGCGCACGTCCTCTACGGGATGGCCGAGCCGGAGCGCTGCCGGATCGAGCCGCGCTGCGAGGGCTGCCTGAAGAAGGGTGCGCATCGGCAGCCAGCTGTCCATGCCGGCAAGATCAACCGGTCCGAACAGCGCACGCCCGTCCCGCGTCGAAAGGGCGATCGAGCGGATCGGGGCGCTGCCCGCGCGCACCGCATCACCGCATTCGAGCCAGTCGAGCCCTGCCATGGCTCCGCGCCAGATGGACAGCGCGGCGCCCATCGGCCGGATCTCCGGCGCCCGTTCGAACAGGGTGACATCATAGCCTGCCTTGCCGAGGCCGACGGCAGCGCTCAGCCCGGCTATGCCGCCCCCGATCACGGCCGCGTTTCCTGCTGTCATGACTCCCCCCCTTGTTGAGAGGGCTATAGGCCTGCTCGGGCGGCGCGGGGAATGAAAAGGGTCCAACCTGGCTTGCACATGCTGCAAGCCGGTAGATTAACCGCGGAAAACCACTGTCCGCTGGCCGTTGAGGAGCACGCGTTCTTCGAGGTGAAGGCGCACGGCTTCGGCCAGCACGCGGCTTTCGATGTCGCGGCCCTTGCGGACCAGCTCGTCGGGCGTGTCGGCGTGGCTGATGCTTTCCGCGTCCTGGTGGATGATCGGGCCTTCGTCGAGATCGGCTGTGACGTAATGCGCGCTGGCGCCGATCATCTTCACCCCGCGCTCGAACGCCTGGTGATAGGGCTTGGCACCCTTGAAGCCGGGCAGGAAGCTGTGGTGGATGTTGATGCAGCGGCCTGAGAAATAAGCCGCCTGCTCGTCCGAGAGGATCTGCATGTAGCGCGCCAGTACGATGAGTTCGGCGCCGGCTTCCTCGGCAATCACGCGCACCTGCGCTTCCTGGCTTGTCTTGGTCTCGCGCGTGATCGGCAGGTGGTGGAAGGGAATGTCCCCCAGATGCGTGTGCTCGATCGCCTCGCGCGGGTGGTTCGACACGATTGCCACCGGCTCCATCGGCATTTCCCCGATCCGCCAGCGGTAAAGCAGGTCTGCAAGGCAATGGTCGAACTTGCTGACCATGATCAGCACCCGGCGCGGACGGTCGCGGAGGGCGAGCTTCCACTCCATCGCGTATTCGGCCGCAAGCGGAGCGAACTCGGTCCGGATGGTGTCGCGCGACACGTCGCCGGGATCGAATTCGACGCGCATGAAGAAGGCGTCGCTCATGCGGTCGTTGAACTGCTGGGCTTCCAGCACGTTGCCGCCGCGTTCGAAGAGGAAGGAGGTGACACGCGCGGTGATACCGGGGCGATCGGCGCAGGAGAGCGTGAGGACGAGCGGTTCGGACATGGTCAGCCCTTGTCGCGGCTCGGACGCGAAGCGCAAGGGCAAACCGCCTTGGCGGCGCGCAACCCGGCCTTCATGCGTCCAGTTCGAACACGACCGTGCGCATGCCGGCCTCGATCAGCGCGGTCTCGATTATGGCCCGCTCGGCCGTGTTAAGCGCGCCCTCTGCCCCGACCACGCGCGCAATCGGATCGCGCAGCGAGAAGCCGCCTTCGGCAAGGATCTGCCGGATCGCGCGCACGATGGTGTCTTCCAGATAGCGCGGATTGGCGACGAGCGAGGCCTCCGACGAGAAGCCGTAATCCGCCCGCTGGTCGATGAAGCTTTCGGTCGGATGGTGGGTCACCTGGACCCGGTCGCGGTAGATCGCGAAATCGAGGTCCAGGCGGTGGATCACCACGGCAACATCAGCGGCGCGCAAGCGCCTCCTCGCTTTGCGCCATCAGCTTTTCGATGATGGTCGCAACCGGCTCTTCTTCCTTGAGCATGCCGACCGACTGGCCCGCCATCAGGCTGCCGTTCTCGACATCGCCATCGATCACCGCGCGGCGCAGCGCGCCGGCCCAGTAATGCTCGATCTGGAGCTGCGCTTCGGCCATGGCGATTCCCTCGCGGTCGAGCACGCCGGCGACTTCGATCTGCTTGCGGGTGAACTCTTCCGTGCCCTTGTTCTTGAGCGCGCGGACCGGGATCACCGGCAGGCGCGGGTCGACCTGGACGCTGGCGATCGCGTCGCGCGCCGAGGCGCGGAAGAAGGCCTTCTTGAAGGCAGGATGGGCAATGCTCTCCTCGGCGCAGGCAAAGCGCGTGCCGAGCTGGACGCCCGCCGCACCCATTTCGAGGTAGCCCGCGATCGCCTGGCCGCGGCCGATCCCGCCGGCCACGAAGATGAGGTGCTCTTCGGCGAGTTCGGGCAGCATTTCCTGCGCCAGCACGCTGGTCGACACCGGGCCGATATGGCCGCCCGCTTCCATGCCCTCGATCACCAGCGCATCGGCGCCCGAGCGCAGCAGCTTCTTGGCCAGCGCCAGCGTGGGCGCAAAGCAGATCACCTTGGCCGGGTTGGCGCCGCCCTTGATGGCATCCACGCTGCCCTTGGGCGGAATGCCGCCCGCCAGGACCACATGGCCCACACCGGCCTTGTCGCAGACCTCGATCAGGTCGAAGAGCTGCGGGTGCATGGTGATGAGGTTCACCCCGAAAGGCTTGTCGGTGAGCTTCTGCGTCTCCGCGATCTCGGTCTCGAGCAGTTCGGGCGTCATCGCCCCGCAGGCGATCACGCCGAAGCCGCCCGCGTTGGAGATGGCGGACACGAGGTTGCGTTCCGACACCCAGCTCATCGCGCCGCACAGGATGGCGGTTTCGCCGCCGAGGAATTCTGCGCCGCGCTGCATCAGGCGGGCGGTCTTGGGATAAGTGGTCATGGATGGCGCGAATAGGGGCAAGCGCGCGTGGCGGCAAGCAATTGCCTTGCCGGGGAACGCGGGCGCGCTAGTCTCGTGGCGAACCGAATGGGACGGGGCGCATGTTGAAAACGGCTGTGTTGGTGTCCGGGGCGCTCGCAGCGCTCGTCTGGCTGTTGCCGAGCCTCGTGATCATCGGCTTCTTCCTGCTGTTTGTGCCCGGTTTCGTGCTCAGCCTGATGCCGACGGTCTTCGTCTATCTCGCAGCGACCTACCTCATCCGCCTGGTCTTGCCGCTTCCCGAAGGCCCCCTGTCGACTGCCCTTGCTTTCGCCATTGCGCTCGCCATCGGTTGGGCAGTGATGCAGCCCTCACGCGCGCAGGCGATCCGGGAGTTCCAGGCGGCCATCGAACCCGATGTTACCGACGGGAAGCCGGTAGCGCTTTCGGGCGACGTACTATGGTCGAAACCGGCAGCGTTCGGAGGAGAGACAGGTACGCCGACCTGCGACGGACTGTGCGCCGTCCTGCTAAATCTGGGAGACGTTAGCTCCGTCACGGTGGCCGAGGGTGATGAGAGCGCGACCTATCGCCTGATCCGTGCACCTGAGCGCCCCGCTGTGCCCTTCCCGCAGGACATGTCCGAAATCCAGCGCCATATCCCGGAGCCCGGCGATCTTCCTTCGGGCAACGTGAGCATCGACCGGATGCTGTTTCGCGGCATGGCAATCGAGGCGCGCTGGGCGCTGCGCTACGCCAATGGGGACCGGCTCGACGTTTCGAAGGACGCGCCGGAACCCGATTTCACGGTCCGCTGGCAACGGGGCGACGCGCGCGCAGCAACCAGCGTAGCGCGCTACGCCATCCTCGATGGAAACGGCCAGGCGCTCTACCGCGAGAGCCGGGTGACCGCGCATGTGCCAGCCCGCGTTTTTCACTTCGCGTTCCGCGGCGGGTCGGCGGTGGACGGGTTTTCCTCAGCGCATTTCGCCATCGGCCGCGACGCCATGACCGAAGCACCGTCGCTCCCCTCGGGCGCGGATCAGGGGCGCCTCTATGCGCGGATCGACCTGCCGTCGCCAGTGGCCAAGCTGCCCGCACCGCCTCCCGAACCGGGAAGCGCGCAGCGACTTCTCGACCTGCTTGCCGGAGCGCTATCCTTTGCGCCCGGCGAGCAACGCCAGGCAATCGTCGAGGCCGTGCGCAGCTCCTTCATAATCCACGGGCCGGACCTTGCGGAAGCCCGCGCACCGCTCACCGCAGCGCTGGAGCAAAAGAACGGCCCGCTCAGTGGCACCGTTGCCGAGAACGCGCGCTGGATGTTTGCCATGCTGCGGATGGGCGCGCGCGAAGAGGATCTGCCCTTCCCGCCCGGCTATTCGGACCACGCACGCGAGGAGACGCTCACCCTCGCGCTCAAGTGGATCCAGCGCTACGAGGACGCGCTGGCCCCTCAGGAATAGTGCAGGGACACCTTGCGCGCCGCGTCGCGCGCCGCCGCGCGGGCCGTGTCGGTATCGCTCCCCGTTGCCAGCGCCACGCCCATGCGGCGGTAGGGCCGGCTGGTCGGCTTGGAGAATATCCGAATGTCCGCGCCGCCCTCCATCGCTTCGGCGAGGCCCGAATAGGTCACCGTCTCGCTGTCCTGATCGGCCAGGATCACGGCGCTCGCCGCCGGACGCGCGCGGATCGTGTCGGGAACCGGCAGCCCCATCACCGCGCGGGCGTGCAGATCGAATTCAGTGAGGTTCTGGCTGACCAGCGTGACCATGCCGGTATCGTGCGGACGCGGCGAGAGTTCGGAGAAAATCACCTCCTCGCCCTTTACGAAAAACTCGACGCCGAACAGGCCGTATCCGCCAAGGTCGTCGACCACCGTTTTCGCCATGGCCTGTGCCTTGGCGATGGCATCGTCCGACATCGGCGTCGGCTGCCAGCTTTCCTGGTAGTCGCCGCGCTCCTGCCGGTGGCCGATTGGCGGGCAGAAGGTAACGCCGCCCTTGTGACGCACCGTGAGCAGCGTGATCTCATAGTCGAAATCGACGAACTGCTCGACAATCACGCGCTGCCTGTCGCCGCGCATGTTGGCGTGGGCGTAATCCCAGGCGGCCTCCTGCTCCTCTTCCCGGCGGACGGTCGACTGGCCCTTGCCCGAGGAGGACATCACCGGCTTGATGACGCAGGGCAGCCCCGTGTGCTGGGCCGCGGCCTTCACTTCCTCGAGGTTCTTGGCGTAGCGGTATTTCGACGTCACGAGGCCGAGATCGTTCGCGGCAAGGTCGCGGATCGCGTCGCGGTTCATGGTGAGCTGCGCGGCACGTGCGGAAGGAACGACGGTGAAGCCTTCCTCTTCGAGCTCGGCCAGCACCGAGGTGCGGATCGCCTCGATCTCGGGAACGATGTAGTCGGGCTGGTGCTGCTCGGCGACCCGGCGAAGCGCCTCGCCATCGAGCATCGAAAAAACCTCCCGCGCATCGGCCACCTGCATGGCGGGTGCCGCGTCATAGGCGTCGCAGGCAATGACATAGGCACCCAGCCGCTTGGCCGAGATGACGAATTCGCGCCCCAGTTCGCCCGAACCGAGCAGGAGGATTTTTGCGGTGTGGCTCACGCCACCTCATCCGCAGCATCCAGCCCGTAAGCCGTGTGCAGGACGCGCACCGCCAGTTCGGTTTCGTCCTCGTCGATCAGCACGCTGACCTTGATTTCCGAGGTCGTGATCGCCTGGATGTTGATCCCTCGATCGGCCAGCGCCTTGAACATGGTGCTGGCAACGCCCGCGTGGCTCTTCATGCCGACACCGACCACGCTGATTTTGGCGACCTGGCTGTCGGTGATCAGGCGGTTGAAGCCGATGTCGCCGCGCTTGTCTTCGAGCAGCGCCTGCGCGCGGGCGAGGTCGGCCTGCGGCACGGTGAAGGTCACGTCGGTCTCGCCCTTGTCGCGGCCCACGTTCTGGATGATCATGTCGACATTGATGCTGGCCGCCGCCAGCGGTTCGAAGATATGGGCCACGGCGCCGGGCTTGTCGGGCACGCGGGTGAGGATCACCTTCGCCTCGTTCTTGTCGTGCGCGATGCCGGTTACGTGCTGGCGTTCCACTTCGCCCTTCTCCACCAATTCATCCATTTCGTCCTCCGACACGATCATCGTACCGGGGTGTTCGTCGGCGGGGATCGCGTCCTCGCCCACGAAGCTGGAGAGGACCTGCACGCGCACGCCCTCCTTCATGGCCAGGCCCACACTGCGCGTCTGGAGCACCTTGGCCCCGACGCTCGCGAGCTCGAGCATTTCCTCGTAAGTCACCGCCTTCTGCTTCTTCGCCTTGGCAACGATGCGCGGGTCGGTGGTGTAGACGCCGTCGACATCGGTGTAGATGTCGCAGCGGTCAGCCTTGACGGCAGCGGCCACGGCCACGGCCGAAGTGTCCGATCCGCCGCGCCCAAGCGTCGTCACGCGGCCATCGGCGCCACGGCCCTGGAAGCCGGGGATCACGGCAATCTCGCCGCGTTCCATGCTGGCGATCAGCTCGTCTGCGTCGATGCTGTCGATGCGGGCCTTGGCATGGGCTTCGATCGTGTTGACCGGTAGCTGCCAGCCCAGCCAGCTGCGCGCCTTGCAGCCGAGCGATTGCAGCGTGAGCGCGAGCAGCCCGCTCGTCACCTGTTCGCCGCTGGCGACCACGACGTCGTATTCGGCCGGGTCGTACATGGCGTTGGCTTCGCGGCAGAAGTTCACCAGGCGGTCGGTCTCGCCCGCCATCGCGCTGACGACGACGGCGACCTCGTGCCCGCGCGCCTGCTGTTTGCGCACGATGTTGGCGACGCGCCGGATGCGCTCGGTCCCCGCCATGGAGGTGCCGCCGAATTTCATCACGATACGTGCCAAGGAGGTAAGTCTCCGTGCTGGAATGCGTAGGCTATGGCTGCTAGCCACGCGGCATGAGCGATGCAACCACGAGCGCCAGTAGCAATACTTCAGGCGGCCCAACGATCCGGCCGGAAGAAGCCGCCCATTTCGGCCAGCTTGCCAAGGACTGGTGGGACCCCAAGGGCTCCTCGGCCATGCTCCACCGGCTGAACCCGGTACGCCTTGCCTACCTGCGCGAAGCGATCGACCTGCACTGGGCGGGCGATATCGAGGCGCGCCGCCCGCTAGCGGGTAAGAGCGCGCTCGACGTCGGCTGCGGCGCGGGCTTGCTGTGCGAACCGCTGGCCCGCCTCGGCGCCGAGGTGACCGGTGTCGACGCCGCGCCCGAGAACACCGCCGCGGCTGCACTGCACGCCGAAGGCGGCGGGCTCGAGATCCGCTATATCGCCGGCGAGATCGGCAGCCTCGACATCGGCACATTCGACCTCGTCACCGCCATGGAAGTGATCGAACACGTGGCGGACAAGCAGGCCTTCGTCGCGGCGCTGGCAGCGCGGCTTGCACCGGGCGGGCTGATGGTCCTGTCCACGCCCAACCGCACGCCGCAATCGCGCCTGCTGATGATCGGTGCGGCGGAAGGCGTGGGGCTGATTCCCAAGGGCACGCACCATTGGGACGATTTCATCACGCCGGAGGAACTCGGCGCGCTGCTGGCAGAGGCCGGGCTCGACATGGGCGAACCGCGCGGGATCGGCTTCTCGCCCACCAGGGGGCTTCACCTATCGGATGATCTCGCGCTGAATTACATCGTCACCGCTCGAGCGCGCTGAGCACCGGCGCCGGGTCGTCGGTAAAAACGCCGTCCGCGCCCGAGGCCATCACCAGCTGCACGAGCGCGGCCAGATTGCCCGTATCACCCTCCGCTTCGCCGCGCCGCAGCGCCGGAGGGAGGAAAGCGTTTTCCTTACGCAGCGTCCAGGGATGGACCTTCAGCCCCGCCTGGTGCGCCGCTGCGACCAGCCCGGTCGGCGTGCCGTCTGCCTTGAGAACGTGGCCGAGGTAGGGCCCGATCCCGTCGGCATAGGTCGCAACTTCAGCGAGGCCGGAGGGCGTCATGATGTCGGCCCAGCCCATCGCCGGTTCGTCGTAAGGGCCGCCCTGCGAGGAGATCAGCAGCACCAGCGGCGTATCGACCAGCGCGTTCATTCGCTTGAGCGGCCCCACCTCGAAGACTTGGACGAACACGGGCGCATCGCTGCCGTCCAGGCCGGCGTCCTCAAGCGCAGTGGCCAGGAGGTCGACCGTGTCGATGCCTTCTTCCTGCAGCAGCCAGGTCGGATGCTTGAGTTCAGGATAGAGCCCGATGGTCCGCCCGGTCTCGGTTTCCTTGGCCTGCACCAGCGCAAGTATCTCGGCAAAGGTCGGAATCTGGTAGAGCCCGTCGAAGCGCGCGTTGGCAGGCCGCAATTCCGGCAGCCGCTCGCGCACCCGCAAAGTGCGTAGCTCGGCAAGCGTAAAGTCCTCCGCGAACCAGCCGGTCACCGCGCGGCCCTCGATTGTCTTGGTCCGCTTGCGGTCGGCGAACTCCTCGCGAACGGCGACATCGGTGGTTTCGCCAATCTCGGTTTCGTGGCGCGCGACCAGGTGGAGATCCTTCGTCACCACAAGATCGGGTTCGATGTAGTCTGCGCCTTGGTCGATCGCCCGTTCGTAGGCAGCCAACGTGTGCTCGGGCCGTTCGCCGCTCGATCCGCGGTGGGCGATGACGAGGAAATCGGAGTCCGCCGCGTATGCTGAATTTAGAGTAAACAGCGCGGCAAGCATTGCCAGCAAGGTGGCCTTAACCCGCCTGGCTAGAATGGACTTCATCATGTTCAAGAAGCTCCTCATCGCCTCGGCCCTCGTTCTCGGCCTCATCTACGGGTCTGGCAGCGACCTCGGCGCGGTCAAGCGTTCGATCACCGGTGTCACGAACGACAACGCGCGCGGCGTGACCGCCGGCAGCAACGAAGGCTGGAGCACCGGCAGCGGTTATTGAAGCGCGGCCGCCCAGGCGTCTTCCTTAAATCCGACCAGCAGCCCGCCCGCGTGTTCGACCACGGGGCGCTTGATCATGCTGGGATTCGCTTCGAGCAGCTGCACCGCCTTCTCCGCATCGACGCCTTCCTTCTCCGCATCGGGCAGCTGGCGCCAGGTCGTGCCGCGCCGGTTGAGCACAGTGTCGACGCCTTCCGCTTCGATCCAGGCAGAAAGCTTCTCAGGATCGGCGCCTTCCTTCTTGTAGTCGTGGAAGGTGTAGCCAATTCCCTGCGTGTCGAGCCAGCGGCGCGCCTTCTTGATGGTGTCGCAATTGGGAATGCCATAGAGATGGATGGTCACAGATCGGGTCCTTCAGGATGGAACGGGTGGAACAAGGTCCTGGCCGGGAAAAGCCGGACCCGAAGGGCGGATGAGGGACGGCTCTAACGGCTCTCGCCTGTGTAGGACAGGGGGCATCCCAAGAGCCTGGAGAAGGCTGATCCCATCTGTTGGTGAAATTTCCCAAGATTGCGGAAACATGAACGAGGGCCATTCGCAAACGGGAGAGAGAAACCCCAGAATTCTGCGGTTTTTCGAGTTTGGCACGCCCCCTGCAATCCTTTTGGCATCCGGCAAGACGGTCTTGCCGACAGACTGAACCAAAGGAATTGACCCATGATCGCTTCGACCAACCAGAACCTCTTCGCCGCTGCTTTCGCCATCGCCATCTCGGCTGCGCTGTTCGCTTCGGCCATCATCCCCGCCAGCCCGGCCGTCTTTGCCTGACACCCCGCCGAGAGCCGCGCCAACCGGCGGACTTTCGGCTCACAAAGGAAACCAACCCATGTTCGATACGACCAACCAGAGCCTGTTCGCAGCCGCCTTCGCCGTCACCGTTTCGGCTGTCCTGTTCGCCACTGCCATCGTCCCGGCAAGCCCCGCGGTCTTCGCCTGATCGGCTAGACCCGCCCACCCCTCGCGCGCTTCCCCCCGAATATCAGCGCGAGGGCGTCAGATGCGCATCGGCAATCGCCACGGCGAGCGCATCGGCTGCATCGGCCCCGGCAATCTTTGCGCCGGGTAGCAGCACCGCCAGCATAGCCTGGACCTGGCGCTTGTCGGCGCCGCCCGTTCCCACCACCGCTTTCTTGACCAGCCGCGCCGCGTGTTCGTTCACCGGCAGGCCCGCCGCGCCGCAGGCCGCCAGCACGCAGCCGCGCGCCTGCGCGAGCTTGAGGGTCGATTGCGGGTTCTTGTTGACGAAGACCTCTTCGGCCGCCGCGCGCTCGGGCGCGTACTCCCCGATCACCTCCACAAGCGCTTCCTGAAGCCCGGCCAGCCGCAGCGCCATCGGCGCCTTCGCATCGGTCGGCACCTGCCCATTGGCGATATGCGTGATGCGCGAGCCTTCTGCCCGGATCACGCCCCAGCCCGTGCAGCTAAGCGATGGGTCGAGGCCGAGGATCAACATGGGGACGCGCTTACCACTCGGGCAGCCCGATCATCCAGCCGAGCCGCCAGGCCAGCGCCAGCAGGAAGGCTCCGCCTAGAATCGAGGCAAGGAGCCAGTCCCTGAGACGCATGGCAGGCCGACTTATCCGCCGACCTTGTCCATGATATCGTCGGAAATGTCGTAATTGCCCCAGACGGTCTGGACGTCGTCGTCATCTTCGAGCGCGTCGATCAGCTTGAGCAGCGTGCCCGCGCCCTTTTCGTCCATTTCGACGGTGAGGTTGGGCTTCCAGGCGAGCTTTACGGTTTCCGCTTCGCCCAGCGCCTTTTCAAGATCGCCGGCAACCTGGTGCAGGTCTTCCGCCGCGGTCCAGATCTCGTGACCGTCTTCCGAGGAAGAGATATCGTCCGCGCCCGCTTCCATCGCGGCTTCGAGGACCTTTTCCTCATCGCCCGCATCGGCCGGGTAGAAGATGAAGCCAAGGCGTTCGAAACCGTGGGCAACAGACCCTTCGGTGCCGAGGTTGCCGCCATTCTTCGAGAAGGCCGTGCGCACGGCGGTGGCGGTGCGGTTGCGGTTGTCGGTCAGCGCCTCGACGATGATCGCGCTGCCGCCCGGGCCGTAGCCTTCGTAGCGGACTTCTTCGTAGTTCTCGTCATCGCCGCTGGTCGCCTTGTCGATCGCGCGCTGGATATTGTCCTTCGGCATCGACTGCGACTTGGCGTTGTTGACCGCCAGGCGCAGGCGCGGGTTCATGTCCGGATCGGGCATGCCCATCTTGGCCGCCACGGTGATTTCGCGGCTGAGCTTGGAAAACAGGTTCGAGCGCTTCTTGTCCTGCGCGCCCTTGCGATGCATGATGTTCTTGAATTTGGAATGGCCGGCCATGGTTTCGCTTCGGTGTTCGATTGGTTGGAACGTATCTCTTCGATGCAAGAGACTCTTGGGGGTCGCCTTAGCCGCATGAACGCCGGAACGACAAGCCTTGCGCCCGCGAATTCGCTGCGCGCGGAATGGGGCCAGCTGGCCCGCTTCCTGAAACGCCCGACGCTGCCCGCCCGCGCCGCGCCGCCGCGCCTTGCCAGCCTCGTGGCGCTCGGCCGCCTTCTGATGCTCGATTTTGCCGCGATGATCGTGCTGCTGGCCATTGCTGGCACGGTGATGTCGACCGGCGTCGATGTGCCCGAAACCGCGCTTGCCGGGGTCGAGATCGGCTCGGCGATCATCTTTGCCGTGGTGATCGGCGCGCCGGTGGTCGAGGAGATCCTGTTCCGCGGATGGCTGTCGGGCAGGCCCGGCCACGTTCTTGCGCTGCTCGCCTTCGGGCTGGGCGCGGTGGGCATCACGATGCTGCTCGCGCTGAGCGGGTTTTCCTACGGCACCGATGCGCTCGAAAGCGGGCTTGCCGCCATGGGGATCGGCGTGATCGGGGGCGCGCTGATCGCAGGCATCGTGCTCTTCCTGCTGCGCGGTCGTCCCCCAATGGGCTGGTTCAGCCGCGCCTTTCCAGTCTTCTTCTGGCTGAGCACCTTCGGCTTTTCACTGATCCACCTGTTCAATTTCGAGCCTGACGAAATGACCTCTGCCCTGCCGCTGGTGCTGCCGCAGTTCATCACCGGCATGCTGCTCGGCTATGCGCGCGTGCACTACGGGCTATGGTCGAGCATGCTGCTCCACGCCCTCCACAACGGCGCGTTCATTTCGCTGGTGCTTTGGGCAGGAAGCGCCGCGGGTTAGGTCAGACCTTTACCGCCGTCCCGCTGGCCGAAACCATCAGCATCGATCCGGTGTCGCCGATCACTTCGTAATCGAGGTCGATCCCGACCACCGCGTTGCCGCCGCGTGCACCGCATTCGGCCTGCAGTTCCTGAATCGCCTGCTCGCGCGCTTCGGCAAGGATTCGCTCGTAACTGCCCGAGCGTCCGCCGACGATGTCGCGGATGTTGGCAAAGAGATCGCGGAACAGATTGGCCCCGACGATAACTTCGCCGGTGACGATACCGAGATAGTCCTGGATAGGCCGACCCTCGATGGTCGGTGTGGTCGTCACGATGATCCCGCGGGCGTCTTTCCAGGGTCCGGGCATGTCCTCAATCTCCTCCAATGTGGGTGTATTAGAGAGATAGGACGCGCCCGTCCCATTTCAAGCGAGAGCCCGCCGCACCACCTCAGCCCATGCCGAGCGCGGCCTTGTAGGTGTCGAGGATCGTTTCCTGCTCGCTGCGATCGTCGGGCGTCATCTTCCGCAGGCGGATGATCTGGCGCATGATCTTGGTGTCGTAACCGACCGCCTTGGCTTCGGCGTAAACGTCGCGAATGTCGTCGGCGATGCCCTTCTTTTCTTCTTCGAGGCGTTCGATGCGCTCGATCAGCAGGCGCAGGCGGTCGTCGGTGGCTTCAGCCATGGGTCGTCATCTCCGGTTGTGTGAGAATCGCGCCAGGGGCGCGAGATGGCTTTCGAATAGCGCCGCCAGCGCGCGGGCGAAACCGTCCCTGTCGATAAATCGCGCCCTAGCGCAGATCCGCCTTGTTGCGCGTAAGGCTCGCTTCCATCGCGGCGATCTGTTCCTCGGTCGCGGGCGACTGGCGGGTGGCCTTCCATTCGTCCATCGGCATGCCGTGAATGAGCTCGCGCGCGGTGGGCTTGTCGCCTTCGAAGCCCGCGTCGCGAATCCAGTCGGCGAGGCAGTTGCGGCAGAAGCCGGCGAGGCCCATCAGCTCGATGTTCTGGGCATCGTGGCGGTGGCGCAGGTGGCGCACCAGCCGGCGAAACGCCGCTGCCGCTACGGCATCGTCGAGTTGGTCGAGAGGGTCGCTCGCATTCGTAGTCATTGCTCTATCGTCCTTGCTTTGTCGCATGGGGGTGCCATAGGCGATTTCCATGGCCAATTCCGCTCCGAAGCTCGACCCGCGCGGCCGCAAGGTCAAGATCCTCGCCACCGTCGGTCCTGCCAGCCGCTCTCCCGAGATGCTCGCCCGCCTGTTCAAGGCCGGGGTCGATGCGTTTCGCGTGAACATGAGCCATGGCGAGCACGCCGACCACGCCAAGACCATCGCCGCCATCCGTGCGATGGAAAAGCAGTTCATGCGCCCGATCGGCATCCTGGCCGACCTGCAAGGCCCCAAGCTGCGCGTCGGCAAGTTCAAGGACGGGCAGGCGGTCATCCGCCATTCGGGCCATTTCACGCTCGACCGCAATCCCGAGCCCGGCGACGAGACCCGCGTCGAGCTGCCGCACCCTGAACTCTTCGGCCTGCTCGAAAAGGGCCAGCGCCTGCTGATCAACGACGGCAAGATCCGGTTGAAGGTGATCCGCGCGGACGAAAACGAAATCCTCTGCTCGGCCGAGGTCGGCGGGGTCATTTCCGACCGCAAGGGCGTCAACGTTCCCGATGCCGAAGTGCCGATCCCCGCGCTCACGGACAAGGATCGCAAGGACCTGGCCTTCGCCATCTCGCAGGGTGTCGACTGGATCGGCCTGTCCTTCGTCCAGCGCCCCGAAGACCTTGCCGAAGCGCGCAAGCTGATGGGCGGATACGGCGCGCTGTGCGCCAAGATCGAGAAGCCGATGGCGGTGCGCCGCCTCGACGAGATCATCGACGCGGCCGACGGCATCATGGTCGCACGCGGCGACCTTGGCGTGGAGCTGGAGCCGCAGGAAGTCCCGCCGCTGCAGAAGAAAATCGTCAACGAGACGCGTCTCAAAGGCAAGCCGGTGATCGTGGCGACGCAGATGCTGGAAAGCATGATCGAAAGCCCCGCGCCGACCCGTGCGGAAGTATCCGACGTGGCCAATGCGGTCTATGACGGCGCGGATGCGGTCATGCTGTCGGCGGAAACCGCCGCCGGCGACTGGCCCGAAGAAGCCGTGACGATCATGCACAAGATCGCCCGCCAGGTGGAACGCGACGAGGCCTATCTCGAACGCGTGCGCCTGCTCGACACGCCGCCCGATGCGACCACGGCCGATGCGCTCAGCCACGCCTGCATGACGGTGGCGGATACGGTTCCGATCAGCGCGATCACCGTGTTCACCGGGTCCGGCTCGACCGCGCGCCGCGTGGCCCGCGAGCGACCCAGCGTGCCGATGCTGGTGCTGACGCCGAGCATGAAGACCGCCCGCCGCCTCGGCCTGCTGTGGGGTGCCCATGCGGTCGCAACCAAGGATATCGGCAGCTTCGAAGAGATGATCGCCAAGGGCAAGCGCATGGCGCTGCGCCACGGGTTCGGGCAGGCCGGTAGCAAGCTGATCGCGCTTGCCGGCGTTCCGTTCGGCACGCCGGGTTCGACCAACCTCATGCACGTCGTCACCATTTCCGGCGACGAGCTGGACAAGCACGACGGCTGATCGAAAGCGGGCGAGCGCCGATGGCACCCGCCCGCACGGAAGCTTGCGCGGCTGTTCAGCCGGCCATTGCGAACCACGCTATCGCGCCAAGCAGCAACACGGTGCCGCAGACGATCGCGAGCATGTCCATCGTGCCGATCTTGTCGACATGGTCGGCACGGAAAGCGCAATAGCGGCTGCGCAATTCGTCTTTGCTCGCGAGGCTGGCGACCTCGAAGGCCGATGCCTCCTTGCTGAACCAGCGCTTCAGCTCGGCCAGTTCGGCCTCGGCAACTTCGGGGTAGCGCGAAAGCAGCGCCTCGACGCGGTCGAAGCGGTCGTGGACGGCATGCGCGCCGTCATCATGAATTGTCATAAGATATGTCCTGTCTGAATGGGAAGCGCGCGCCCGCAGGGGCACGTTGCGATTCAGGACAGGTGTGGCGGTCCCCGCGGGGCGGCGATTGAACGCGGTGGCGGACGCAGCGGCGGGCCGCGGACACGGTGGGCAGCCCAGCGCTCGCGCATGCCCGGTATGACGGCCGCGGCGATGACCGGGAGCTGACCGGCGGCAGAGGGCCGTTCGTCGGGACAAGGCGCGGCAAGCGTGCAGACCAGCTCAGCTTCGTCTTCACGCGGCGGCAAGGTGACTTCTGCCGTCGCCGCGCTGAATACCGGCCCGCGCCCGCGATCGAGCGAGATCGGCTGATACGGCAACGCCTGTGCGCACAGCACCGCCAGCAGCAACGCGGCGAATACGCGCAGGGGCCAGCGATGGAGGGCGGCGAGCATCGCGCGTCAGCTAGGGAGAAGAGACCGGCGCTACAAGAGCGCGCGGCGCTCCTTCATGATGCGCTTGTTGCGCGCATCGACGAGGCGGAAGGCTTTCATCACAGGAAAATCGCGGTCAACGCGCCCCTCGTGGCCCAGCATCCACAGCTGCTCGTAGAACCAGTAGATGCCGGCAAAGCCGTTGATCGCCTTCATCATCTGGAAGCGCTTGAGGAAGCCGAGCCAGGCGGGGAGCAGGTCGAGATTGTCCTCGTACCGCGCGAGCTCGCCCGCCCCGCCAAGCAGCGCATTTGGCGCATCGGTATCGACGCATAGCGGACGGCCAAGACCGATCACATCCGCCGCCCCGCTTTCCAGCGCCTGTTCCATCGCAGCGCGGGTGCGGAAGCCGCCGGTGACCATCAGCGGGACCGAAACCTCGTCCTGCATCGCCTTGGCGAAGTCCACGAAATAGGCTTCGCGCGCGGCGGTCGAGGGCGCGACGTTCTGCGCCTCTTCCTCTTCCATGCCTTCCACGCCCATCAGCTTGGGCTGTTCGTAGGTACCGCCCGATATTTCGATCAAATCGACCGAGGCCGCCTCGAGCCATTTTACGACCTGCAAGCTGTCACCGAAATCGAACCCGCCCTTCTGGAAATCGGCGCTGTTGAGCTTGACCGAGATCGGGAAAGCCGGGCCCACTGCCGCGCGTACGGCGGCGACGATTTCCAGCAGGAACCGCGCGCGGTTTTCGAGGCTGCCGCCATATTCGTCGGTCCGCAGGTTCACTCGCGGCGAGAGGAACTGCGAGATCAGGTAGCCATGCGCGCCGTGAATCTGCACGCCGGTAAAACCTGCCTCCTGGCAGGCCTTGGACGCGATGGCCCAGCGCTGCACCAGATCGGCAATCTCATCCGTCGTCAGCGGCGTGGGCTTGGCAAACTGGCCGCCAGGCAGCGCCAGCTGCACGTCGGAGGACGACTTGGGGTTCGGGTTCACCAGCGCCTGCGTCTGCCGGCCGCCGTGGCTGATCTGCGCCCAGAAGTGGTTGCCATTGCGCGTCGCCGCCTTGGCCCAGCTGGCGAGTCGCGCCTTGAAATCGGCGTCGGGCTCACGCTCGATCACCACGTTGCCGGGGCGCTCGAGGTGATCCTTGTCCACAATGATATTGCCCGAAAGCAGCATGCCCGCCCCGCCATCGGACCAAATGCCGTAAAGCCGTTCAAGCTCGGGTGTGGGCCGCCCATCGGGCGTTGCCAGCCCTTCCGTCATCGCCGCTTTCGAAAGCCGGTTCGGGAGCACCGCCCCGCATGGCAAAGTGATTTCCGATGCGAGCGACACGGTCATAGGCCTTTCTCCCTTTACCCTTGCGCAGCGGCCTCCAGCCGTTCGCGCGCGCGGGCTTCTCCAATCAGCGGCAACAGTTCGCCCATGTCGGGCCCATGGTCCATCCCCGTCAAGGCCTGGCGCAGCGGCAGGAACAACGCCTTGCCCTTGCGCCCGGTCTTCTCCTTGAGCGCGCCGGTCAGCGCGCGCCAGGGATCCTCGCCCCAATCAAGCTCCTCAGCCGCCTGTGCCAGATAGGCGCGGTCCTCGGCCTCGAAGCTGCGCGGTTCGATAGGGCCGGTGACGAGGCGCCACCATTCGCCCGCTTCATCGACATGCGAGAGGTTCGGGCGCACGGCGTGCCAGCCCGCTTCGTCCATGCCTTCGGGAAGACGGCCCGCCACATCGGCAAACTCCATCTGGTGAACCAGCGCGGTGTTGATCCGCTCCAGCTCGGCCTCGTCGAACTTCGCCGGCGCGCGGCCAAAGGTCCCAAGGTCGAAAGTCTCGACCAGCGCGGCGGTTTCGGCAATCGGCTCGACCGGCAAGGCAGTGCCGAGGCGTGCCAGCAAGGCGACCAGCGCCTGAGGCTCGATGCCCTTGTCCCGGAACGCATCGCAGCCCAGCGAGCCAAGCCGCTTGGACAGCTTGCCCTCCTTGCCGACCAGCAGAGCCTCGTGCGCGAAAGCCGGAACATGCTGCGCAACATATTGTGCAGCAATAAATGCGGTAAACATCTGAATTTGAACGGCCGTGTTGCTCACATGGTCTTCGCCGCGCAGCACGTGGGTGACGCCCATATCGAGGTCGTCCACCGCGCTCGGTAGCATGTAGAGCCAGCTTCCGTCGGCACGCCGGATGACGGGATCGGAGAGCTGCGCCGGGTCGAATTTCTGCGCGCCGCGCACGCCATCGTCCCAGGTTATCGGAGCATCGTGATCAAGCTTGAAGCGCCAGTGCGGGGCTAAGCCCTCAGCCTCTTTTGCCGCGCGATCGTCTTCGCTCAGTTCCAGCGCGCCGCGATCGTAGATCGGCGGCAGGCCGCGACCCAGGCGGATCTTGCGCTTGAGCTCCAGCTCCTGCTGGGTTTCGTAGCAAGGGTAGACCCGCCCGGCCGCGCGCAGGGCTTCGAAGGCGGCGTCGTAATGCGCAAGGCGCTGCGACTGGCGCTCCTCGCCATCCGGCACGATGCCGAGCCAGGCGAGGTCTGCGCGGATCGCCTCGACATACTCCTCGCGGCTGCGCTCCGGGTCGGTGTCGTCGATCCGCAGCAGGAAGGTCCCGCCGTTCTTGCGTGCGAGCATCCAGTTGTGCAGCGCCGTGCGGATATTGCCGACATGGAGCCGGCCGGTCGGCGAAGGGGCGAAACGGGTGACGGTGGTCATGTGCGCGCCGATAGCCCAGCGCGGGCGTCTTGGCGAGGGCTCAGCGCGCGCGGCTGGCGCGGCGTTTCAGAACCGCCTCGCGGCCCTTGCGATAATCGAGAATGCCGCTCGCCTCGCCCTGCATCGCGGCGGCCACGGCGGCCGGTGTCGCGAAGTTTTCGCCCGGCACCGGCTCGCAGATCAGATAGCCCTGCGCTTCCTGGCAGCCGAGCTTGCGCAGCAGGTCGAGCTGGGCGCGGGTTTCCACCCCCTCGGCCGTCGTAGTCATTCCCAGAGCGTCGGCGAGGCGCGTTATGCTGGACACGATAGCCTGGTTGTCGGGATCGCGTTCGACACCATCGACAAAGGCCCGGTCGATCTTGATGCGGTCGAAAGGGAAACGCCTGAGGTAGCTGAGCGAGGAGTAGCCGACGCCGAAATCGTCGAGGGCGACCTTGGTGCCTAGCTCGCGCAGCTTCTCCAGATTGCCTGCACTTACCCCGCTTTCCTGCAGCAGGACGTGCTCGGTGATCTCGAATTCGACCCGCTCCGGCGCAACGCCGTGGGCATGGATGGCCTGCGCCACCACGTCGGCAAGATGCGGGCTGCGCACCTGGGTGGGCGAGAGGTTGATCGCAATGCGGAAATCCCCTTCCCACTGCGCGGTTTCGGCAAGCGCCTGGCGGATCACCCATTCGCCGATCGGCACGATCATGCCGGTCTCTTCCGCAACATCGAGGAAGCCGGCCGGCGTGACGATACCGCGCCGCGGGTGGTACCAGCGCAGCAGGGCCTCGTAACCCGACACCTCGCCGGTATCGAGGTCGATCACCGGCTGGTAGTGCAGGTTGAGCTGCCCGCGCGCGATGGCTTCGCGCAGGTCCGTTTCCACCTCACGCCGCTCGCGCGCGGCACGGTCCATCGCCTGATCGAACAGCGCAAGCGTATCGCGGCCCTTCTTCTTGGCTGCGAACAGCGCAAGGTCCGCGCGGCGCATCAGTTCCTCGGCCTCGCAATCGCCCTCCACACATTTGGCGATGCCGATGCTGCCGGAGATGCGGTAGACCTGATCGTCGAGCTCGAAGGGCTCGCGGATAACGGAAAGGAAGCGGTGTGCGCGTTCGATCAGCATGCCAGCACCGGCCCGCGTTTCCAGCAGGACCGCAAACTCGTCGCCGCCGAGCCGGGCAACGAGATCGTGCCCGCGTACCTCGCGTTCCAGCCGCGTGCCCACTTCGCGCAGGAGACGGTCGCCGACCAAGTGGCCGCGCGTGTCGTTGACCGCCTTGAAGTCATCAAGGTCGAGATAGAATAGCGCGACCCCGCGAGCGCGTTCTTCATCAGACAGCGCGCGGCGCAGGCGCTCGTTGAACAGATAGCGGTTCGCAAGGCCCGTGAGGTTATCGTAATGGGCCATGAAGGCGACCCGCTCCTCGATCAGCCGGTCGCTGGTCACATCGCGGGCGACCCCACTCATTCGCCCGTCGGCGCGCGGCCGGGCGGAAAGCTTCCAGTAGCGCACTTCTCCATCGACGCGCAGCTTGAGCACCAGGTCGCGGAAGGCGCTGCGTTCCATGAGCTGGCGCGCCAGCCGGTCGCGGTCCTCGCCCTGCGCAAACAAAGCGATGAGGGACACGCCTTCGAGATCCTCGACCGACTTGCCGGAAGCGGCCGCAAAGCGCGCCGTGACATCGCGCAAATTCCCGCGCGGGCCAACGGTCCACAGCCAGTCGGACGAATGCTCTTCGTAATCGTTCAGCAGCAGCCCCACCGTGGCCGCGGCCTCGCGGCGGCTGACCTCGGACCTCGCCCCGCTAACGATTTCGCGTTCCTGCTCGCGCGTGGAGCCGAGCAGCGCGACGACGAAGAAGGCGAGAAGGATGAACGCCGGCCAGCCGCGCTCGCCCGCCAGGATCCATATGCACGCCGCGATCGAGATCGTCATCGCGAAGATATGGAACAGCGCCAGGCGCGGCGCGGTCCGGTGCACCAGCAGAACCCCCGTGAGTACCGTGACGGCCACCACGGCAAGGACCACGGCATCGAGCCCCTGCGCGACCAGCGCAAGGTAGGGAAAGATCAGCGCCCAGGCGAGCGAGCCGATCCACTGGATCACGGCAAAGCGGTTCCAGTTCCGCCGAAGTTCAGCCAGCGCCGCGGTGTCGGGGTCGACCTGCCGCTCGATAACCATGAACAGCCCGAGGAGGGCAAGTTGGAGCGCCCCCCAACCAAGCAGAATCGGCAGTGAGAGCTGCTCGCGAAAGGTGAAGACCAGCCCGACGATCGAACCAAGCAGGGGCAGGAGGGCCAGTGTCCCACCGCGGGTGAAGTCTTCCAGCCGGCGGGTCAGCAGCAGGTGCTCGACCGCCTCGGCTTCGCCGCTGCCGTGCGTTTCGGCTTGTGAGGTCGCTGGCTGTTCCGTCGCCACGATAGTCCCCGGGTTCTGCCCCCGCATGCCCCATGCGGATCGGCGAGCGCCATGGTGACGCGAGCCGAGTCGCGCGTCAAGCGAACCGGGGCGCGGTTAACAATCGGGATTCGCAAAAGAAAAGCCCCGCCGGAGCGATCCGGCGGGGCTTTGCTATGTGGTTCAGGCGAACCGGGAGAGCTTATTCGCCGTCCTTGGCGTCCTCGTTGAGGTAGTCGCCAGCATCGGCATCGGTGCCGTGGGTTTCGCCTTCCATCGTGGCCAGCGGATCGTCGCCGATCGCCGCTTCGGGGCCCTGGGCCAGTTCGGCTTCGTGCTCTTCCTCGGCGGTGTTGGCAGCGATGATCGCTTCCTGTGCCTTCTTCCACTGGGCGCGAAGCGCAGCGTCGCGGCTCGAGGCGGTGATGCGCATGCGGTTCATGCCCGCGCCGGTACCGGCGGGGATGAGACGGCCCACGATCACGTTTTCCTTCAGGCCGATCAGCGTGTCCTTCTTGCCTTCAACCGCGGCCTGCGTGAGCACGCGCGTGGTTTCCTGGAACGAGGCGGCCGAGATGAACGAACGCGTCTGCAGGCTGGCCTTGGTGATGCCCAGCAGGATCGGCGTACCAACGGCCGGCTGCTTGTTCTTCGGCAGCTTGGCGTTGGTTTCGTTCAGCTCTTCGAGGTCGACCTGTTCGCCCGGCAGCAGCACGGTGTCGCCACCGTCGGTGATCTCGACCTTCTGCAGCATCTGGCGAACGATCACCTCGATGTGCTTGTCGTTGATCTTCACGCCCTGCAGTCGGTAGACTTCCTGGATCTCGTTGACGAGGTACTCGGCGAGCGCCTCGACGCCCAGGACTTCCAGGATGTCGTGCGGGTTGGGCGAACCGGAAATCAGGGTATCACCCTTCTTCACGAAGTCGCCTTCCTGCACGTCGATCACCTTGGTCTTGGGGATCAGGTATTCGACTGCATCACCTTCCTCCGGCACGATCGCGATCTTGCGCTTCGCCTTGTATTCGCGAACGAATTCGATCTTGCCCGAGATCTTGGCGATGACCGAGTTGTCCTTCGGCAGGCGCGCCTCGAACAGTTCGGCCACACGCGGCAGACCGCCGGTGATGTCGCGGGTCTTGGCCGCTTCACGCGAAGCACGCGCAAGGATGTCGCCGGCCTCGACCTGCTGGTTGTCGTCGACCGAGAGGACGGTGCCGGGTGCCAGCATGTAGCGGGCAGCTTCGGTCTCGTCGCCCGCATCGTTGAACAGGGTCAGGCGTGCGCGCAGATCCTCGTTCTTCTTGCGGCCCGAGGTCTTCACCTCGGTGACGACGCGCTGGGCGATACCGGTGGCATCGTCGACGCGCTCTTCCATGGTCGTGCCGTCGATCAGGTCTTGGAACTTCACGACACCGGACGTTTCGGTGATGATCGGCAGGGTGAACGGATCCCATTCAGCCAGGCGGTCGCCTTCCTTCACCTTCGCGCCATCCTTGTGCATCAGCACGGTACCGTAAGGCACCTTGTGGATTTCGCGTTCGCGGCCCTCGGCGTCGATCACGGCCAGTTCGCCGTTGCGGGCGAGCGACAGGATACGGCCCTTCTTGTCGGTGATGGTCGGCATGTCGCGATAGACGACCTTACCGTCCGACACCGCTTCGAGGTGCGAGGTTTCGTTCAGCTGTGCAGCACCGCCGATGTGGAAGGTACGCATGGTCAGCTGCGTGCCCGGCTCACCGATCGACTGCGCGGCGATGACGCCGACAGCTTCACCGATGTTGACCGGCGTACCGCGAGCAAGGTCACGGCCGTAGCAGGTGGCGCAGACGCCCTGTTCCGCTTCGCAGACCAGCGGCGAACGGATCTTGGCGACCTGCACTTCGGCGTCCTCGATGGCCTTGACCATCGGTTCGTCGATCAGCGTGCCAGCCGGTGCGATGACCTCGTCGGTCGCCGCGTTGACGATGTCCTCGGCCACGGTACGGCCCAGGATACGTTCGCCGAGCGACGCGATGACGCTACCGCCCTGGACGATCGCACGCATGTCGAGCGAGTTCTCGGTCTTGCAGTCTTCCACGACGATCGTGCAGTCCTGCGAGACGTCGACCAGACGACGCGTGAGGTAACCCGAGTTCGCGGTCTTCAGCGCGGTGTCCGCGAGGCCCTTACGGGCACCGTGGGTCGAGTTGAAGTATTCAAGGACGTTCAGACCTTCCTTGAAGTTCGAGATAATCGGGTTCTCGATGATCTCGCCCGACGGCTTGGCCATCAGGCCGCGCATGCCGGCGAGCTGCTTCATCTGTGCCGGGCTACCACGAGCGCCCGAGTGGGCCATCATGTAGATCGAGTTGATTTCGGCCTGGACCCCATCCTTGTCGATCGGGCGCGACTTAATCTTCTCCATCATGGCGTCCGCCACCTGGTCGCCGCAACGGCTCCAGGCGTCGATCACCTTGTTGTACTTTTCCTGCTGGGTGATCAGGCCGTCCTGGTACTGCTGCTCGTAATCGGCAACCAGCGCCTTGGTCTGATCGACCAGTTCCACCTTCTCTTCGGGGATGATCATGTCATCCTTGCCGAAGGAGATGCCGGCCTTGAACGCGTTGCGGAAGCCCAGCGCCATGATGGCGTCGGCGAACAGCACCGTGTCCTTCTGGCCGGTGTGACGGTAGACCTCGTCGATAACGTCGGCGATGTCCTTCTTCGTCAGCAGGCGGTTGACGATGTCGAAGGGAACCTTGTGGTTCTTCGGCAGGCATTCACCTATCAGCATGCGGCCGGCGGTCGTCTCGAAACGCTTCATGACGATGTTGCCGTCCTCATCCGCCTGCGGGACGCGGGCGAGGATCTTGGTGTGCAGCGAGACCTGCTTGGTCTCGAGCGCCTGGTGAACTTCGGCCATGTCCGAGAACATCGGCAGCTTTTCGACCTTGTTGCCATCGGCGTCCTCGGTGAACTCGGGCTTCTTCTCCTGGCGTTCCATCGACAGGTAATAGAGGCCCAGCACCATGTCCTGCGACGGCACGATGATCGGCTTGCCGTTGGCGGGCGAGAGGATGTTGTTGGTCGACATCATCAGCACGCGCGCTTCCAGCTGCGCCTCGAGGCTCAGCGGGACGTGGACGGCCATCTGGTCGCCGTCGAAGTCGGCGTTGAAGGCGGCGCAGACCAGCGGGTGAAGCTGGATCGCCTTACCCTCGATCAGGACCGGCTCGAAGGCCTGGATGCCGAGTCGGTGAAGCGTCGGTGCGCGGTTCAGGAGGACCGGGTGCTCGCGAATGACTTCATCCAGGATGTCCCAGACTTCCTTGCGCTCCTTCTCCACCCACTTCTTCGCCTGCTTGAGGGTCATCGAGAGACCCTTGGCGTCGAGGCGGGCGTAGATGAACGGCTTGAACAGCTCGAGCGCCATCTTCTTCGGCAGGCCGCACTGGTGCAGCTTGAGTTCCGGGCCGGTCACGATGACCGAACGGCCCGAATAGTCGACGCGCTTACCGAGCAGGTTCTGACGGAAGCGGCCCTGCTTGCCCTTGAGCATGTCGCTGAGCGACTTGAGCGGACGCTTGTTGGCGCCGGTGATCACGCGGCCGCGGCGGCCGTTGTCGAACAGCGCGTCGACAGCTTCCTGCAGCATGCGCTTTTCGTTGCGGACGATGATGTCCGGCGCGCGCAATTCCATGAGGCGCTTGAGGCGGTTGTTACGGTTGATCACGCGGCGGTAGAGGTCGTTCAAATCCGACGTCGCGAAGCGGCCACCATCCAGCGGCACCAGCGGGCGCAGCTCGGGCGGAATGACCGGGATCACTTCGAGGATCATCCATTCGGGGCGGTTGCCGCTCTCGATGAAGCTTTCGACGACCTTCAGGCGCTTGATGATCTTGGCCGGCTTGAGCTTCGACTTGGTGGTCGCGAGCTCTTCCAGCAGGTCCTCTTTCTCGCGCTCGAGATCGAGGTCCATGAGCATGATCTTGACCGCTTCGGCACCGATGCCGGCGCTGAAGCTGTCTTCACCGTATTCGTCCTGCGCTTCGAGCAGCTCGTCCTCGGTGAGGAGCTGGAACTTCTCGAGCGGAGTCAGGCCGGGCTCGGTGACGATGTAGCTTTCGAAGTACAGCACGCGCTCGAGCTGCTTGAGCTGCATGTCGAGCAGCAGGCCGATGCGCGAGGGCAGCGACTTCAGGAACCAAATGTGCGCGACCGGAGCGGCGAGCTCGATATGGCCCATGCGCTCGCGGCGGACCTTGGTCACGGTCACTTCGACGCCGCACTTCTCGCAGACGACGCCCTTGTACTTCATGCGCTTGTACTTGCCGCAAAGGCATTCGTAGTCCTTCACCGGACCGAAGATGCGCGCGCAGAACAGCCCGTCACGTTCGGGCTTGAACGTACGGTAGTTGATCGTTTCCGGCTTCTTGATTTCGCCGAAGGACCACGAGCGGATGCGCTCGGGGCTGGCGATGCCGATCTGGATCTCGTCGAAGGTTTCGGGCTTCGCGAGCTGGTTGGTGAATTTGGTCAGTTCGTTCATGACTTAATTCCCTTAACGGGTGAATTCCTGTGGGCGGTGGTGGGGAGCGATGTCGCTCCCCTATTCCGCCGCGATCGCGAAGCCGTCGTCGTCCTCGTCACCGTCGCTGAGCGACTTGAGTTCGACGTTGAGGCCCAGGCTGCGCATTTCCTTGACGAGAACGTTGAAGCTCTCCGGAATGCCAGCTTCGAAGGTGTCGTCACCCTTGACGATCGCTTCGTAGACCTTGGTACGGCCGATCACGTCGTCCGACTTCACGGTGAGGATTTCCTGCAGCGTGTAAGCCGCGCCGTAGGCCTGGAGCGCCCAGACCTCCATTTCCCCGAAGCGCTGGCCGCCGAACTGCGCCTTACCGCCCAGCGGCTGCTGGGTGACGAGGCTGTAGGGGCCGATCGAACGCGCGTGGATCTTGTCGTCGACGAGGTGGTGCAGCTTGAGCATGTAGATGATGCCCACGGTGACCTTGCGGTCGAAGGCTTCACCGGTACGCCCGTCGAACAGCACCGACTGGCCCGAGCTGTGGAGACCTGCCTTTTCCAGTTCGGTCGTCACGTCGCCTTCGCGCGCGCCGTCGAACACCGGGGTACCCATCGGGACGCCCGTGGCAAGGTTGCCGGCAAGCTCGACAACTTCGGCGGTCGAACGGCTGGCAATCGCCTCGTGGTATTCTTCGCCGTAGACCGTCTTGAGGCGGTCAATGACCGCTTCGGGCGGCGGGGCGTTGGCGTAGTCTTCGGCGGCGTTCGGATTGGCGCGCTTCCACTCTTCGAGCTGCTCGCCGATCTGCATGCCCAGGTTACGGGCGGCCATGCCGAGGTGCGTTTCGAAGATCTGCCCGACGTTCATGCGCGAAGGCACGCCCAGCGGGTTCAGGACGATGTCGACCGGGGTGCCATCTTCGAGGAACGGCATGTCCTCGACCGGCAGGATGCGCGAGATGACACCCTTGTTCCCGTGGCGGCCGGCCATCTTGTCGCCCGGCTGCAGCTTGCGCTTCACCGCGACGAAGACCTTGACCATCTTGAGCACGCCGGGGGCGAGTTCGTCGCCGCGTTCGAGCTTTTCCTTACGGTCTTCGAACTTCTCTTCGATGAACTTGACGGCTTCGTCGTACTGCGACTTGACCGCTTCGAGCTGTGCCTGGCGGCCGTCGTCGGCCACCGCGAACTTGAACCACTCGTGCTTGTCGACGCCCTCGAGCACCTCTTCGGTGATCTCGGTGCCCTTCTTCACGCCCTTAGGAGCGGCCGAAGCCGTCTGGCCGATGAGCATGTCGCGCAGGCGGTTGTAGGTCGCACGGTTGAGAATGGCGCGTTCGTCGTTCGAGTCCTTGCGGAGGCGTTCGATTTCCTCGTTCTGGATCGCACGCGTACGGTCGTCGATCTCGATGCCGTGGCGGTTGAAGACGCGAACTTCGACAACCGTGCCGGCAACGCCCGGAGGCAGGCGGAGCGAGGTGTCGCGCACGTCACTGGCCTTTTCACCGAAGATGGCGCGCAGGAGCTTTTCTTCCGGCGTCATCGGGCTTTCGCCCTTCGGCGTGATCTTGCCGCACAGGATATCGCCCGGGTGCACTTCGGCGCCGATGTAGACGATGCCCGCTTCGTCGAGGTTGCGCAGGGCTTCCTCGCCCACGTTCGGGATGTCGCGGGTGATGTCTTCGGGCCCAAGCTTCGTGTCGCGGGCCATGACTTCGAATTCCTCGATGTGGATCGAGGTGAAGACGTCGTCCTTCACGATGCGTTCGGAGATGAGGATCGAGTCCTCGTAGTTGTAGCCGTTCCAGGGCATGAAGGCGACGAGGCTGTTGCGGCCCAGCGCCAGTTCACCCAGGTCGGTCGAGGGACCGTCGGCGATGATGTCGCCGGCTTCGACCGTTTCACCGACCTTCACCAGCGGGCGCTGGTTGATGCAGGTGTCCTGGTTCGAACGCTGGAACTTCTGCAGCGTGTAGATGTCGACGCCCGACTGGCCGGGTTCGACATCGCCGATCGCACGGATGACGATACGCGTCGCGTCGACCTGGTCGACGATGCCGCCGCGGGTCGCCGCGATGGCTGCGCCGGAATCGCGGGCAACGGTTTCTTCCATGCCGGTGCCGACCCAAGGCGCTTCCGCCTTTACGAGCGGCACGGCCTGGCGCTGCATGTTGGCGCCCATCAGCGCGCGGTTGGCGTCATCGTTTTCCAGGAACGGAATGAGCGATGCACCGACCGAGACGAGCTGCTTGGGGCTCACGTCCATCAGGGTGATGGTTTCGCGCGGCGCCATCAGGTTGTCGCCGTCGTGGCGGGCCGAAACCAGCTCTTCCACGAAGGAGCCGTCTTCGGTGAGGTCGGCCGAAGCCTGCGCCACCGTGTGCTTCTGCTCTTCCATGGCCGAGAGATAGACGACCTCGCTGGTGACCTTGTTGTCGACCACCTTGCGGTACGGCGTTTCGATGAAGCCGTACTTGTTGACGCGTGCGAAGGTCGACAGCGAGTTGATCAGACCGATGTTCGGGCCTTCCGGCGTCTCAATCGGGCAGATACGGCCGTAGTGCGTCGGGTGAACGTCGCGGACTTCGAAGCCGGCGCGCTCACGGGTGAGGCCGCCCGGGCCAAGCGCTGAAACGCGGCGCTTGTGGGTGACTTCCGACAGCGGGTTGGTCTGGTCCATGAACTGCGAGAGCTGGCTCGAGCCGAAGAACTCGCGCACGGCAGCCACGGCGGGCTTCGCGTTGATGAGGTCGTTCGGCATCACGGTCGACACGTCGACCGAGCTCATGCGTTCCTTCACTGCGCGTTCCATGCGCAGCAGGCCGACGCGGTACTGGTTTTCCAGCAGCTCGCCGACCGAGCGGACACGGCGGTTGCCGAGGTTATCGATGTCGTCGACATCGCCCTTGCCGTCCTTGAGGTCGACCAGTTCCTTGACCACAGCAAGGATGTCTTCCTTGCGCAGCGTGGTCACGGTGTCTTCCGCGTCGAGTTCGAGGCGCATGTTGAGCTTCACGCGGCCAACAGCCGAGAGGTCGTAGCGCTCGCTGTCGAAGAACAGGCCTTCGAACAGGGCTTCTGCGGTTTCCTTGGTCGGCGGTTCGCCGGGACGCATGACCTTGTAGATCGCCTCCAGGCCCTCGTCGCGGTTCTCGGCCTTGTCGACCTTGAGCGTGTTGCGGATCCAGGGGCCGGTGGTGATATGGTCGATGTCGAGCAGGACCATTTCGTCGATGCCCGCGGCGTCGAGAACTTCGAGGTTCTCGGCCGAGACTTCGTCGCCCGCTTCGATGTAGATGCGGCCGGTCTTCTCGTCGATCATGTCGCGCGATGCGTAGCGGCCGAAGATTTCTTCCGTCGGCAGCAGCAGCGTGTCAAGGCCGTCCTTGGCCGCCTTGTTGGCTGCACGCGGGCTGATCTTCTGGCCGGCGGGGAAGACTTCCTCGCCCGTCTTGGCATCGACCAGCGGGAAGGCCGGCTTCGCGCCGCGCCAGTTCTCGGCGACGAACGGAATGGTCCAGCCTTCACCCTTCTTGCCGGTCGAACGCTTCCAGGTGACCGTTTCGTAGAAGTGGTGGAGAATGTCTTCGCTATCGAGGCCCAGGGCATAAAGCAGCGCGGTGACCGGCAGCTTGCGCTTGCGGTCGATACGCACGTTGACGATGTCCTTGGCGTCGAATTCGAAATCGAGCCAGCTGCCGCGGTACGGAATGATGCGGGCAGCGAAGAGGAGCTTGCCCGAAGAGTGCGTCTTGCCGCGGTCGTGGTCGAACAGCACACCCGGCGAACGGTGCATCTGCGACACGATCACGCGCTCGGTACCGTTAATGATGAAGGTGCCGTTGCCCGTCATCAGGGGCATGTCGCCCATGTAGACGTCCTGCTCCTTGATATCGAGGACCGAGCGGGTCTCGGTTTCCTGGTCGACTTCGAAGACGATCAGGCGCAGCGTGACCTTCATCGGGGCCGCGTAGGTGATGCCGCGCTGGCGGCATTCGACGATGTCGTATTTCGGCTGTTCGAGTTCGTAGTGCACGAAGTCGAGTTCGGCGGTGCCGGCGAAGTCGCGGATCGGGAACACCGAGCGCAGCGTCTTCTCGAGGCCGGAGACGTAATCGATCTCCTTGTTCGAGCGCAGGAACTGTTCGTAGCTCTCGCGCTGCACCTCGATCAGGTTGGGCATGTCGACGACTTCATGGATGTCGCCGAAGATCTTGCGGATGCGGCGCTTCGCCGTACCCTGCGCGTTCGTGCCCCGGGTCTTCTTCGGAGCCTTCGCCTTGGTAGCCATAAGGGGTAGTTACCTCTTCTCGTGTGCACCGACGGGCTGCGCGGACAGCCCCTCGGAATTTCGGTTCTCATGCGCGTGAGATCATAGCCGGGACGCGAAAAGGCCGCAGCGGATGACGCACCTGTCCCGGCGGCCTGCTGCAGCTTCTCAAGCGTCGCGATTATGGAAACGCCGCTTCCATCCTGTGCCCGATCCCCGCGCATGAATCGGACTCGCTCGAAGCGTGCGGTTGGGAGGCCATGTAGGAATTGGTCGCGCGCGGGTCAACCGGGGATTCCGGCAAGAGGCTGCCGGGTAGGGAAAATGCGGCTGTGATGGGCTAGTACTTGTCCATGACCGGCAAGCGATCCCGCGGGCGGCCCGCCCATCCCGATATCCTAACGCCTGGCGAATGGCGCGTGGCAGACGGCGTGCGGCACGGGCTGACCAACCCCGAGATCGCACAGCGGCAAGGCATCAGCACCGACGCGGTGAAATTCCACGTCTCCAACATCCTCGGCAAGCTTGGAATGGCCCGCCGCGGAGAGCTGAAGCGCTGGGGCGGTGTCGATGCCGGGAGCGCGATGAAAGGGAGAACGGCGATGGGCAAGACGGGACTGGGGCCGATCGGGCAGATCGCCCGCACGGTGAACGATATCGGCGAAGCCCGGAAGTGGTACGGCAAGGTGCTCGGCCTTGAACCGCTTTTCGATGCGGGCACCATGGCGTTCTTCGACTGCGGCGGGACGCGGTTGATGCTGGTCGAGGGAGAGGCCGGGCCGGAATCGATCCTCTACTTTCGCACCGAGGACCTGCACGGCGAGTTTGCCCGTCTCGAAGATGCCGGAGCGCGGATCGCCTCGGCACCGCACCGCATTCATACGCATGACGATGGCCGCGAAGAATGGATGGGCTTCGTCGAAGACCCCGACGGACGCCCGATCGGCCTCATGGCCACAGTTGGTGGAGACGGCTGACTTATTGAATTTCGATATTATCGATTGACGATAAGTCCAAATCGCATCATATCGAATTTCGATAAGGAGTTCGATTCGATGTTTTCCGCCATCATCACCGGCCTCAGAGTGACCAACTGGCTCAACTGGATTGCGGCCGCCGCTCTCATGGTCTTCTTCGCCCTTTTGCTTGCCGATGCCGGGGGCCTGCGCAGCGATGTGCTGTCCGGCTTCGACGAGCCGGCGCACGAGGCCGTGCGCGATTACCTGTACGTAGTCCTCTCGCTCGTGCTGCCGATTGCCTTTGCCGTCCACCTGCTGCTGACCCGGCTGGTGGCGCTGGTGCGCGATGCGGCGGCCGGCATGGCCTTTACCGATACCAACGCGGCGCGCCTGCGCACCATGGGCTGGGCGCTGCTTGCCATCAACATATCCGACCTCGGCTTTGGCTGGATCTCGGTCCGCGCGAGCGAGGTGAGCGGCGAATACTTCGGCTGGTCGCTTTCGCTCACCGGCTGGATTGCCGTGCCGCTGCTGTTCGTGCTCGCCCATGTGTTCCGCGAGGGCACGCAAATGCGCGAAGAGCTGGAGGGGACGGTTTGATGCCCAGCGAAGACGCTCACCATATCGCCGTCCACCTGGACGCCCTGCTGCGCGATCGCGGCATCACCATGACCCAACTGGCCGAACGCATCGGCCTCACGCTCGCCAACGTCTCGATCCTCAAGACGGGCAAGGCCAAGGCGATCCGTTTCTCCACGCTCGAGGCCATCTGCCGCGAACTCGACTGCCAGCCGGGCGACCTGCTGACCTATTCCACGACCTGAGGGGGTTTATCTCAATGTCTACGTTTTTCTCCGATTTCCGCGCCGCGCACAGCAAGAGCCTTGCGTTCGCCGCCGTGCTGCCGGTGGTTGCCGCCATCCCGCTGGTGGCCGAGTTCTTCCAGCACGTCGTGGAAATGAACATCGGCATGTACGCCGGCCCCGATGCGGCCGAGGCTGCAGCCGAGAACACCGACCGCCTCAACGCCGGTTTCTTGAAGACGCTCGCGCTCAGCCTGCCCGCCTACTTCTTCATTCGCTGGCTGAATTCGGGCGGTGACAAGGCGGAAGCTTCCCGCCTCGATGGCAAGGCTGTGCGGCTGTTCACACTCGTGCTCGCGCTGCAGGCGCTGCTGACCTGGCTCTCGCTCTATGTCTGGACCGAAGGGGCGATGGCGATCGGCTTCTTCGTCTTCAGCCTCATCTTCATGCCGCTGGTCGCCCGCTTCGTGGTTGCCGCGCCGCTCGGCATGCTGGTCAGCCCGCTGCAGTCGATCCGCGCCATGCTGCCGCATGCGCTCTATGCGATCATCTTCCCGCTGGTGACCGTCCTGCCGCTGATGGCGCTGCACTATGCCCTTGGCATCGGCGCGATCTTCGTCCCCGGTGAGGGCCTGAAGTGGACGATGATGGTGGTCGACAGCTTCGTCACCGCCTGGCTGGCGCTGGTCATGATCGCCGCGCAGTACACCATCGCGCTGCGCCCCGGACCGATCGCTCAGAGCACCGAGCAGCGCCAACCGGCCTGATCACCGGCACAGCGTGAGGGGACGGTGGGTTTACCCGTCCCCTCTCAGCGCGCCAGGACGAGCATCGAGGCCCCGCCCATGACACGCACCGCGAAGTCCTCATTGATTGCCCGGACAAGTCTCCTCGGCAGATTGAAGAGACGGGTACGCATCGCACGGCCCGGCAGCTCTTCCGCTCCATGCGTGTAGCGCCAATCCACCACCTCCAGCCCGCAATCCGCCAACGTCGCCAGCGCGGTATCGCGGCAGAAGTAATGCAGATGGCCGAGTGAGGCCCGGGCATGCATCAAGGACCGGTTTCGAAGGAGCGCCTGCACGCTGAGGTCCAGCGGAATGTGGAACAATTTCCACTCGGCCATGCGACCCATGGCGCGCACGAATCCCATGTAATCTTCGACATGTTCGAAAACGTCGATCGCCATGAGGAGGTCGGTTTCTGACGGAAGCCCTTCGGCGATGACGTCGCGCTGGGCATACTCCACCCGCTCGGCCTTGCCTTGCGCTGCTATCGCCAGCGCATCCGGCGAGATATCGTAGCCGCGAAACTGCGTGTCACCCCATCGCTGCGCGAGATGCCGCAGGACCTGGCCGGAGCCGGTGCCGATTTCACTGACATGTCGCGGCGCAAGGCCGTTGCTCTCAAGAAATTCTGCGATCCAGCGAGCCTTGTAAGGCGCATCGGCAGCGTGCCAGTCCGGGTTGTCGGCCAGATAAGTGCCGTCGTGGTAACGCGAGCCGGACATAAGGCTTCGCTACACAAGGTCGACCGGGCGCTCAAGCTGCCGCTCCGATTGTAATGCCGTGGGCGGTCGCCGGGCCATCACTCATGGCTTCGGAGCCTAGGAAAGGCTTGACTCCTTCGCGCAAGTCCTTAGAGGCCCGCCACCGAACGGCGAGCCTCTTTGGTTTGCCCGTTCATCCGTCCGAGACAGTTGGTGAAGGCAATCGGGCCTTCTTAATTTCCAGCCTAGACGGGGAACAGAGAAATTCCGGTGCTGCATGCTGCAGCCCCGTTTCGCGCCAGATGGCGCACTCCTTCCCCATCAACGGACTCGCCCGTGTTGCTTCATGCGGCATGGACAAACGTAGCCGGTCGTTCGCGCCAAGCGGGCGGCCATAGTGAAGGAGTATGGCATGGATCGTTCGCAGAAAGCCGACGCGGTCGCCCAGCTCAACGATGTCTTCAACCAGGCCGGCGTGGTGGTTGTCACCCGCAACCTGGGCCTTACGGTCGAGCAGTCGACCGAACTGCGTACGAAGATGCGTGAAGCCGGTGCGTCCTACAAGGTTGCGAAGAACCGCCTCGCCAAGCTCGCTCTGAAGGACACCGACTACGCAGGGATCGACGAATTCCTGACGGGTCCGACCGCCCTCGGTTACTCCGAGGACCCGGTCGCTGCGGCCAAGGCCGTGGTGGACTTCGCCAAGACCACCGACAAGATCGAAATCGTCGGCGGTTCGATGGGAGCGACTGTGCTCGACGAAGCCGGAGTCAAGGCGCTTGCCTCGATGCCCAGCCTCGACGAGCTGCGTGGTACGATCGTGGGTCTCATCAACGCCCCGGCAACCAAGGTTGCCCAGGTCGTCAATGCGCCCGCGGCCAAGCTCGCTCGTGTCTTCGGTGCCTACGGCGCCAAGGAAGCCGCGTAAGAGCTGGTTCTTTCGAAAGAACACATATTCATCGGGGCAGACCCAATCCGGGCACCCCGGCCTTATATTTGGAGTGAAACATCATGGCCGATATCGCCAAGCTTGTTGAAGAACTGTCGAAGCTGACCGTCATGGAAGCCGCTGAGCTTGCCAAGGCGCTTGAAGAAGAGTGGGGCGTTAGCGCCGCCGCTGCTGTTGCCGTTGCTGGTCCCGCCGCTGGTGGTGCCGACGGCGGTGCCGCTGCTGAAGAAAAGGACGAATTCGATGTCGTCCTGACCGGCGACGGTGGCAAGAAGATCCAGGTGATCAAGGAAGTCCGCGCCATCACCGGCCTGGGCCTCTCGGAAGCCAAGGCCCTCGTCGAAGGCGCGCCGAAGCCGCTCAAGGAAGGCGTCAACAAGGCAGAAGCCGAAGAAATCAAGGGCAAGATCGAAGCAGCCGGCGGTACCGTCGAGCTCAAGTAAGCCTCTCGCTTACGCTTCGATCTCGCTGCGCGAGATCTACGCGAAGGGCGGTGCCGCAAGGCGCCGCCCTTTTCGTTTGTGCACCGCAGCAAAAATCCACGGAAAATCCATGTTTGCCGAATTGCGAATGGGAAAGACGAACGGTATTTTGGTCAGTAGATTCTGGGGCGCAAACCATGATAACGATCGCTTTGTCGGTCCTCGGCTATGTCGGGGGCACTTTCCTTCTGTCGGCCTTGCTTGTCCGTCTTGCACCGGACACGTTCAGCGCCCGCCAGATCCGCAAGCACCTCGTGCTTTTTCCCGTTCTCCCGCTGCTCCTTTTCATGGACGTCCTGGCTGCCATCGGCGTGGCCGGAACAGCAATCGCCGCGCTCTTCTCCAACGCATTCGAACTGATTTCGGGTCGCAAGCTCCACCGCCGTTCGCACGACTATTACGGTTACGGTGCATCCCAGCGCCAGCGCCGCTCGCAGCGCGGACACCGCGCAGGGCGTTCCTCGAAGCGGAGCGTGCCGACCGAACGCCGCGCCTGAGCCCGGCGCGGACCGCTGTGTGGCGGCGCGGTCTCACGCGGGACAAGAAATCTTCCAGGCGCGCGATCAGCGTTTGAGCGGCTATTGCGCTTCCCCTATCCGGGCCGGCTGCATGACGCACGAGAGAGCCATGGAGCCCGCGCCCCGCTTTACGAAAACGGGCGTTGACGGCTGGCGCACCGAACTGGGCGCGACGCTGCGGCTGAGCTGGCCGCTGGCGCTGGCAAACCTGTTGCAGATGCTGATCTGGGCAATCGATGTGTTCTTCGTCGCCCGCCTGGGCGAATTCGAACTGGCCGCTTCCAGCCTAGCAGTCTCGCTCTTCAGCATCCTCGTATGGGGCACGATCACGCTGGTCAGCATGGTCGCGGCCCTCATCTCGGCCGAACTGGGCCGCTCGCGCTTTGCGGTTGCCGAAGTGCGCCGCAGCGTGCGCATGGCCGTGTGGCTGAGCGTGGCCTGCGGCGTGATCGTGATGGCGATCCTCAGCCAGACCGAGGCCATCCTGCTCGCCACCGGGCAGCGTCCCGAGCTTGCCGCAAGGGCTTACGACTACATGGGCCTCGTCCTGTGGTCGACCGTGCCCCTGCTGGTCGCCAGCGTGCTGCGCAATTTTGTCTCGGCCTTAGGCAGGCCGATCTTTGCCACCGCGATTACCGCTCTCGCGATCGGCGTGAACGCGCTGGGCAACTATGCGCTGGTGTTCGGCAATCTGGGAGCCCCTGCGCTGGGCCTCGAAGGTTCGGCCATTGCGACGATCTTCACCTCGGTCTTCGTCCTCCTCGCCTACATCGTTGCGATCGAATGGGACCGGCGCCTCCGGCGCTATGTCATCTGGGGCCGCTTCTGGCGTCCGGAGTGGGACCGGCTGAAAGAGCTGTTCGTGCTGGGCATGCCGGTGTTCTTCACCACCATCGCGGAAGCGGGGCTGTTCGGCGGTGCGGCGCTCTTGATGGGCCTGATCGGCGAATCCGAGCTGGCCGGCCACACCATCGCGCTGCAGATCGCCGCCTTCGCCTTCCAGGTCCCCTTCGGCGTCAGCCAGGCCGCGACCATCCGGGTCGGCTATCACTTCGGCGCGCGCAACCACGAGGCAATCGGGCGCGCAGGCGCAGTCGCGCTGCTGATGGCCGTCCTGTTCATGAGCTTTACAGCCGCTCTCATGCTGCTGATGCCAGTGGCCATCCTCAGTCTCTATATCGACACGTCTGAGCCGGCGAACGCGGCGATGATGGGCTTTGCGCTGCAATACATCGTGATCGCGGCGCTGTTCCAGCTGGTCGACGGATTGCAGGTCGTCGCCGCCGGCGCCCTGCGCGGGTTGCAGGACACGCGCGTGCCGATGTGGATGGCGATCTTCAGCTATTGGGTCCCCGGCTTCGGCACATCCTATTACCTCGGCTTCCACACCGAGCTGGAAGGCACGGGCGTCTGGATCGGCTTTGCCGTGGGCCTGACCTTCGCCACTCTCCTGCTGACCGGGCGGTGGCTGCTGCGCGAGCGGCTCGGCCTCACGATAGCGCCGGAACGGCCCAGCCAGCGCAGGGCACCGCTCGCCTGACCGGCCAGAGATTTTTTCTCTCCCGGTTGTTGACTCCCTGACCCCGCGCACCCATTTGCGCCCGCGCTGGCACTCTTACCGAGTGAGTGCCAACACCTGTTTTACACTCTTAGTTAGAGAGGACATCACCATGGCATTTCGTCCGCTGCACGACCGCGTTCTGGTCCGTCGCATCGAAGCCGAAGAGAAGACCGCCGGCGGGATCATCATTCCCGACAGCGCCAAGGAAAAGCCGAGCGAAGGCGAAGTCGTCGCTGTCGGCAACGGTTCCAAGGCCGAAGACGGCACGGTCACCCCGCTGGACGTCAAGGCTGGCGACCGCGTTCTGTTCGGCAAGTGGTCGGGCACCGAAGTCAAGCTCGACGGCGAAGACCTGCTGATCATGAAGGAAAGCGACATCATGGGGATCATCGGCTGAACGCCGGTCCTCTGACGCTTTTCACACGAACACACTTTTCCAGGAGAAACACCAATGGCAGCCAAGGACGTTAAGTTCGGCCGCGACGCGCGCGAAGGCATCCTGCGCGGCGTCGACACCCTCGCCAACGCCGTGAAGGTCACGCTGGGCCCCAAGGGCCGCAACGTCGTGATCGACAAGAGCTTCGGCGCACCCCGCATCACCAAGGACGGCGTTTCCGTCGCCAAGGAAATCGAACTGACCGACAAGTTCGAGAACATGGGCGCGCAGATGATCAAGGAAGTCGCATCGAAGGCGAACGACGCCGCCGGTGACGGCACCACCACCGCTACCGTGCTGGCCCAGTCGATCGTGACCGAAGGCATGAAGTCGGTCGCAGCGGGCATGAACCCGATGGACCTCAAGCGCGGTATCGACCTCGCCGTCACCAAGGTCGTCGAAGACCTCAAGGGCCGTTCGAAGGACGTGTCCGGTTCGGAAGAGATCGCCCAGGTCGGCGTCATCTCGGCCAATGGCGACCGTGAAGTCGGCGAGAAGATCGCCGAAGCCATGGACAAGGTCGGCAAGGAAGGCGTGATCACCGTCGACGAGAGCAAGGGTCTCGAATTCGAGCTCGAAACCGTCGAAGGCATGCAGTTCGACCGCGGCTACCTGTCGCCCTACTTCATCACCAACCCGGAAAAGATGACGGTCGAACTCGAAAACCCGTACATCCTGATCCACGAGAAGAAGCTCTCGAACCTGCAGGCGATGCTCCCGGTTCTCGAAGCGGCTGTCCAGTCGGGCCGTCCGCTGCTGATCATCGCGGAAGACATCGAAGGCGAAGCGCTGGCCACCCTCGTGGTCAACAAGCTGCGCGGCGGCCTCAAGGTTGCTGCGGTCAAGGCTCCGGGCTTCGGCGATCGCCGCAAGGCCATGCTGCAGGACATTTCGATCCTGACGCAGGGCGAAATGATCAGCGAAGACCTCGGCATCAAGCTCGAAAACGTCACGCTGGGCATGCTCGGTGAAGCCAAGCGCGTCACCATCGACAAGGACAACACGACCATCGTCGACGGCGCCGGTTCGGAAGACGACATCAAGGCCCGCGTTGCCGAGATCCGCACGCAGATCGACAACACCTCGAGCGATTACGACCGCGAGAAGCTCCAGGAGCGTCTCGCCAAGCTTGCTGGCGGCGTGGCCGTCATCAAGGTCGGCGGTGCGACCGAAGTCGAAGTGAAGGAACGCAAGGACCGCGTCGACGACGCGCTGCACGCAACCCGCGCAGCCGTTGAAGAAGGCATCGTCCCGGGCGGCGGCACGGCCCTGCTCTACGCGACCAAGTCGCTCGAAGGCCTCGAAGGCGCCAACGACGACCAGACCCGCGGCATCGACATCGTTCGCCGCGCGCTGCAGGCACCGGTTCGCCAGATCGCGACCAACGCCGGCCATGACGGCGCTGTTGTCGCCGGCAAGCTGGTCGACGCCAACGACGAAACGCTCGGCTTCAACGCTGCGACCGACACCTACGAAAACCTCGTGGCTGCCGGAGTGATCGACCCGACCAAGGTCGTGCGCACCGCTCTGCAGGACGCAGCTTCGGTTGCCGGCCTGCTGATCACCACGGAAGCTGCCATCGTCGACAAACCGGAAGACAAGTCGGCTGCCCCGGCAATGCCCGACATGGGCGGTATGGGCGGTATGGGCGGCATGGGCTTCTAAGCTCGCGCCACCCAGCCCACAGGCTGAACAAAGAGGCCCGGCAGGATCGTTCCTGCCGGGCCTTTTCGTTTGCGCCGTCCGTCGTACCGCCTGCGCTCTTGGACGGATGGCCGCAGCCTCCTGTCGAGTTGGCGCGATCTTCCAAGGTTTCCGGCCACCCTTTCGCTAGAACCAGCGGTCATGAGGGACGGGCAAAGCACCCAGCCCCGCCACGCCGGTCGCGAGGACACGCTTGATCCTCAGCAGGGATCGAACAGCAGGACCTCGCCGTCCGAAGCGCGGGAGCGCTACGTCAGGCCGAAGCAATCGGCCCTGATCCGCATGGGCAAGCGCCTGCGCAATCCGGTCAACCGCTGGTTTGCGCGCCAGTCGCTTGTCGGGGACGATCCGATCCTGCCCGCGTCGCACCTACCCTGCCTCACCGACCTAGAGCGCAACTGGCATATCGTGCGCCAGGAGCTGGCGCCGCTGCTGGCAGAGCGCAGCGCCATCCCCGCCTTCGGCAAGCTGTCGCCCGACCATCGCCGCATTGCGAACAGCTCAGCCTGGAAGAGCTTCTTTTTCGAAGGCTACGGCTTCAAGGCGCGCACCAACCGGGCGCGCTGCCCGCAAACGGCCGCCATGCTTGACGAGATACCCGGCCTCGTCGTCGCCTTCTTCTCGATCATGGAGCCCGGCACGCATGTGCCGCGCCACCGCGGGCTGACCAAGGCCTGGCTCAACTGCCACCTCGGCATCGCCGTACCCAAGGGCCCGGGCCGCTGCGAGATGGAGGTCAACGGCGAGCCCGTGCGTTGGCGCGAAGGCGAGTGGATGGTGTTTGACGAAACCAACCCGCACGAGGTCTGGAACGAGACCGAGGAACCGCGCGTCGTGCTGTTCCTGCAAGTCCGCCGGCCGATGCGCTGGCCGGGCCGCATGGCGGCCCGGCTGCTTTACGCGATCATCCGGCGCACCGGTTTCGTGCAGGATGTGAAGAAGGCAATCAAAGCCTAAATCCCACCGCACGCGGGCGTCCACCGCAACCGTGCCAGCATACCGGTTTGCTTGCCTGGCTCGTGCCACAAGGCCACCCGACCGAAGTCATTGGGCCCACCGGAGCAATTCGGCGGGGCTTTTGCTTGTTCTTAAGTCATTCAGACTAGAGCTTTTTATGAAAAGCATGGAGTAATGACGTGGGCTTTCTCGAATTCTTCTACTTGGCTGCGGCGGCGGTATTTGCATTCTTTGGCCTGAGGCGTGCGCGCACGCGACGCGCTCATGCCAGTTCTGCTGCGGCCCGATCGCACACGCAATCGCCGCTCGAAGGGATCTGGCGAAAGGCGACCCGCAACCAGGAAGAGAGCGACTGGCTGCGCCCGGAACCGGCGAAAAGGCAGGAACGGGCCGAAAAGGCCCGACGCCGGAAAGAGCGCAGGGAAGAATTTGAAGCGTGGAAAGCCAAGCGCGCGGCTCCTCCAATCGAGGAAGACACGACCGTGGTCATGCGCAAGCAGGTGCCACCCAAGGACCTTCCGCCACGCTCGTGGGTCGGCGGCCTCCCGATGCTACCCGACGATGTCGAGTGGCCACGAGTAACGAATCCGGAGAAGCCGGGAGACGGCGATATACCGCTGCATTTCATTTGCCAGATCGCCCTGGCAGACCTGCCCACCAACCTGTGGGCCGGCAAGGGTCCTCGAGAGGGCTGGCTGCTCCTTTTTTCGGAGAATAATAGCTCCGAAGGCGTCTATCGCATGATTCATACGCCTGAGCTGGGCAGCCAACGGCAACCGCCCGCCGATATCGGCGTCATCCATGATGGCATGTTTTGCGATGGGACTGCCTGGAAACAGCGCGAAAGCGTATATCCCCGGGTCCCGGTCGATCTGATCAGCATGCCCAACCGCCTCTACGAACGCGATGGCGCTCCTAGCGCGTCGCCCGAGAAGCTCGACCACCTGCTGTATGAAGGGCATGAGATCGGAGAGAACGGACCTTACAGGGGGTTTTCCGTGCCGTTCTCGTGGCGTTGCGTCGCCCTGGCGGTCGACATGGCCCTGGCTGCGATAGATGATGTGGGATCACGGGAGAAAAGCGAAAAACACCGGCAGCAAATGTGCGAAAAACTGCTGATGCCGGGTGCCGTATCCGCGATCGTTCCACGAATGGAAGACCGGCTGGAGAAGGCATATGGCGTCAACGACAATCGTCGGATCGCTGAAGCGGATCCAGCCACGCTGGACGAAAGCCAACTGTCCCGGCGGGCGCACCTCGACGGTTTGAAGGAGGAGATCGAGGCCACCGGCGCGCTGCTGGCTCGCTTCCCCGACGCGGAATCGCTGCTTGCATTTCTCGACAAGGATACGGCGGAGATGTGGCGAGACAGGCTGCGTCCCGGCCTCGTAGCGCTTCGCAAGCTGGCCGATCAGCGCGGGCTGGACACCGCCCTCTCCCAAGAAGAATGGGAAGCGATCAAGGCCGAGCTTGCGACGGCCGACAGACAAATCTGGTCGCTTGCCTGGGGGCGTGCGGGCGCGTCGCTGCCTGTGACGGTCAGGCAGAAGAAGCTGACCGCCATAAGTCTGCTCGAACGCCATCTCGTCACGGCCTGCGCGAACGTTGCAAAGCTCTGTTACTTCGATACCGAGCGCCGGCATCTGGTCCCCGAGGCCGGCCTGGCGGATTTCGAGGCGCACCTGCGAAGCCTCGATCAGAACCGACCGCAGCGCTTGGGGGGCTTTCATGACGGCGTGCAATCGGAAACCGGCCCACATCCCGATCGCAAGATGCTGTTGTTGCAGATGGCCTGCGACTACGTGTTTGAAATGCTATGGGGCGATTGCGGCGCGATCTACGCCTGGATCGATCCGGACGATCTCGACGCAGGTCGGTTCGACCGCGCCGAGATACACCTCGAATGCCACTAGGACCAGGTCAGCCGCCCTTGCGGCTGTCCTCGGCCGCCGCCACCAGTTCGTCGGGCCAGGTGACCTGCGTCTGGGTCTGCGGGTTGAACAGGCCGCCGGCATAGACCGCGCCTTCCGCCGCCGCGATCTCCTCTGGCGTGAGGAACTCGCTCGCCTCCAGCGCGAAGACGTCGATGCCGCGGCTGATCTCGGTCGCGTAGATGCGGCCGTTGTACCAGTAGGCCGACCAATAGCCGCCCGTGATCAGCTGGTCCTCGTCGATCGGGCCACGGTCGAAATAGGCGATCTCGACCGGCTTGCTCGCATCGGTGAAGTCGATCACCGAGATGCCGCCCTGGTACCAGGCCTGGACGAAGATATCGCGTCCCGGAACCGGGATGATCGAACCGTTGTGCGCGACGCAGTTCTCCTTGTCGCCCTGCGGCGCGGGAAGCTTGTAGGTGCCGCGATAGACCAGTTCCTCGCCCACGATGGCGTAGAAGGCGTTGGCTCCCCAGTTCTTGGGGTCGCCCGCCTGGCAACGCGGACGGCCGCCCCCGCCCCATTCGTCAGTGAACAGCACCTTGGTGCCGTCGTTGTTGAAGGTCGCCGAGTGCCAGTAGGCAAAGCCCGCATCGGTCACATCGTCGATCCGCACCGGCTTCAGCGGGTCGGAAATGTCGAGGATGATGCCGTTGCCCGAGCACGCGCCCGCCGCGAGGTTCTTGGCAGGGAAGACGGTGATGTCGTGGCACATGTCGGTGCGGAAGGTGTCCTGCGTCCCTTCGCCGTGGTCGCCCCCGCGCCACAGGCCGGCGATCTCGCCATCCTTGGCAAACACGCGCGGCCGGTCGACGATGCGCGATTTGGAGGGGTCGGCCACCGGCACTTCGATGACGTCGATGCTGAACAGCGCGGTGTTGTCGCCGCCCAGTTCGTAGCAGCCTTCAAGCTCTTCCTCGTCGCGCACGTAACTGGTGCCCGAGTTGTAGACGATCAGCCGCTCGTCATCCGCCTGGACGATGGAGTGCGTGTGGCTGCCACGGCAGGTCTGGACGAGCCCGACCTGGCGCGGGCGGGTGATGTCGGAAATGTCGAAGATGCGGATGCCGCGGAAGCGCTCGTCGCTGACGCGGTCATCGACGCCCTGGAGGCCGCAATCGACCCGCGCGCGGCGGTCCTGCACGCTCATCACGAGCAGGTCGCCCGCGATCGAGACGTCGCCCTGCCCGCCCGGGCACACGACCGAGCTGACGAGCTGCGGGACGCCATCCTCGCCGAGGCGATAGGCGTTGAAGCCGTGGTAGCTGCCCGCCACCATCATGTCGCCCGAGAAGGCCATGTCGGTGAAGGCGAAGTCGAGCAGCGAACCGCGCTCGCCGAACTGGGGCTTGTCTTCATCCTCGCCCTCTTCCGCCTCCTCGCGAGGCGACTTGTCGGCTGCATCCTGTTCGGTTTCCTCGTCTTCGTCCTTCGGCTTTACCGGCTGGAGCTGCGCCGGGTTCTCGGGATCGAAGAAGCCGGCGGGCTTCTCCAGCACCGCCACCTTGCGCAGGTTGAGGATCGCTTCCTCGGCATCGCGGAAGCCTGCGGCCAGCGTCGCGCGCGGATCGCTGGAGAGGGTGGCGAGAACGCCGTTCATCCGGTCGATCTCGGCCTGCTGGTCGGTCACCACCTCATTGGTGAATTCGTACATCACCGGATCGTAGGCGCTGCCCGAGGTCTGGTGCAGTTCCTCCACCATGGTCAGCGCGCCGCGGTGGTGTTCGACCATCAGCTGCAGGAACAGCCGATCGAAAGCGGTGCCATTGGCTTCGGCCAGCTCGCGCATCTGCTCGGGGCTCGCCATGCCCTTCATGGTGTGGTGGTGATGCGCGTGGCCCATGCCCTGCATCGCGGTTTCGAGATTGCGATCGCTGAGCCAGGTCCGCATGAAGTCCATCTCGTCCTTCTGCCCGGCCTCGATGCGGTCGGCGGTCTTGAGGATGGCTTCGTTGTTGGTCCGGTCCTTGACCAGCTGGGCCATGTCGACGGCCTGCTGGTGGTGGACGATCATCCCCTGCATGAAGGTGACGTCGGCGGGCGAGAAGCGCGTATCGGCGAGCTTGATCGCCTCCTCCGCATCGATCACGCGCGGCGTTTCCCCCGGTGCGCCAGGCAGCACGATCGGCACGGTCTGCGCCATGGCGGCGGTGGAGGTAGAAAGCAGCAGGCCTGCACCCAGCAGGCGAAGCGTAGTGGTCATGAGATCAGTCCCCGAAGTTTCCTCGGCGCGCATGAGGCCTTGCCGCCCCCGGGCGGTCAAGCGCAAAATCTACGAACCGCCCACGGGCGCGGGTCAGGAACGCGCGAACTTGCCCCGACGCGGCCCGAGATAGCCGAAGAGGTAGGCGCCCACCTTGCGCATCTGGATTTCCTCCGCCCCTTCGGTGATCCGGTAGCGGCGGTGGTGGCGGTAAATGTGCTCGAAGGGCTTGTGGCGCGAATAGCCGATCCCGCCATGCGTCTGCATCGCCCGGTCGGCCGCTTCGCAGACCAGCCGGTTCGCCCAGTAATTGCACATCGAAACCTTGTCGGAGATCGTCTTCTCGATCTCCTCGTGCGGCATGTTGTCCATTTCCCACGCGGTCTTGTAGATCAGCAGGCGCAGCATCTCGCACTGGGTGGCAAGCTCCACCAGCGGGAACTGGATCGCCTGGTTGCGCGCCAGCTCCTGCCCGAACGGCTTGCGCTCGCGCGCGTATCGCACGCTCTCTTCCACGCAGTATTGCGCCGCGCCGAGCGAGGAGGCGGCCTGGCGGATGCGGTTCTGGTGAACGAAGCTCTGCGCGAGCGCGAGGCCGCGGCCCTCGACGCCCAGGATCGCGCTGTCGGGCACCCAGACATTGTTGACCGACAGGCGCGGGTGATCGGTGGGCATGTTGAAGGTCCACATCCACTCCTCGATCTCCAGGCCGGGAGTGGGATTGGGCACGAGGAAGCAGGTGATCCCGCTCGCATCGCCGTTCTCGCCGCTGGTGCGGGCGAACATGGCGCAGTGTGTGGCGACATGCATGCCGGTGATCCACATCTTCTCGCCATCGATCCGCCAGCCCTCGACCCCATCGCGCGTCTCGCGCACGGCCTTGGTCTCCATCCAGGTGGCGTCCGAGCCGTGGTCGGGTTCGGTCAGGCCGAAGGCAACGCGGCGGGTGCCCTCGAAGCCGCCGGTGATGAATTCCTCCTTCTGCTCCTCGGTCCCGAAGGTCTCGAACATGGCGACGAAGGGGAAGTTGCCAACGATCGAATGCTCGTTCTGGAGATCGTTGTGGAGACCAAGCCCGCGCTGGGCGAAGCGATCGCGGATGACGGCCATCCAGAGGTTCGACCCGTCCTTGCCGCCGTATTTCTTGGGCGCAGAGAAGCGCCAGTGGCCCGCCTCGTCGGCCGCCTTGCGCGCCTGGCGCAGCAGGTCTTCCCAGTCGTGATTGGGCAGGCCGCCGCGCTCCCAATCGGTGCGCGCATCCTCGCGGCGGTGGTCGAAGAAGCGGATGTTGTCGTCTTTCGCGACCAGCGGCTCGATGGTGTTTTCGATGAAGGCGACCAGCTCGGCGTAATAGTCCTCAAGCTCCTGCGGTACGGCGAAATCCATCAGTCCTCTCCTGTCCATTTGGCGCGCGCGAGGGCGAGCATGGGGTATTTGGGCACGTCGGCGCCGAGCTTGTCGAGCGCGTTGCGGCGAAGCATGGCGAGCAGGCCCGGCGTTGCCAGCGATCGTTCGCCGTCGAGCAGTTCCTGCGCGAGCAGTTCGTCGTCGAACTCGACCTCTACGGCATCGCCGCGCGCGATCATGCCAAGCGCATTGCGGGCGACCGCCAGCTGGAAACGGTCGTGGCCTTCCATCCGGTCCTTCACCGTGGCGAGCCATTCGGAAATCGCAGTCGCGATCTCGCCCACGCTCGCCTCGCCCATGGGTTCGAGCTTTTCCTCTGCCCGCGGGACGGGCCGCGCCTGCTCTTCCTCCGGCGCGTCCTCTTCGAGCAGGAGCAGCAGGTCGAGTTCCTGCTCGCTCGTCCGGCGCGAGATCACGACGCGTTCGAGCATCCGGTCATCACCGCTGCGCCAGAAACTCGCCATGCGGATGCAGCCAAGCGCCCACCAGACGGTGCGGTAGACCAGCCAGAAACGGAAGCGCCCGGCATCGACCTTCGCGCCGCTTTCTGCCTCGTATGCATCGACATAGTCCTGCAGCGACCCGAGCCCAAGCGCGGGCCGGTCCACCCGCGCAAAGCGCCAGACCGCCATGCAGCCGAAGGCGAGATCTTCGTGCCGGTCACCGAAATGCGCCAGCTCCCAATCGAGCACGCCGGTGAGCCGCGAATCCTCGGCGAGCAGATTGCCGAGCCGATAGTCACCATGATTGAGCACCGGATCGACCCGGTCGGGCAGGTTCGCGCGCAGCCAGTTGAGGCCGAGCGCAATGATCGGGCGATCCGCCCCCGCTTCCTCGAATTGCTGCGCCAGCCCCTCGACCGCTTCGGCGTAATCCATTTCCGGGACATCATCGGGCAGCGCCGCCCGCGGCAGACCGTGGATACGCGCAATGTCGCGGGCGACATCGCGCAGGATCGCCGCAGGGTCGTCCATCTGGAGGATGACGCGCGGGTCCGGGGTGCCGGGAAGCGCGCGCATGACAAAGCCGCTGCCGATCCCGTCTTCAGGCTCGAGCTCCACGATGACCTCGGGCGCGGTCACCTCGGCTTCGTGCGCGGCCCGGATGATGGCCGCTTCGCTGTCGTGCCCGAAGGGGCGCCCTTCCATAAAGGACAGGCTCGGCGCGCGGCGCAGGACGTATTCCGACCCGTCGCTCGCGAACATCCAGCTTTCCATGGTTGCGCCGCCAGTCAGGCGCCTCAACCCAACGGGTGCGCCAAGGCCCGCGCGCGCAAGCGCCGTGGCCAATCCCTGCTCCAGCGCCTCGGCGCTTTGGTTCTCTCCCATACGGTTCATGTGTGCAGGGAAACGGCCCGTCGCTCAAGCCCGGACCTCTCCCGTGTTTCGTCCGTTGGTTGGGTAACACATTCAGATCAAATCAGGAGAGACCTATGCGCCTTCCCAAAAACGCCCATGTGGCACTCGTCGATGGCTCCAGTTTCACTATCATGCGCAATGCGGGCGCGCCGCTCGAGCCGAAGCTGAGCGATGCCCAAAAACCGGACCTTTCCGCGACGAACTTCAGCGCCGGGGTGAAACACCAGGACGACATCGGCCAGAAGCACGGACGCACCGACCTCAACGAGCTGGCCCATGGCGCCGCCGCGGCCGAATGGCTCAACGCCAAGTCGATCTCGGGCGAAATTACCGATGTGCTGGTGATTGCCGATCCCAAGACCCTCGGCGAGATGCGGCGGCACTATCACGGCGAGCTGGAGAAGCGGCTCGTTGGCGAAATCGACAAGACGCTGACCGGGGAGCCGACCGACCGGATCGAACAGGCCATCGCGTCGGCGTAACGCCTGGGCGCCTTCTTTTGTAACAAAGCGGCACAATAGACCGTCTCGCCAGCAACACTTTTCGTCGCTTGGGCCTTGCACCGGCAATCCTGTTGGGCATTAAGCTTTGCCTAACCATGGAGGGTGTAGAAGGGTCGCTATGGCATTGCGTAACGTGAGCAAGTGGCTGGCCGCAGGGGCGATGGCGATCGCCTCCCCTGCGCTGGCACAGGATAACGGTTTCGAAGCGCTTTTCGACGAAGCGCTCGGCACCGAAGTTCGCGCCCCGCAGACTCTCGAAGCCGTCTACGAAACCCCGCTCGAGCGGCAAGTCGCCGCCCTTGCGGAAGGCTCCAACGGACGCATCGGGGTGTATGCGATTGACCTCGCCTCGGGCCGCGAAGTCGGCGTGCTTGCCGACCAGCGCTTCCCCATGGCCAGCACCAGCAAGGTGGCGATTGCCGCGGTCTACCTCGCCGGGGTCGACGCCGGTAAGTGGAGCCTGACGAGCGAGTTTCGTCTGCCCCGTCCGGGCGGCGCCTATCTGCCCGCGCATCGGCATCTCAGCCTGATGATCAGCAAGAGCTGCAACGATTGTACCGACGCCCTGCTCGCAGCGGTCGGCGGACCGCGTGTGGTCAACAAGTGGATGAAGGATGCCGGGATCGAAGGGTTCCAGCTCAACCGCACCATCCGAACGCTGATTCGCGAAGACGGCCGCATCGACCCGGCCTGGAGCGTCGATCCCAAGGACAGCGCCACCCCGCGCGCCATGGGCCAGCTGCTCGCAGGAATCTATCAGGGCAAATGGCTCAGCCCGCATTCGCGCCGCGTCCTGCTCGACGCGATGGAGGAAACCACGACGGGCAAGAAGCGCATGCGTTCCGCCCTTCCGATGAGCGCGCAGCTCGCCAACAAGACCGGTACGCTGAGCCGCACGGCCAGCGACATCGGTATCTTCCACACGGCCGATGGCCGCGCGATCGCCGCGGCGATCTATGTGACCGGGCAGAGCCCTTCGATGGCGGTCGAAAACGGCAGCCGCGCCCGCAAGCTTGAAGCGCGCGCCAATCGCGATGCCCGCATCTCCAGCATTACCTCTGCGCTCTATTACGGCTTCGATCGCCTCGATGACGATGGCCGGAATTGGGCTGCTGCGGATTACGGCGGCGAGTAACAGCTGTCGGCCGGCGCCAAGGCCGGTCCCGCACGCCGATTTCAGGCAAAAGAAAAGGGCGGCGCCGGAAGGCACCGCCCTTTCTTTTCGTGAACGCTAACCGTTCGCGAAGCGTGCGCGATTACTCGGCAGCAGCTTCTTCTTCGGTTTCGCCTTCGACGGCTGCTTCGACTTCAGCAGCAGCTTCGTCGGCTTCAGCAGCAACTTCTTCAGCACCAGCTTCCATGGCGTCGCCAGCGGCTTCCATGTTTGCTTCTGCGTCGGCAGCAACGCTGTCGGCGGTTGCTTCAGCAGCGTCTTCGGTTGCTTCCGAGCAAGCAGCGAGGGTCAGGGCAGCGGCCGAAGCGGCAGCAACAAGAGCGATCTTACGCATAGGTTCAAATCCTTAAACAGCGAGTTTTGGATGCGGTTCGAAGGCGAGTGGCCCCCTCTCCACGCGAGTCTCAATTGAGGCCTCACAGTGTCTAAATAATGGCCGAATTGGGGCGTAGCAAGCGGATTCACCGCAATCCCGCCACATTTCCGCCTTATTTCCGACAAAATTGGCGGATTCCCGCGAGTTGTGGAGCGGCGGAAAAATGACGCTCCCCTTCCCGGCAACCGGTTGCTAAGCCGCCTTACCATGGGTGAAACACCGCATCTCTACCTCGTCGACGGCTCGGCCTACATCTTTCGCGCCTATCACCGGCTGCCCCCGCTGACCGACCCCGAAGGCACGCCGGTGGGCGCCGTCTACGGCTACACCACCATGCTGTGGAAGCTGGCCGACGATCTCGACAAGGCTGATGGCCCGACGCACCTGGCGGTGGTCCTCGACAAGTCGAGCAAGAGCTTCCGCAACGAGATCTACGACCAGTACAAGGCGAACCGCCCCCCTCCGCCCGAGGACCTGGTGCCGCAATTCCCGCTGATCCGCGACGCGACCCGCGCCTTCAGCCTGCCGCTGGTGGAAGAACCCGATGTCGAGGCGGACGACATGATCGCCTCCTACGCCCGCGCCGCGCAGGATGCGGGCTGGAACGTCACCATTGTCTCCTCCGACAAGGACCTGATGCAGCTCGTCGGCGAGAAGGACGGCGCGCGCATCGACATGCTCGACACGATGAAGAACGCGCGTATCTATATCGAGGAAGTCGAAGAGAAGTTCGGCGTGCGCCCCGAACTGGTGGGCGACGTGCTCGCGCTAATGGGCGATTCGGTCGACAACATTCCCGGTATCTTCGGGGTCGGCCCGAAGACCGCGAGCAAGCTGATTGCCGAGCATGGCGATCTCACCGCCGCGCTCGATGCGGCGGAAGGGATGAAGAAGTCCAAGCTCAAGGAACGCCTGCTCGAGCACCGCGCGGACGCAGAGCTCAGCCGCGTGCTGGTGACGCTCAAAGAGGATTGCGCCCTGCCCATCGCGCTCGACGACATGAAGCTCGACGGCGTGCCCGACGAGCCGCTGGCCGAATTCCTCGCCAAGCATGGCTTTGCGAGCCTGCTGAAACGCCTCGATGCGGGAAGCGGCAGCCCGTCGCGGGCCACCGATCTCAACCCGGCCAAGCAGGACACCGCCGGTGCACCCGCGAGCCCGGAAGGCAACCGCCAGCCGCTGCCGGATTACCCCGCGATTGATCGTTCGGCCTATGAATGCGTCCAGACGATGGAGCGGCTCGAACACTGGATCGAGCGGGCCCACGCCGCACGCCTCGTCGCGGTCGATACCGAAACCAACAGCCTCGATGCCATCCGCGCGGACCTTGCTGGCATCAGTCTGGCGCTGGGCGCGAACGATGCCTGCTACATTCCGCTGGGCCATGGCGGCACCGACATGTTCGCCGAGAAGCCCGAGCAGGTCGATAAGACCGCTGCGCTGGAAGCCCTGAAGCCGCTGCTGGCGAGCGATGCGGTGCTCAAGGTCTTTCACAACGGCAAATACGACCTGAACGTCCTCGCTCGCAACGGCGTGCCGGTCGCCCCGATCGAGGACACGATGATCATCAGCTTCGATCTCGATGCGGGCCGCCAGCTCGACGGGATCGGCGGCGGGCACGGAATGGACGAACTGGCCAACCGCCACCTTGGCCACACCTGCCTGACCTTCAAGGAGGTCTGCGGCACGGGCAAGAAGGCGATTCCCTTCGGCGAAGTCCCGCTCGACAAGGCAACCGAATACGCCGCCGAGGATGCCGACGTGACCTGGCGGCTCTACAAGCTTCTCAAGCCCCGACTTGCCACCGAAGGCGGCACGAAGGTCTACGAGCGGGTCGATCGCCCGCTGGTGCCGGTCGTCGCGCAGATGGAGCGGCACGGCATCAAGGTCGACCGCACACGGCTTGCCAAGCTGAGCGAGGAATTCGCCACCGAAACCGCGCGGCTGGAGAAGGAAATCCACGGCATCGCGGGGACCGAGTTCACCGTCGGCAGCCCCAAGCAGCTGGGCGAAGTGCTGTTCGATACGCTCGGCTACAAGGGCGGCAAGAAGGGCAAGAGCGGCCAGTATTCGACCGACCAGAGCGTGCTCGAACGCTTGTCGGGCGAAGGCGCGGAGATTGCCGACAAGGTGCTCGAGTGGCGCCAGCTGGCCAAGCTCAAGAGCACCTATACCGACGCGCTGCAGGAAGCGATCAACCCGGAGACAGGGCGCGTGCACACCAGCTACAGCCTGGTGGGCGCGCAGACCGGGCGCCTGTCCTCGACCGATCCGAACCTGCAGAACATCCCGATCCGCACCGAGATCGGCCGCCAGATCCGCGAGGCTTTCGTGGCCGAGGAGGGCAATGTCCTGCTCGCCGCCGACTATTCGCAGATCGAGTTGCGGCTAGCGGCGCATATGGCCAACGTCCCCAGCCTCAAGGAGGCCTTCGCCAACGGCGAGGACATTCACGCGCGCACCGCGACAGAGATGTTCGGCGAGGTCAATCGTGACACCCGCGGCCGTGCGAAGACGATCAACTTCGCAATCCTCTACGGCATCTCGCGCTGGGGGCTGGCCGGCCGCCTGGGCGTCGAGCCCGACGAAGCGCAGGCGATGATCGACACCTACTTCCAGCGCTTCCCCGGCATCCAGCGCTACATCATGGAAACGCTCGAAACCGTGCGCGAGCAGGGCTATTCGGAAACGCTCTTCGGCCGCAAGACGTGGTTCCCGCGCATATCCTCCAAGAACCAGGCCGAGCGCCAGGGCAGCGAACGCGCCGCGATCAACGCGCCGATCCAGGGCACCAGCGCCGACATCATCAAACGCGCCATGGTGCGCATGATGCCGGCCCTTGAAGAGGCTGGCCTCGGCCATGTCCGCATGCTGCTGCAGGTGCACGACGAACTCGTCTTCGAACTGCCCGAAAGCGATGTCGAGGCGGCGAGCGAGGTGATCGAGCGGGTCATGGCCGGCGCGGCCGAGCCCTCGGTAACGCTCGATGTCCCGCTCGGCGTAGAGATCGGGACGGGCCTTAGCTGGGGAGCAGCGCACTGAGCGAGATCGACCACCTCGTTGCGCGGACCCGCAACCCGCGCTGGATGAACGTGGCGCTGCTGTCGGTGATCGCCGCGGCCATGTTCGCCACGCTGTTCTTTGCCTATCAGACGGTGGAGGCCGAGCGTGCCCAGCGCGTGCAGGTGGCCAAGACCAACGAGATCCTCCTCGAGCTTCGCCGCATCAACCGCGCGGCGTTGAACGGAGAGACGGGCCAGCGCGGCTATCTGATCACGCTCGACCGCCGTTACCTTGCGCCCTACCAGATCGGACGCGAGCAGATCGGCCCCTCGCTCGACCGGATCCGCGCGCTCATTGGCGACAACGCGACGCCCCGCCAGACCGAGCTGATCGACCAGATCGATGCGCTCGCCCGGGCCAAGTTCGACGAGATGGCGGCCAGCGTGGAACTGCTGGAGAACGGCCGCCTGCTCGACGCGCGCCGCGCCGTGCTGACCGACGAGGGAGTCGAGACGATGGAGCGCCTCGGCCGCGCCATTGCGGAGATGGAGGATATCGAGAACGAGATCCTCGCAGAGCGGACCGCCGAGGCTGCGCGTAGCGAAGCGCGGGTCCTGCCGCTGCTCGGCGCCCTGTTTGTCCTGCTGATCCTCGCCATGATCGGCGGCACGCGCCTTGTGGGCCGGACCGCTCGGGCCGAGGCCGAAGCCGCGCAGGCCGCGGTTGTCAGCGAAGCGCGCGACCGCGCCGACCTCCTTGCACGCGAGCTCAACCACCGGGTGAAGAACCTCTTCGCGGTGATCCTTGCGATCGTCCAGATGAGCGCGCGCGACAAGCCGGAGGCAAAGGAGGTGACCGAAAGCATCTCCCAGCGCATCCGCGCGCTGCTCACCGCGCACGAGGTCAGCCAGGGCGAACTCGACCGCCCCGTCGCCTCGCTCCGCTCGCTCGTCGAAACCTCGCTCGCACCCTACCGCTCGAGCAAGCATCCCGCCGAGATCGAAGGGCCCGACATCATGTTGCCGGCCAAACGCGTCACCCCGCTGGGCCTCGTATTGCACGAGCTGACCACCAATGCGGTGAAATATGGCGCGTGGAAGAACGAAGGCACGGTCCATGTCAGTTGGACCGAGAAGGACGGCATGGTCACGCTGGTCTGGCGCGAAAGCGGGGCCGAGCTTGGCGAAATTCCCGAGCGCAAGGGCTTCGGCAGCATGCTCATGACCAGCGCCTCGCGCCAGTTCGGCGGCACGCTGGAGCGCAGCTTTACCGAAGACGGGCTGCGCGTTTCGATCGAGTTGCCGTCAGGCGACTAGGCTTGCGTTTGAACCGGCAGGTCCATACCTCGGCGCGCATGCAAGAATTCCTCGATCCGCAGAACTGGCTCATCACGACGGAAACGGTTATCCTGACAGCGCTCGGACTGGTCATCCCCGTCCTCATCGCGCTGGCGGTGCACTGGTTCCTGTTCAAGATCCTCAAGAAGATCGTCTCGGCGACCCCTTACCTCCTCGACGATGCGATCGTCGAACGCATGTATCGCCCCATGCGCTGGGCCATGGCGGGCTTCGCCCTGTCGATCGCCGCGCATGCCGACGCGCTGGTGGGTGCGGGTTGGGACGAGGCGGCCAAATGGCTGACCCCGGTCCTGCTGGGATGGGTTGCCTATTCGCTGATCGGGGCGATCGCGAAGGGGCTGGAAGACGATGTCGAGAGCCGGATCGATGCCGTCGCGGCGCGGTCCTACAGCACGCGCATCTCGATCCTAACCCGGACGGCGAAGGTCGCGGTGATCATCATCACCATTGCCCTCGTCATGCTCAACGTGCCCGGCGTGCGCGATATCGGCGTGACCATGATGGCTTCGGCCGGCCTCGCCGCGCTGGCCGTCGGCGCCGCCGCGCAGCCGGCACTGAAATCGCTTATCGCTGGTCTGCAGATGGCCATCACCCAACCGCTTAGGATCGGCGACCTCGTGCTGGTCGACGGACAGGCGGGCCGCGTGGAGGAAATCCGCATGAGCTTCGTCACCGTGCGCACCTGGGACGAGCGCGTGCTCGTGGTGCCCACCAGCCGCTTCCTCGATGAAAGCTTCGAGAACTGGTCGCGGGTCAACGAGCAGCTGACCGGCCCGGTCATGCTCCACCTCGACCCGATTGCCGACATTCCGCCGATCCGCGCCGAGTTCGAACGCTTCGTGAAAGCGCATCCGCTGTTCGATGGGCGCAATCTCGCCCTGCTGATGACCGATGCCTATCCCGAGAGCGTGGCGCTGCGCCTCTCCATGAGCGCTGAGACGATCGGCGACCTGTGGACCCTGCGCTGCGAAACGCGCGAGCACATGCTGGGCTGGATTCGCGAAAACCAGGAAGAGGCGCTGATCCGCCACCGGCTGGAAGTGCCGGGCGGCCACGAAAAGGCCGAAGAGCCCGGCGCTCCCTAGCCCGGCCTAGCCCGTGGTTTCGGGCCCGTGCTTCTCGTCGCGGGTGCTTTCGACCATGCCGTCGTAAAGGAAGCCGATCGGGCGCACTTCGGCGGCCCGCTTCTTCAGCTCGCCGCGCATCTTCTTGTACTCCGCCTCCATCTTGGAAGTGACGGTCGCACGGCTGTCCTCAAGGGCTTCGGCAAAGTCTTCGGCGGTCACTTCCTGCACGTCCCCGCCCGCGCGGTGGAGCGCATTGAGGCCGGCGCGGCGAACCACGTCTTCAAGGTCGGCACCGGTGAAGCGAGCAGTCTTGCCCGCCACATCGGCGAGGTCGACGTCCTTTGCGAGCGGCATGTCCTTGGTGTGGATGCCCAGGATCTGCTCGCGGCCCGGTTTGTCGGGCGTGCCCACATAGACCAGCTCGTCGAAGCGGCCCGGACGCAGCAGCGCGGGATCGACCAGGGTCGGACGATTGGTCGCGCCGATGACGACGACCGACTGCAGTTCTTCCAGGCCGTCCATTTCGGCAAGGATCGTGTTGACCACGCGGCCAGTGACCTGCGGTTCGCCCTGCCCGCTGCCGCGGGCCGGGACGAGGCTGTCGATCTCGTCGATGAAGATAACGCAGGGCGCCACGGCGCGTGCGCGCTTGAACATACGCGCGATCTGCTGCTCGCTTTCGCCATACCATTTTGACAGGAGATCCGAGCTCTTCATCGAGATGAAATTGGCCTTGGCCTCCTTGGCGACCGCCTTGGCCAGTAGCGTCTTGCCGGTGCCCGGCGGACCATAAAGCAGGAAGCCCTTGGCCGGCCGGATGCCGAGACGATGGAACGCCTCGGGGTTCTTCATCGGCAACTCGATGCCTTCCTTCAGCTTCTCGATCGAGTCGCCGACCCCGCCGATATCGGACCAGCCGACATTGGGCATCTGCACCATGACTTCGCGCATGGCTGAAGGCTGGATGCGCTTCAGCGCAGAGAGGAAGTCCTCACGCGTCACGCACAGCTCGTCGAGCACTTCGGGCGGAATGGTGCGCTCGTCGAGATCAATCTTGGGCATGATCCGGCGCACGGCGTCGATGGCCGCCTCGCGGCACAGCGCGGCAATGTCCGCGCCGACGAAGCCGTAGGTCGCCTTGGCCAGCTCTGTCAGGTCGACCCGGTCGCCCAGCGGCATGCCGCGCGTGTGGATGCCGAGAATTTCGCGGCGCCCGCTTTCATCGGGCACGCCGATCACGATCTCGCGGTCGAAGCGGCCGGGGCGGCGCAGCGCTTCGTCGATGGCGTCGGGGCGGTTGGTCGCCGCGATCACCACGAGGTTCGAACGCGCCTCCAGCCCGTCCATCAGCGTGAGAAGCTGGGCGACGAGGCGCTTTTCCGCTTCGCCGGGCACGCGGTCGCGTTTGGGGGCGATGGAATCGATCTCGTCGATGAAGATAATGGCGGGCGACGACTTGCTCGCCTGCTCGAACACTTCGCGCAGCGCCTTCTCGCTCTCGCCATAGCCCGAGCCCATGATCTCCGGCCCGTTGATGGTGAAGAAGTTGGCATCGCTTTCGTTCGCGACAGCCTGCGCCAGGCGGGTCTTGCCGGTGCCTGGCGGGCCGTGAAGCAGCACGCCCTTGGGCGGATCGACACCAAGGCGCGTGAAGAGTTCAGGGTAGCGCAGCGGCAGCTCGACCATTTCGCGCAGGGCCTGGATTGTATCGCCCATGCCGCCGACATCGTCGTAGTTCACGACCGCGCGCGCATCGCGCGGTTCTTCGAATTCGGCGCGCAGCTCGACCTCGGTGTTCTCATCGATATGGACGATGCCCTTGGGGCTGGTCGACACGACGCTGAGGCGGATCTGGGTGAGCGCATAGGCGGGCGCGTTGAACATGCGGCGCACTTCGGGCGGCATGTTCTGCACCGGCTGCTGGCCGGTGGTGGCGACAAGGTCACCGGCGACCAGCGGCTTGCCAAAGAAATTGCGCTTCAGCGCCTGCGCCGGGCCCTGCAGGCGCATCTCGCGCTGGGCGGGCGCGAACACGACACGGGTCGCCGGGCGCGATTCGGCGAGAGCCACTTTCACATGCTCGCCCGAGCCCACTTCCGCATTGCCGCGCTGCAGGCCGTCCAGGCGGATCACGTCGAGGCTCTGGTCCTCGTCATAGGCCGGCATGGCCACCGCGGCGGTTGCGCGCTTACCGGTGATTTCGACGATGTCGCCTTCGGTAATGCCCAGCGTCTGGAAGGCCGAGCGCGGCATGCGGGCGATGCCCTGCCCGCTTTCCTCCTGCCGCGCGGCTGCGACCTGCAACCGTACCGTCTTGTCCTCTACCGCGCTTGCAGCGTCCGCATCGGCCATAGAATTGGGGCTCCCGTTCTCAACTAGCGTCTACCCGACCAACGTGGGGACGGGCCTATGTCGATGCAATGAACGAGGGAAGGGAACGGGTCCGCTCAAGACAAGAAAAAAGCCCGGCTGGCGAACCAACCGGGCTGGGAAGTCTTGGGAGAGGATGCCTGAAAGGCAGGGAGAGATATGCTGGCAGGAGCGCTTTTGTGCAAGTGCGAAAAGAGAACTTTGAGTTGCATAGATTGCAATGCAGGCTCGGGAACCGAATGCGGATCGTTGAAAAACAAGTGCTTCCTGCTACCAAATCTCGCAAACGCACTGTTGCAACGCACAATATCGGACGAGTTTCCTGACTCGGCGCGCGTGGGTGACAGCTGTCCCGGCGCACGCTAGGCCCTTGCCGAGGGAGAGCCTGATGACCAGCGATATACCCGCCATCGAAGACCTTGTCGCCCGCGCCTATGCGGTGATTTCGGGCGGACCCGGCGTCCCGCGCGACTGGGACGCGATGCGCGCGCTCTACCTGCCGGGCGCGCGCATGACCGCGCTGCGCCCCGATGGCGAGGAAAGCTGCACAGTCGAGGAATACATCGCCTCGAAACGCGATTTCCTGACCGACAACGGCTTTGCCGAGAGCGCGCTCAACAACCGGATCGAGGTGTTCGGCGCCATTGCCCACGCCTGGTCCTCCTATTCCGGCGACTGGACCGAAGCCGACGGCACGCCTGGCAAGACGCGCGGCATCAATTCCTTCCAGTTGCGCCGCGACGAGACCGGCGCCTGGCGCATCCATTCGCTGCTCTGGCAGGTGGAAACGCCGGACAACCCCCTCCCCTCCGACATGGAGAGCCCCCAATGACCCGTACCCTGCTTCTCACGGTGGCCAGCCTTGCGCTCGCCAATTGCGCGCCCGCCGACACGCCCCCGCTTGCCAGCGCCCCGCCGCCGGCTCCGGCTGCAAGCGGCGACGATAAGCCCGCGCCTGACACCATGCGCTGGCTGTACGGCTCGGGTGAGGCGGCCGCGGCCTCGATCCAGACCTGGCGGCACATTGCCGATTACGCAGTTGCCGTGTCGCGCCAGCGCAAGATGCCCGAGTCCGTGCCGCTCGGCCTCCCCGATGCAGAAGGCGGCGTGGGCACGCCTTCATGCGTCGCCGAGGATGGGACGATGAAGCCCTTCGCCGCTGTCTTCGACGTGGACGAGACCGTGCTGCTCAACACCGGCTACGAATACTGGCAGGCGCTGACCGGCCGCCCCTTCGACATCGATGAATGGAACGAATGGGCAAACAACGGGGCAGGGATTGCCAAGCCCGTGCCGGGCGCTGTCACCGGCCTCAGGCGGCTACGCGAGGCGGGGATTGCGGTAATCTTCAACACCAACCGCAACACCGAAACCGCCGCCGGTACGATCGCTGCGATCGAGGCTGCGGGCACCGGCCCCGCCGTCCACCTCGAAAACCTCTTCCTGCGCGGTGACGACGCCATGGGCGGGCGTAAGGACGGGCGCCGGGCGCGCATTGCAGAGGATTATTGCGTGATCGCCATGGCGGGAGACAACCTTGGCGACTTTGCTGATGTCTTCAACGCCAACGAGGACGCCATTGCCGAGCGCCGCGCGCTTGCCGCCCGTGGTCGCTACGCGCAGCTGTGGGGCAATGGCTGGTTCCTCGTGCCGAACCCGGTCTACGGCGCCTGGCAGGAGGGCAGCGTCGGCGAGGTTTTCCCGCCCGATGCACGCTGGAAGCCCTCGCCGAGCGATGCTCCGATGACGATGGACGTCCAGTAAAGACCGCTTGCACGCAGACGCGGCCCGGATAGGATAGGTTTCAAGGGAGAGACCTATATGCCGATGAACCGCGTTTGCGAGATGACCGGGGCGGAATTCCCGCTCTTCGCCTTCAGCCACTGCCGCGATGTCGTGGCCGCCGTCAGCAAGGCGGGCGGCTTCGGCGTGCTGGGCGCGACCCGTTTCAGTCCCGAACAGCTCGAGGAGGAGCTCGCCTGGATCGACGCGCATGTCGAAGGCGCGCCCTATGGCGTCGATGTCCTCGTGCCCGAAGTCATCGACCCGCGCGTTCGCGAGCTATCCGACAACAAGAGCCGCGCCGCAGCGATCGACCCGGCCTACCAGGGCTTCGTCAATTCGGTGCTCGGCGAATACGGCATCGCGCCGGAGGCCGAGATGCCGATCCTGCGCGAACGCATGGGGATCACGCCCGAAAACGGCCTTGCGCTGATGGAGGTCGCCTTCCGCCACCCCATCAAGCTCATCGCCAACGCGCTCGGTATCGCACCGCCGGCCATGATCGAGGAAGGCAAGAAGCGCGGTGTGCCCGTGGCCGCACTGGTCGGCGCTAAGGAACACGCGATCCGGCAGGCCGAGGCGGGCGTCGACATCATCGTCGCGCAAGGCACGGAAGCCGGCGGGCACTGCGGCGAGGTCTCCACCCTCGTGCTCATCCCCGAAGTCGTGCGCGAATTGAAACGCCACGGCCACAAGATCCCCGTCCTCGCCGCAGGCGGGATCATGACCGGCGGACAGATGGCGGGCATGATGGCCGCCGGGGCGCAAGGCGCATGGACCGGATCTATCTGGCTGGCGACGCCCGAGGCGGAAACCAGCGAAGCATTCCGCGACAAGATGGTCGCCGCGCGCAGCCGCGACACCGTCCGCTCGCGCAGCCGCACCGGCAAGCCTGCGCGCCAACTAAAGACCGCATGGCACGATGCCTGGGACGCGAAGGACGGCCCGGGCACTCTGCCGATGCCGCTGATGGGCATGGTCTCCGAACCCGCCTTCGCCCGGATCGAGCGCGAGGCAGCTGCCGGCAATGAAGGCGCGCGCGAACTGGTCAGTTATTTCGTCGGACAGGGCGTCGGGCTGGTCGAGCAGGTCCGCTCCAGCCGCCAGGTGGTGATGGATTTCCGCGAGGAATTCCTCGAGGCGGTCGGAGGTCTCGCCGCAGCGGTCGGCATGGAGTGACTTGACCAGCGGGCACGCCCCGCGCAAGCCGCGCGCCATGTGGCTCGATAACCCGCGCAATCCAAACGCCCCGCTAGCCGGGCTCAAGGTCCTCGAACTCGCCCGCGTGCTCGCGGGGCCATGGGCGGGCCAGATCCTCGCCGACCTCGGCGCGGATGTGATCAAGGTCGAAAGCCCCGACGGTGACGGCACGCGTAAGTGGGGGCCGCCCTGGGTCGAACGCGAGGGCGGCGAGCGCGAAGCGGCCTATTATCACGCCACCAATCGCGGAAAGCGCTCGATCGTCGCCGACTTCAAGAGCGAGGAGGACCTTGCACGCGTGCGCGATCTCGCCGCGGGAGCCGACGTCGTGCTGGAGAACTTCAAGACCGGCGCGCTGGCGAAGTTCGGGCTCGACTATGCGAGCCTTGCCAAGGCCAATCCGGGCCTCGTCTATTGCTCGATCACCGGCTTCGGCCAGACCGGCCCGCGCGCGCATGAAGCGGGATACGACTTCGTCATCCAGGCGATGAGCGGCTTCATGGCGCTGACCGGCGAGCCGCAGGGCCAGCCGATGAAGATGGGTGTGTCGATCTCCGACCTCACCTGCGGGCTCTATTCGGTCATCGGCATCCAGGCCGCACTCGCCATGCGCGAGCGGACGGGGCGCGGCCAGCATGTCGACATGGCGCTGCTCGATTGCTCGGTCGGCCTCTTGGCGAGCCAGGCGACACATTTCCTCACCACGGGCGAAAACCCGCCGCGCATGGGTAACGAGCATGCCCAGGTCAGCGCCTATGGCGTCTTTCCCGTGGCCGATGGCGAGGTGGTGCTGGCACCGGCCAATGACGGGCTATTCCGCAAGCTGCTCTCTCTGCTCGGGCGCGAGGACCTGCTCGGTGACGAGAAGTTCGCGACAAACGAGGGCCGTCTTGCCAATCGCGAGGAGCTCGACGCCATCATCGCGGGCGAGACGCGCAAATGGCAGATGGACGAGCTGCTCGCCGACTGCGCGGAAGACGGCATCCCCGCAGGCCGCGTCAACGCAATCGACGCCGTGTTCGCCGAAGCACAGGTCAAGGCGCGCGGCATGCGCGTCGACCTCGATGGCATTCCCGGTGTGCGCAGCCCCTTCACCTTTTCCGAGGCCGAACTGGCGCTCGACCGGCCCAGCCCGCGCAAGGGCGAGCACGGGTAACCAAGGTCCCGCAGAAGTCTGGGCGGCGCGGGGTCAACCGGCTCCGCGCCGCTCGGGCGCGATCCGCCGGGCGCAGGCCCGCCAGAAGCGTTCGGCCGGGCCCTGGCCGGCAAGGCGCAGCCAGATCGGGGACCACACCAGCATCAGGGCGCCGGGCACCAGCGAGAGCGCGAACGCCTGCGAGCGCGAGACCGCGCCAAACAGGCCAGCCCCCCAGCTTGCGAACAGCGCCGAAAAGACAAGGCTCGTCATCAGGTAATTGGTCAGCGACAAACGGCCAACCGACGCCAGCAGGCGCACTGCGACGGTTCCGCACAGCGGCGTGAACAGCGCAAGGAGCGCCACCGCATAAGCAATACCCATGAGGAGGTCGAAGGGCGCTGAAAGGACCAGCGCATTACGGGCGACGACCTGCGGATCGAAACCGAGCGACTGGGCGCTGAAGGCAATGAGCGCAAGCGCGGGCAGCGCGATCAGGCAGCACAGGACGATCAGCCCCCGCGCGCGGCCGCGCGACCAGCGGGCCGGTAGCGGCCCGCTCTTCCACAGCGCAACGCCCGCCAGCATGGACGCAAGGTTGATCGGGATGCCCGCGCTGATGGCCGCAAGGCTTGCGGGCAGTGTGGCAAGCCGCCGCATGATCCGTTCGGCAAAACCTTCGCGGCCAAGCTCCATCGCATAGGCGAGCCCATCGGGATGCGCGCCGAAATTGAGCGCGAAGAATTCGGGCGATCGGCCCGCGAGCCAGGCGTAGCCGCCCCCGAGGTGGAGCGCGACAAGCGCCGCCATTCCGAGGCCCAGTGTGTGCCAGCCGAGCCCCAGGAAGAAAGGCAGTACAAGACCGGCAAGCGCGTAAACGCGCAAGATATCGTTGCTCGCCAGCAGGGTCGCGTGGACAAGGCCGATGGCGAACAGCACCGCCATGCGCGCAAGGTGCGGCCGCCAGCCGCTGCCGCGCTCCCACATCAGCGCCACCCCGACCCCGAACAGCATGGCGAAAAACGTGCGGAACTTGTCCTCTACCAGCACGAAGCTCGCGGCCCAGAGCGTGTAGTCGAGCGCGCTATCCGCACCATAGGCTGCCGGGTTCGCATAAGCCTGCAAGGGCAGCGCGAAGACGTAGACGTTCATCCACGCAATGCCGATCACGGCCACGCCGCGCAGCGCGTCGAGTTCGACGATACGGCCGGAGGTTGGGGAGACGGAGCCGGTGGATGCGGCCCCGCCTGCCGTCACGCGAGCGCCGCTTTCAAATCATCGACGAGGTCGGTGCGTTCCCACGGGAAGTCATCGCCATCGGCCTGCCTTCCGAAGTGACCATAGGCCGCGCTGTTGCGGTAGATCGGCTTGTTGAGGCCGAGGTGGGTGCGAATGCCGCGCGGGGTCAGGCCGCCTAGCTTCTCGATACCGGCAATAGCCTGTTCCAGTCCCTCGTCGGTCACACTATCGGCGCTGGTCCCGTGCGTGTCGACATAGAGTGACAGCGGCTTCGACACACCGATCGCATAGCTCAGCTGGATCGTGCAGCGCCGCGCGAGGCCCGCGGCGACGATGTTCTTGGCGAGATAGCGGGTGATGTAGGCGGCCGAGCGGTCGACCTTGGTCGGGTCCTTGCCGCTGAAGGCACCGCCGCCATGCGGGGCCGCGCCGCCATAGGTGTCGACGATGATCTTGCGGCCGGTGAGGCCAGCATCACCGTCCGGCCCGCCGATCTCGAAAGCGCCTGTCGGGTTGATGTGCCACTCGGTCTCGTCGGTGACCCAGCCATCGGGAAGGATCTCGGTGACAACGCCCTTCACATAAGCCTTGAGCTCGGCTTCCTTGTCGCCCTCGTGATAGCCCTTGGCGTGCTGGGTCGAGACGACAACGGCGGTGCAGGCGACGGGCTTGCCGTTCTCGTAGCGCAGGGTGACCTGGCTCTTCGCATCGGGCTCGAGAAAGGCGGCGGCGCCGCTCTTCCTGTCGGCGGCGAGGCGCTCGAGGATCTTGTGGCTGTAGTCGAGCGTCGCGGGCATGAGGTCGGGCGTCTCGTCGCAGGCGAAGCCGAACATGATGCCCTGGTCGCCCGCGCCCTCGTCCTTGTTGCCGCTGGCATCGACGCCCTGCGCGATTTCGGAGGACTGGCCATGCAGGTGGTTCTCGAAGGTCAGGCTCTGCCAGTGGAAGCCGTCCTGCTCGTAGCCGATTTCGCGCACTGTGCGGCGCACGGCCTTCTCGATTTCTTCCTTGGCACCGGGCGCCCAGCCGCCGTTTTCGGCCCAGTCCGGGTTATTCGCGTCGTACATCGGCGCGCAGCGGATCTCGCCGGAGAGGATCACGCGCTGCGTCGTGGTCATGGTCTCGCAAGCCACCCGCGCCTCGGGGTCCTTGGCCAGCATGAGGTCGACAATGGCGTCCGAAATCTGGTCGGAGACCTTGTCGGGATGGCCTTCCGAGACGCTCTCGGAAGTGAACAGGTAGCTGGTGCGCATGAAGCTGGAAATCCCGATATAAAGAAATCTTTATGTGTTGCGCGAGGGGTAGCCTCCCGAGCGCCGCATGGCAACCAGCGAAAGCGCCAGAAGCACCGCGGCCCAGATCAGCGTAAGCCAATGGCCAAGATGGGCAAACCAGGTGACGGGCGCGGGCGGCGGGATGACCCCGTCGATCCGCCCTTCGACGTTGCGCCCGATAGTCTCGCGCACCACCCCGCGCGCATCGATCACGGCGCTGATCCCGGTGGTGGTGGAGCGCAGGACCGGCAGCCCCTCTTCAGCCGCCCGCATCCGCGCCTGCGCCAAGTGCTGCGGCGGGCCCCAGGCGCCGAACCAGCCATCGTTGGACGGGTTGAAGATATAGTCCGGCCGGTTGCCGCGCTCGGCGACCTCGCCGGAGAAGACGATCTCGTAGCAGATCTGCATGCCCGCCTTGCCGTAGTCGCCAAGATCGAAACTCTGCGGCCCGGGCCCGGGGATGAAGTCGATGGTCCCTGCGACCAGCCGCGTCAGGCCAAGCGGTTCCAGCAGGCCCCGCATCGGCAGATACTCGCCGTAAGGCACCAGATGGGCCTTCGAATACCGCTCGCCCAGCGTACCGTCGGGCGTGATCGTGGTGACCGCGTTGTAGGCGCCCACCGCGCGCTCTCGGCCGTCCACCACGCCGATCTCGAGATCGACGGCACCGGTGAGCAGCAGGCTGTCCGGGCCGATGGTGCGGCCGATCCGGGCGCGGGCGAAGGCCGGATCGCCGCCAGCGGTCATCTGGGTGTAGTAGCGCTGCGGATAGCCATCACGCAGATAGTCCGGAATGCCGCTTTCCGGCCACAGCACAAGGCGGTGGCTCAGCGTCTCCTGCGGCGCGCTCAGGCGCGCGATGCGCTGGAACTGGTCTTCAAAGCGCGAGGCGTCGTTGATCTCCTCCTGCTGCACATTGGGCTGGACCAGAGTGAAGGGGACGATTCCTTCTGCGCCCTCGCCGGCGGGCAGGTAGACCACCGCGGCAACGGCAGTCGCTGCCAGTCCGAGAGGAAGCCAGCGACGCGCGGACACGCAATAGGCCAGCAGGACCGCAAGGCACACAACAAGACCCGAAAGCGCGTAGCTGCCAACGAAGGGAAGCGCGGCTCCAAAGCCGGGGCGGTCCCACGGGCCCAGCATCATCATCGAGAACGGCCCCCAGCTGTAGCCGGTGAAGACCCAGCTGCGCAGCCATTCCGCGGCAACCCAAAGCGCTCCGAAAGCGAGTGCGAAGACCGGCAGGGGACCCCCGCGCGCAATCCGCCAGGCGGCGCCCGTAGCGAGCGCCGGCCAGACCGCGAGGTAGAACGAGAGCAGCGGCACCGCCGCCCAGCCGAGCGCGACGGGCATCTCCGCCTGATAGGTAAAGGCGGTGGCGATCCAGTTGTTGGTCAGGGTGAAGTGGGCAAGGCCAAACAGCCAGCCCAGCATCATGGCGCGGCGGAGGGACGAAGCCTGCCAGGCCAGCCAGCCGAAACTGCCGATGGCGGCGAGCCCGATGGGCCATAGATGCAGCGGCTGGAACCCCAGCGCCGAAAGGGCCCCCAGCGCGAGCGCTGCGAGGGCGGGATGCGAACGGGCCAGGCCGACGAAACTCTTCATCGCCGTGGCCCTTATCGCGTCAGGTCAGCTCTGCAAGCGCGATCAGCCGACCGCGCTCACCTCGCTGTCGTCATCCTGCTTGCGCTTGCGGCGCTTGGGCGCGGGCGCTTCGTCTTCGTCGGCAGAGCCGATCGACGGGGGCAGGACAGCGGCGTCGATCTCGCCCTCATTGCCCTGGGCGCCTTCTTCGCCCTTCTTGGCCTTGCGCGGGGCGCGGCGCTTCTTGGGCGCCTCATCCTCATCGTCGCGGCGGGTGAAGGGGTTTTCCGAAGGCTCGAAATTGCCGTCGTCGCTCTCGTCACCGCCCTTGGGCTTGCGCGAGCGCGGCTTGCGGCCGCCGTCGTCCTGGTCGTCGCGCTTGCCGCGCGAACGGCGGTTGTTACGGCGATCGTCGCCTTCGCCATCGTCCTCGTCGTCGTCCGACGAATTCTGGCCGCGCTCTTCGTTGCGCTTGGCCTTGGCTTCTTCCTGGCGGGCCTTGTTGTCGGCAATCACGCGGAAGTAGTGATCGGCGAACTGCAGGTAGTATTCGGCCTGCACGCGGTCGCCATTGTGCTGGGCGTCCTGCGCGAGCTTCTTGTACTTGTCGAGCAGCTGGGGCGCGTTGCCCCGCGCGCGGCTGTCGATCCGGTTGGCGTTGTTCCCGCCGCCCTGGTTCCGATTGCCGCGACCGCGACGACGGTTATTGCGATTGTTGTTCAAGGGTAGTTGGTCCTCATTCAATGCGCGGCGCGGACCCTTGCAATTCCGGTCCCCTGTGGCCGCGTGACCCCTTGCGCGGCTGCGCCTGTCGCAGCTCGCGTGCCCCAGTCTGTGCATGGTATGCGTGGCCCTGGGCCGCGCACCATAACTGCAATGTCGGAGCTAGAACCGGCGGCAAGGCGTTAGCCACACACCACTGGCCTGTGGCCAGAGGTAAGGGGTCGAATCGCCTTTGCCAAGTCTTTTATCGCAGCACCAGCGCGCGCGGCCGTCCGCCAAGGTCCTTGTGAGCGTTCACCGAAAAACCCGATTCGCGCGCGATCGACGACACGGCCGCCTCCTGAGAAGCGCCGATCTCGAGCACTGCGACCCCGCCCGGCACAAGGAGCTTGCCAAGCTGCGGGATGATCACGCGATATTCGTCAAGCCCTTCCGGCCCTGCAAACAACGCTGAGGCCGGTTCGTAATCGCGCACGTCCGAGTCGAGCGCGGCGTCCTCCTCGACATAGGGCGGGTTGCACAGCACTAGGTCGAACTGGCCAAGTCCCTCCGCCCAGCCCGGCTGCGTCCAGTCGCGCAGCAGGAACTTTGCCTGCTTGCGCCCAAGCCCCAGCCGCTGCGCGTTGTTCTCGGCCACGTGGAGCGCCGCTTGCGAGGCGTCGATTGCGACACCCGCAGCGTCCTCCAGCTCAAGCAGCGCGGTCACGAACAGCGCGCCCGAGCCGGTGCCCATGTCGAGCACTCGCCTGGCACGGGCCGCGTGTTCCTGCGCCGCGTAGATCAGCGTCTCGCTGTCGGAGCGAGGGATCAGCACGTCGCGCGTCACCCGGAAGGTGCGCCCGAAAAATTCCTGGTTGCCGAGAATGTAAGCCAGCGGTTCGCGCGCGAGCCGTCGCTGGATCAGGACTTCGTAAGCGTCCACGGGTGCCGCCTCGCCATCGATATCCAGCCGCCACAGATCTGCGCGCGGGATACGCGCGGCCTCACTCATCAGATATTCGGCGTCGAGCCGCGGAGTATCGCTGACGGCTTGAAGACGCTCCGTCCCCCGGCGAATGGCCTCGGCGTGGCTGAGCCTAGCCATCCATCGCGGCGAGCCGCTTGGCCTCGTCCTCGGCGATGAGCGCGTCGACCAGTTCGCCAAGGCCCGGCCCAGCAATGATCTGCGGCAGTTTCTGCAGCGTGAGCCCAATGCGGTGGTCGGTCACGCGCCCTTGCGGGAAATTGTAGGTGCGGATGCGCTCCGAGCGGTCGCCCGACCCCACCATGGCCTTCCGCGCCTCGGCCTCCGCGCCCTGCGTCGCTTCGCGCTGCGCATCGTAGAGCCGCGTGCGCAGGACCTGCATCGCCTGTTCGCGGTTCTTGTGCTGGCTGCGCCCGTCCTGGCAGGTGACGACAGTACCCGTCGGCAGGTGCGTGATGCGGATCGCGCTGTCGGTGGTGTTGACGTGCTGGCCGCCCGCCCCGCTGGCGCGGTAGGTGTCGATCTTGAGGTCGCCCGGATCGATCTGCACATCGACCTCGTCCGGCTCGGGCAGCACGGCCACCGTCGCTGCCGAGGTATGGATGCGCCCGCCGCTTTCGGTCTCTGGCACGCGCTGGACGCGGTGGACGCCGCTTTCGAACTTCAGCTTGGCAAAGACGCCCGTGCCGGTGACGTTGGCGACGATTTCCTTGAAGCCCCCGACTTCGGACGCGCTCATGCTGACGGGCTCGACCTTCCAGCCCTGTTCGGCGGCGTAGCGTTCGTACATGCGATAAAGATCGCCTGCGAACAGCGCGGCCTCGTCCCCGCCCGTGCCGGCGCGGATTTCGAGCATGGCGGGCTTGCTGTCGGCGCTGTCCTTGGGAAGCATGGCAATGGCCAGCTGGCGCTCGGCTTCGGGCAGGCGTTCGCGGATCGCGGCCAGCTCCTCTTCGGCCATGGCCTTCATTTCCGGATCGGCGAGCATCTCTTCAAGGCTCGCGATTTCCTTGCGCGCAGCCTTCACCTCGGAGGCGATCTTCGCCACCGGCTCCAGCTCCGCATAGTCGCGGCTCGCCTGGACGAATTCATCGCCCTCGAGCTGGCCCGAGGCCATACGCGCTTCGAGCTCGGCGAAACGGTTGGCGATCTGGTCAAGGCGTTCGGCGGGAATGCTCATGGCTTAGCCGAGCAGCCCTTCGATACGCGTGCGTTCGGCATCCTCGGCCTTGATCCGGCGGTTCTCCGCCCCGTCGCGCACATCGAATGCGACGATGGCATCGGCGCCGGCCTTCACCGCCTTGTCGAAGCGCTTGCGGGGGCTCCCCGAAGCGTAAAGCTCTGCCGAGAACCCTGCGGCGCGCAAAGTGCCAAGCGCGGCGATGGCTGAAGCCATGGCGGCATCGTTCTCAACCACCACGATCGCATCCGCGTTGGGTTCGCCGCGCTCTCCCACCAGCATCGCAAGCCGCTCGATTCCCGCGGCCCAGCCTACTGCAGGCGTGGGCGCGCCGCCGAGGCTTTCCATCAGGCCGTCGTAGCGCCCGCCGCCGAGGATGGTGCTCTGGCTGCCGAGCTTGCCGGCGGCCTCGCTGCCCTCGTCGGGAATGAATTCGAAGGCGGTGTGGCGGTAATAGTCGAGGCCGCGCACGAGGCTTTCGGCCCGCGTCCACTTCACGCCGGCCGCATCGAGGCCGCTGGTGACCGCCTCGAAAAACGCCTTGGCCTCATCGGTCAGGAAATCGTCGATCTTGGGCGCATCGGCCACGAAGCGCTGGTCGCGGCGATCCTTGGAATCGAGAATGCGCAGCGGGTTCTTTTCGAGCCGCTCCTGCGAATCCTCCGAAAGCTCGTCCTTCACGGCGCGGAAGTGTTCGACGAGCGCAGCGCGCCAGGCTTCGCGGCTGTCTCCATCGCCCAGCGTGTTGAGGTGTAGCGTCACGCCCGCAATGCCGAGTTCCTTCAGGAGCTGGTCGGCCATGGCGAGCAGTTCGACGTCGGCCTGCGGTTCGCCCGCGCCGAGGATTTCCGCATCGATCTGGTGGAACTGGCGATAGCGGCCCTTCTGCGGGCGCTCGTAACGGAACAGCGGGCCGTGCGTGCCGACCTTGAGGGGCGCGTGCTGCTGCCAGCCGTTCGACAGATAGGCGCGCGCGATCCCGGCGGTGAACTCGGGCCGCAGCGTCAGGCTCTCGCCCCCGCGATCGTCGAAGGAGTACATTTCCTTGCTGACCACATCGGTGGTTTCGCCGATGGCACGGCTGAACACTTCGGTCTTTTCGAAGACCGGCATTTCGACGCGGCGGAAGCGGTACAGCTTGCGGACGCGCTCGAAGGTCTCGACGACGAAGGCGAAGGCCTCGGCGTCAGCACCGAAAATGTCCTGCGTGCCGCGAATGGCTTGGGGAGTCTTGGGCATGGGGGGCGCCTTTAAGTGCGTTGGTCGCCCGCAGCAAGCTGCTGGCTCGCACTGATCCGTCCAACTCCCCCTCCCGACCACCCATGAAATACCGTACCGTGGGTGGTCGGGAGGGGGAGTGGGCCGGTGCTGCAAGCCCTCGACGGATGTCGAAGGCGAACCAACCAAAAGACTCGGTTGCCGCCCTACCCCCGCTCCGCTATCCGCGCGGCGAAGTCTTTCTGGGGAGAGGGGCGAACCGAAAAACTATTTGCGAGAGCACGAATGCGCATCGACATGATCCCCGTGGGCGACAATCCGCCCGAAAGCCTCAACGTCATCATCGAAGTGCCGACCGGCGGCGAACCGGTGAAGTATGAATTCGACAAGGATTCGGGCGCGCTGTTCGTGGACCGCATCCTCCACACGCCGATGCGCTATCCGGCAAACTACGGCTTCATCCCGCACACGCTGTCGCCCGATGGCGATCCGCTCGACGCGCTGGTCATCGCGCGTTCGCCCTTCATCCCGGGTTGCGTCGTTCGTTCGCGCCCGATCGGCGTGCTCAACCTCGAGGACGAGCATGGCGGCGACGAGAAGCTGATCTGCGTCCCCATCGATTCGACCTTCCCATACTATTCGGATGTCGGCGAAACGAAGGACCTGCCCTCGATCATTTTCCAGCAGATCGAGCACTTCTTCACGCACTACAAGGATCTCGAAAGCGAGAAGTGGGTGCGTATCGGCAACTGGGGCGACGCCGCCGAAGCGCGCCAGATCGTGAAAGAAGCGATCGAGCGCTACGAAGCGGGCAAGTAAGCGCTATTCGACCGGGCGGGAGTGGTCGAGCAGGTCCTTGTCCTGCTCCGCTCCCGTACGGCTCCGCTCTTCCTCGACCATAGCCGCGATCTCGTCGGCCGGACGCACATCTTCCTCCACACCGGCCGGCGCCATGGGGCGTACGGGCTTCGATTCCTCCGTTCCAGGCTTCTGCGCCGTTGCCGTAGCCTCGGTCGCGAAGGGAACGGTGGCTGAGCGCGGGTCGAAACGAAGGCGATAGATCGGCTCGGGAAGTCCGAAGCCGGCCTCTTCCAGCGCCACCTTGACCGCGGGGATGGCCCGGCTGCGCGCCTTGTTCCAATCCGTTTCGCGCTGGTCGACCCAGCCGAGGAAGCGGATCACCACGTTCGAATCGCCTACTTCCACGATCCGCGCCTCGGCCGGCGGATCGTTGAGGATGAAGTCGAGCCCGGCCAGCGTGTCGCGGCCCAGTTGCCGCGCCGCGGTCGCATCGTCGTCGGCATCGACGCCGAGATCGAATTCCAGCCGCCGTTGGGGATTGCGCGTGTAGTTTGTGATGACCGCGCGGAAGACCTGTCCGTTCGGAATGCGCAAATGGTTGCCGTCAAGGGTCATGAGAACCGTCGCGCGGCTCGTAAGGCGGATCACCCGGCCTTCATAGCTGTCGATCAGCACCCAGTCGTTCGCACGGAACGGTTGGCGCAGGCTCAGCAGCAGCGAAGCGACGTAGTTCTCGACCGTTTCGCGCATGGCAAAGCCGAGCGCGATGCCGACAACGCCCGCACCGCCGAGGACCGCGCCGAGCAGCGCGGTCGCGCCGATCATGTCGAGCGCGATCACCAGGCCGCCGATGAAGAAGATGAACCGGATGGCGCTCGCGATCAGCTCGGCCAGGAAGCCGTTCGGCGCAATGCGTTGCCACAGGCCGCCAAGGCCTGCGATCAGGAACCCGGCCAAGGCGATTACCGCCCACACCGCCATTGCGGCGCCGATGAGCGGCAAGGCCTTGAGGAATTCCGCCCAGCGCTCACCCAGCACCGATATGCCGGCGCTGTCGGCTGAAACCGACAGATCGCGTTCGAGCCCGTTCTGGACGGTAACCACGCCGGACACTCGGCTCACGATCGCCTCGGCGCGGTCGATATCATCTGCCTTGGGGACCGTGCCCGAGAGCGTGACCACGCCCTCGCTCACTTCGATCCCGACATCGGCGAAGGCCGGCAGCTCGGCGAAGATGCCCGTGATGCGCTCGGCAATCTGGTCGTCCGCACCGGCTTCCTGCGTTGCCGAGATGGTCTGGACCGGCGTTGGCGTTTCAACCGTTTCCGCAGGCGCCTCAAGCTGGGCTGCCAGCGGCACTGCCCACAGGAGGGTGAGAAAGGCGAGAAGACGCCTCATTGCCCGGCGATCGACATCCCGTCGATGCGGAAGGTGGGGACATCGACCCCGCGCACGAGCTCGAGGTCGTTGGCCGGCACCAGCGCGCGGAACATTTCCGGCAGCGTGCCCGCCACGGTGATTTCGGCGACCGGCTCGGCCAGCTCGCCATTGCGGATCCTGAGGCCGCTCGCCCCGCGGCTGTAGTCGCCGGTGACGAGGTTCACCCCCTGCCCGAACAGGTCGGTCACGAAGAGCCCGTCTTCGATATCGGCGATCAGCTCCGCCAAACTGTGCGATCCAGCTTCCATGATGACATTACTCACACCGACGCCAGGCGATCCCCCGCCGCCGCGACTGGCGTGGCCGGTGAGCGCGAGATCGAGCTGCGCCGCGCTCGCCACATTGGTCAGCCAGCCGGTGATCCGGCCGTCTTCGACAAGCGCGCGCGGAGTGGCGCCGACGCCTTCCCCGTCGTAGTTGCGCGAGCGCAGGCCGCGCGGACGATGCGGGTCTTCCATGATCCTAAGGGCGCTGTCGAACAGGCTCTCGTCCTCGCGGTCGATCAGGAAGCTCGCCTTGCGGGCAATGGCCGTGGCGGTCATCGCACCGAGCAGGTGTCCAAGGACGCCGCTGCCGACCCGCGGGTCGAAAACCACGGGCATCTTGCCGGAGGGCAGCGAGCCGGGCGACACCTTGCGCACCGCGCGTTCGCCCGCCTCGCGGCCGATATCGGCCGGATCCGGCAGGTCGCTGCGGTGGCGCTGGGTGCGGTAGGCGTAGTCGGTCTGCTTGTCGCCGCCCTCGCCCGCCACGACGCTGGCTGAAAGCGTGTGCGAGCCGCCCGAATGGCCGCGCGCAAAGCCCTGGCTGGTGGCCAGCGCAAAGGTGGTGCGCGAATAGGACGCCCCGCCTCCGTTGGAATTGGTGACCCCCTCGACCGCGCGGGCAGCATCCTCGCAGGCGAGCGCGGTTTCGCGCAGCTCGACCGGGCTCGGCTCCCCGGCGTCGACCAGCTCGAGATCGCGGAGCTCCCCGCTGAACAGGGCATCTGCCGGAGCAAGGCCGCCATAGGGGTCTTCGGGAGCGAGACGCGCCATTTCGACCGCGCGCTGCGCCAGGGTCTTCAGGCTTTCATGTGCGAAATCGCTGGTGTTGATCGAGGCCGAGCGACGCCCGACGAAAACCCGCAGGCTGATCTCCTCGCTTTCCGAGCGCTCGACCTCTTCCAGCGCGCCGAGACGAACGCTGACGCTTTCCGAGGAGGAAGCGCGCGCGGCGGCGTCGGCTTCGTCCGCGCCCATTGATCGGGCGAGGTCGACGAGATCCTGGCAGCGCTCGAGCGCTGTATCGCTATCGATCACGGGCGGTGTCCGGTAAAACTAGTCATCCCGCGCGAGGTAGGCGCGCGGGTCGGACCTGACAACCGCCCGACGTATCAGGCGAAAATAAGCCGGAAGAAGGCCGTGAGGGCAAACGGGAGGCCGATGGCGAGGCCCCACAGGAGGAGCTGGTCGCGCCGGAAGGCCGGCTTCAGGTCCATATCGGCCGCTTCATCGTCCGACAGGCCGACCCAGCGGCGTTCGAACCAACGGCAGGCCGGGATTATGCCGGCAACGAGAACCACGAGGGCGAGATAGGGGAGGATGGAGGAAGAGCCCTGCTTCATCGCGTGAACGGTCACGAAGATTTGCAGGCCGGTATAAACGAGCAGCGCGAGGGCGACATTGTCGCTCATGGATTTACGCCAGTCGTGCGCGCGTTCCGATGCGTGACCGGTGGCGATATCGTGTTCGTGGAGCGCCTTGTTCACTGCGTCTCTCCCAGTTTTGTCCTACCCGAATCGCATTGTTTCAAAATCGGGGCATTCTGGCAAGCAAAGCTGCGCGCAAGTGTCGTTGCCGTCCTTGGATGGAACAGCCATACCGTCGCAATGTCGGAGCGGTGCCGCATTTGTGCCGTCCATGCACGAATCCTGCCAATTCATCGAAAAGGGGTGATCGCAGGGTTTTCACACACGGTTCGCATGCTATGGCCGGGTCCATGGCCGATGTTACGATGAGCCCGGAAAACGACGCGGTGCACGACGCCGCCCCGCCCATCCCGCAAGGGGGGCTGGAAGTGATCTCGATCGCGAAAAGCTACGACAAGCGCGCGGTGCTGACCGATATTTCGCTCACTGTCGGCAAGGGCGAAGTCCTTGGCCTGCTCGGCCCCAACGGCGCCGGCAAGACCACCTGCTTCTATTCGATCATGGGCCTCGTGCGCCCGGACGCCGGCCGCATCCTTATGGACGGCGACGACGTGACCAACCTGCCGATGTATCGCCGCGCGATCCTGGGCCTTGGCTACCTCCCCCAGGAAACCAGCATCTTCCGCGGCATGACGGTCGAGCAGAACATCAATTGCGTGCTGGAGATGGTCGAGCCGGACAAGGACACGCGTGAAGCAGAGCTGGAACGCCTGCTCGACGAATTCGGCCTCACGCGCCTGCGCGCAAGCCCGGCCATGGCGCTTTCGGGCGGCGAGCGGCGCCGGGCCGAGATTGCCCGCGCGCTTGCGGCCAAGCCCTCGATCATGCTGCTCGACGAACCCTTCGCCGGGATCGATCCGCTCTCGATCAGCGACATTCGCGACCTCGTGAAGGATCTGAAAACCCGCGGCATCGGCGTGCTCATCACCGATCACAATGTGCGCGAAACGCTGGAGATCGTCGACCGGGCCTGCATCATCTATGGCGGGCAGGTCCTGTTCGCCGGCACGCCCGAGGCGCTGGTCGCCGACGAGAACGTGCGCCGCCTCTATCTTGGCGAAAGCTTCACCCTGTGATCCGCCGAAGCACCAGGAACTGATCTATGGCGCTGGGTCCGCGCCTCGACCTTCGGCAAACCCAATCGCTGGTGATGACGCCTCAGATGCAGCAGGCGATCAAGCTGCTGGCGCTGTCGAACCTGGAGATCGAGACCTTCGTTTCCGAAGCGCTCGAATCCAACCCGCTTCTCGAGATGGGCGAAGTGCAGCGCGAGGCCGGGGAGGACACACCGACCGCCGAGCCACAGGAACACGAGGCGACACCCGATTTCGACGGCGAGGCCGCGCTCGATGTGGCGCAGCACGCGCTCGATCCCGAAGCGGCGCCCGGCGACATGGGCGACTGGAGCCGCGGAGACATCGGTGCAGGCGGCGGCGAGATGCCCGACCTCGAGAACCGCTCGGGCAGCGGGCCAACGCTGGCTGAACATTTGCTCGACCAGGTAGGCGCGGTGGCGCACGACAGCCGTGAGGCCTTGGTAGCATCGCGGATCATCGGCGAACTCGACGAGGCCGGATACCTGCCCACACAGCTCAGGATGATTGCCGAGGAACTTGGGGTGCCGCTGTCCGAAGCCGAACGCGCGCTCGAGACGGTGCAGTCGCTCGATCCGACCGGGGTGGGCGCCCGCACGCTGTCAGAGTGCCTCGCGCTGCAGGCGAAGGAAGCGGATCGCTTCGATCCGTGCATGGCGCGGCTGATCGACAATTTGGACCTAGTCGCTGCCGGCGAGATCGCCCGCCTGAAGCGGATGTGCGAAGTCGACGACGAGGATTTCGCCGACATGCTGGCGGAACTGCGCGACTATGATCCCAAGCCCGGCCTCGCTTATGGAGGTGGGGGCGAAGCGGCGGTTGTGCCCGATGTGCTGATCACGCAGAAGGATCACGGCTGGGATATTCGCATCAACGAAGCCAGCCTGCCGCGTCTCGTCGTCAACCGGCAATACTATCTCGAGCTGAAGGATGGCGCGCGCGATAAGGCGTCGCAGAGCTGGCTCAATGAGCAGCTGGGCGAAGCAGACTGGCTGATCCGTGCGCTCGACCAGCGCCAGAAGACGATCCTCAAGACCGCCGCCGAAATCGTGAAGAAGCAGGAGGGGTTCTTCCGGGAGGGCGTCACCGCCATGCGCCCGCTCACCTTGCGCGAAGTGGCCGAAGAAATAGAGATGCACGAAAGCACGGTCAGCCGTGTCACCAGCAACAAGTATCTTTCCTGCCCGCGCGGGACCTTCGAAATGAAGTACTTCTTCTCCAGCGGCGTCGCTGCGGCCGATGGTGAAGGTGCGTCTTCGGAAGCAATCAAGGCCCGGATCAGGGCGCTGTGCGATGCCGAGGACCCCAAGAAGGTGCTGTCCGACCAGAAGCTCGCCGACATGCTGAACGAGGAAGGCTTCGACCTCGCCCGGCGCACGGTCGCCAAGTATCGCGAGGCGATCGGCATCGGCTCCAGCGCCCAAAGGCGACGGGAGAAAAAACTGAAGTCCTTGTGAGTCTTCTCGACAACACCGCAAAAAAGTTAACGCCTTTTACCTCGCGTTAACCTTTTCCGTTCAGACCTTGTGTGGTTAATACAGGGCAACACCTCTTTCCGAGGGGTTACCGCGAGACACTAGGGAACCAACGGGGGATATCCCAATGCGTGTACTGCTGATCGAAGACGAGCCGACAACCGCCAAGGCCATCGAGCTGATGCTCACGACCGAAGGCTTCAACGTCTACTCGACCGACCTCGGTGAGGAAGGTTTGGACCTCGGCAAGCTGTATGATTACGACATCATCCTGCTCGACCTCAACCTGCCCGACATGCACGGCTACGATGTGCTCAAGAAGCTGCGCGTCGCCAAGGTGCAGACGCCGGTCCTGATCCTTTCGGGCATTGCCGAAATGGACAGCAAGATCCGTTCGTTCGGCTTCGGTGCCGACGATTATGTGACCAAGCCCTTCCACCGCGAAGAACTGGTTGCCCGCATCCACGCCGTGGTGCGCCGTTCGAAGGGCCACAGCCAGTCGATCATCCGCACCGGCAAGCTCGCCGTGAACCTCGATGCGAAGACCGTCGAAGTCGACGGCGCCCGCGTCCACCTGACCGGCAAGGAATACGCGATGCTCGAGCTGCTTTCGCTGCGCAAGGGCACCACGCTGACCAAGGAAATGTTCCTCAACCACCTGTATGGCGGGATGGACGAGCCAGAACTCAAGATCATCGACGTCTTCATCTGCAAGCTGCGCAAGAAGCTCAGCCATGCATGCGGCGGCGAGAACTACATCGAAACCGTCTGGGGCCGTGGCTACGTGCTGCGCGACCCGAACGAAGAGGCGGAAGCCGCCTAAGACACCAGCTTCCTTTGGACGGGAACAGCGAGAGACGCCCGGACGCCTGACGGCCTCCGGGCGTTTTTCTATGCGCCAGGCGTCTAGCCCTTGACCAGCCCCGCAAAATCGAGACCGCTCGGCTCCTGGAATACGCGCAGGCCAAACTCGGGCAGGATCGCCAGCAGGTGATCGAAAATGTCGGCCTGGATTCCTTCGTATTCGTTCCAGTCGGTGGTGTTGGTGAAGCAATAGATTTCGAGCGGCAGGCCCTGTGGGCCAGGCTCGAGCTGGCGGACGAGCAAGGTGAACGCGCCCGATGCGATCCGCGGATGGCTCTTGAGATAGGCGATCACATAGGCGCGCAGCGTGCCGAGATTTGTCATCCGCCGCGCGTTTACACCGTCGCTGTCGCCCGACAGCTCGCTTTCGTTCCAGACACGGATTTCCTCTTCCTTGCGGGCAATATGGTCGTCGAGGAGCCGGAAACGGCGCAGGCCCTCGACCTCGCCCCCGGTCAGGAAGCGCACCGAGTTCTGATCGAGATAGAGCGCCCGCTTGATCCGGCGGCCCCCGGCATCGCTCATACCGCGCCAGTTGCGGTAGCTGTCGGAAATCAGCCGGTGCGTCGGGATCGTCGTGATGGTCTTGTCGAAATTCTGGACCTTCACCGTGTGGAGCGCGATATCGATGACGTCCCCGTCGGCGTTCATGCCCGGCATCTCGATCCAGTCGCCTACGCGCAGCATGTCGTTGCTGGTAAGCTGGACGCTGGCGACGAGGCTGAGGATCGTGTCCTTGAACACCAGCAGCAACACCGCCGCCATGGCGCCGAGGCCCGACAAGAGGAGCAGCGGCGATTCGTCGATAAGCGCCGACACCATGACGATCGCGGCGCCGAAATAGATCGCGATCTTGAGGACCTGTACGTAGCCCTTGATCGGGCGGCTGCGCGCCTCGGGCCGGCGGCGGTAGAGCTCGTCGGCATAGTCGAGCGCGCCGCTTACCCCCATCGCCACCGACAGCACGATCAGCGCCTGGGCGACGTTGTGGATCACGGTGACGACCGAGGGAAGCAGGTGGGGCACCAGCAAGATGCCCTGCGAGACGAGCAGCAACGGCGCAGCCGTGGCGGCACGAGCGGCGGCCCTGTCCGCCGTGTCGCTTCGCCGGTCGAGGAATGGGGCGGCTGCCCTCAGCAAGACCTTTTTGAGCAGCCAGTTCACGGCCAGCGCGGCGAGCGCGAGCCCGATCAACGCGATGGCAGACTGAAGCCATAAGGCGAGCTGCGAATAGTCTTCTAAGATACCCTGCATGGCGGGCGACCTAGCCGTTTGCCCGGCGCCCTTTCAACCCCGCGCCACCCGCCTGCATTTTCCCACTCCCCGCCAATCGCGAATCGCTGTAGAAGCCGCTGGTATCAATAGCGAAAGGCCAACCCCCGCAATGGAGGTGCTTGGTTTTGATCTGGGGCCCATCGTCCCCTTTATTCTCATCGGTTTCCTGGCACAGATGGTCGACGGCGCGCTCGGCATGGCCTTCGGCGTCATCACCAATACGCTGATGGTCGGCTTGCTGGGCGTCCCCCCTGCCCTCGCTTCGCAGCGTGTGCATCTGGTGGAATGCTTCACCACAGCAACGTCGGGCATCAGCCACCTGCTGCACGGCAATATCGACAAGCGGCTGTTCTTCCGTCTGCTGATCCCGGGCGTGATCGGAGGGCTTGTCGGCAGCTACCTGCTGACTGCGGTGGACGGCGATGTGATTAAACCTTTCGTGCTGATTTATCTCGCCGCAATCGGCGTTTGGCTGCTGGTGCGGGGCCTGCTCTATCCGCCCAAGCTGCGCGAGGCGAAGCATGTTGCACCCTTGGGCCTCGTTGGCGGCTTCCTCGATTCGGCGGGCGGCGGCGGGTGGGGTCCGGTCGTCACCTCCAACCTGCTCGTGCAGGGCGCCGAACCGCGCAAGGTGGTGGGCACGGTCAACTCGGTCGAATTCTTCCTCACGCTGACTATTTCGGCGAGCTTTGCCTTCCATATGGGCATTTCGCATATCGCCGGCCCGACGCTGGGCCTGATCGTGGGCGGGATTGCCGCAGCCCCCTTCGGCGCAATGGCGGCAAAGCACTTCAGCCCAAAGCTCATGCTGGTCCTCGTCGGCGTGGCGCTTAGCGCGACCAGCGCCTACGGCATCTGGACGGCGTGGGGGTAGGCCGCTAGTCCGCCGCGCCATGAGCGCATTTAAGGAAGGCGATCCGACCACTCTCAACCGGCTTTACGGTCGCAGCCAGGGCAAACCCCTGCGCGCGGCCCAGCAGGAGCTGGTCGACAAGTTGCTGCCGCAGATCGCCGTGCCCGCCGAATGTCCGGTCACGTCCGAGGCCCTGTTCGGCTTTGAGCGCCCGCTGCATTTCGAGATCGGCTTCGGCGGCGGCGAGCATATGGCCGAGCGCGCGGACCTCTTGCCCGATCACGGCTTCATCGGGGCCGAGCCCTTCGTCAACGGCGTTGCCCAGGCGCTGACCCATGTGCGCGACCGCACGCTTGCCAATGTCCGCATCCACCATGGCGACGCGCTCGAAGTGCTGCGCCGCGTGCCCGATGGCGGGCTGACCATGCTCTACCTGCTGCACCCCGATCCCTGGCCGAAGAACAAGCACGCCAAGCGCCGCATGATGAACGATGGCCCGGTGCAGATGTTTGCCGACAAGATCAAACCGGGCGGCGAATTCCGCTTCGGCACCGACCACCCGGTCTACCTGCGCCACGCGCTGATGGTCATGCGCCGCTTTACCGATCAGTTCGAATGGGTCGTGGACGGGCCTGCAAGCTGGCAGAACCGCCCTTCGGGCTGGCCCGAAACGCGCTACGAGCACAAGGCGCGCACCGTCTATGGTCACGAGGTCTGGTACTTCCGCTTCCGCCGGAAATAGGCGGGAACCCTCGCCGTCCTCATGCGCTAGCCCAACACGCAGTGGGAGCAGAACGGCATGAGCGGCAAATCCATCTTCATCGTCGGCGCATCGCGCGGCATCGGGCTAGGCCTTGCGCGCGAGTTCCTGTCCCGCGGCTGGTCGGTCATCGCCAGCGAGCGGAGCCCGAGCGAGGAGCTCCATGCCCTGGCAGGCGAAGGCCTGCGTATCGTGACTGCCGATGTGACCGTTCCGGAAAGCTATGACAGCCTGGACCTGGGCCTTGGCTCGCTCGACTGCCTCTTCATCAACGCCGGTATTTCCGGCGCCAAGCACCAGTCGAGCGAACAGGCTACGAACGACGAAGTGGCCGAGGTGATGATGACCAACGCCTTCGGCCCGGCCCGCGCGGCCAAGCGCCTCCTGCCTTCGGTCCGGGATGGCGGCACGCTCGCCTTCATGACCTCGCAGCTGGGCTCGATCGCCAACAACACCGGCGGGTTCGAACTGTACCGTGCAAGCAAGGCGGCGCTCAACATGCTGGCCAAGGGCATTGCCGAGCAGAACGCGGGCCCGCGCGGGATCGGAACGCTCGCGCTGCATCCGGGCTGGGTCCAGACCGACATGGGCGGTCCCAACGCAACGCTCACGGTCGATGAAAGCGTGACCGGCCTTGCCGATGTGGTCGAAGGCGCCAGCGGCAAGGGCTTTCGCTACACCGACTATGCCGGCGAGGACCTGCCGCTTTAGGCGAGGCAAGATCCGAGGGTCGCGATCAGCGCCTCGGTATCGGCATCGGTGTTGTAGAGATGCGGGGTCACACGCAGTGAGCTGCCCCGCAGCGACACATGCACCTGGGCCTCGGCCAGCCGCTCGGTCAGGCCTTCCGGCACGCCTTCGGGGAACTCCAGCGCCAGGAAATGCGGCGCGCGGGTGCCGATCGGGGCGCTTGTCAGGCCCAGGCCGGCCGCCGCATCGGCAATCGCCTGCGTGCGGGCCGCCAGGGTCTCCGAAATCGCATCGACGCCGAATTCCAGCAGGAAAGCGCAGGCCGCGCGCGCGCCCATGAGCAGCGGAGGGTTGGACTTCTCGCCCATGTCGAACCGCCGCGCGCCCGGCTGGAAATCCTCGCGATAGTCGACCAGCCGGGCGAAATCCTCCGAACCCGCGCGGTTGATCCAGTTGTGCTCCAGCGGCGTACCGCCATGGTGCCTGGGATCGACGTAGAGCATGCCGATCCCATAGGGCCCCATCATCCACTTGTAGCAGGCAGCCACGGCGAAATCGGGCTGCACCGCGGCGAAATCCAGCGGTGCTGCGCCGAGCGACTGGGTGAGGTCGAGTACCAGCGCCGCCCCCACCGCGCGGCATCGCTCGCCAACCGCGACAAGGTCGACGACGCGCCCGTCGGCCCAGTGATTGTGGGGCAGCGCGGCGATAGCTGTGCGTTCGTCGATCGCCTCCAGCACCGCCCCGGTCCAGTCGTCCTGGCTGGGGCGCTTGACCGCCACCACCTCGCCGCCTTTGCGCGCGGCAAGCTCGCGCCAGGCGTAGACGTTGGACGGGAACTGGTCGGCCAGAGTGACGATCCGCTGCCCGCGTTCCAGCGGCAGGTTCGCTGCTGCGGTCGCTAGCGCGTAGCTAACCGAAGGAACGATCGCGACGCATTCTGCCGAAACCCCGGCCACCTCGGAGGCGGCGCTGCGGAAGTCCTCGGAAACCGTGAAGAAGTCCGCCGGGCGAAAGTTCCACGGATGCTCCTTGAGCCGTGCGCCCTCCACCATCGCAGCGCTCACGGTGTCCGCCAACGGCGCCATATAGGCGCAGTTGAGGTAATGCACCGGCTCCGGAATGGCGAAGCGATGGGCCTGCGAGGCGATCACGGCGTCAGCCAACCACTCCGGCGCTCGCCAGCACGGCCAGCGTCAGCACGTCGGGCGCAATCGCCGTCATCGGGGCGATCTGGACCGGCTTTTCCATCCCGATCATCATCGGGCCGACCATGGTTTCGCCGGCCAGTTCGCGCAGCAGCTTTGCCGAGAGGTTCGCCGATTGCAGGCCGGGCATGACGAGCACGTTCGCCGGGCCCGAGAGACGGCTGAAGGGATAGAGCTTCGCCACCGTGGGGTTGAGCGCTACGTCGGGTGCCATCTCGCCTTCGTACTCGAAACCCGGATCCTCGGCGTCGAGGATGGCGACCGCCTCGCGGATGTTGTCGAGCCACTGGCCCGACGGGTTGCCGAAGGTCGAATAGGACAGGAAGGCAACGCGCGGTTCGTGCCCCATGCGGCGCGCGACGGCGGCGGTTTCCTTCGCGATATGCGCGAGCTCTTCGGCACTCGGCCGTTCATTGATCGTGGTATCGGCGAGGAACACGGTGTTGTTCTTGCCGATCATCATGTGGATGCCGAACGGTACCGCACCGGGCTTGGGATCGAGCACCCGGCCCACTTCGCGCGCGGTCTGCGCAAAGGTGCGGGTAAGGCCCGAAATCATGCCGTCGCCATGGCCAAGCGCGACCAGCAGCGCGGCAAAGACGTTGCGCTCCTGGTTGACCATGCGACCGATGTCACGCTCGGTATAGCCGCGGCGCTGGAGGCGTTCGTAGAGGAACTCGACCATGGCCGGCACCTTGTCCGACACGTTCGAGTTCTCGATGATCCAGTCGTCGGGATCGTCCACCGCCAGCTCGACCAGCTTCTCGCGCACCTTCTCGGTACGTCCGACAAGGATCGGCGTGCCGTAGCCGAAATCGCGGAACTGGATCGCGGCGCGCAGGGCCACATCCTCTTCCGCTTCGGCAAAGACCATGCGCTTGGGATTGGCCTTGGCCTGCTCGTAGATGTTCGTGAGAGCGGCGGTGGTGGGATTGAGGCGCGATTTGAGCGCGTGGATGTATTCGTCGAAATCGGCGATCGGGGCCTGTGCGACGCCGGTCTCCATCGCGGCCTTGGCGACCGCGCTGGACACCACTTCCATCAGTCGCGGATCAAAGGGCGCGGGGATGATGTATTCCTCGCCGAACTGGTGCGTCACGCCGTAAGCGGCCGCCACTTCCTCGGGCACGCGTTCGCGGGCAAGTTCGGCAATGGCGCGCGCGGCGGCGATCTTCATCTCTTCGTTGATCGCGGTCGCCTGCACATCCAGCGCCCCGCGGAAGATGAAGGGGAAGCCAAGCACGTTGTTGACTTGGTTGGGATAGTCGCTGCGCCCGGTGGCGATAATCGCGTCAGGGCGCACGGCCTTGGCGTCTTCCGGCATGATTTCCGGGACCGGGTTGGCCATGGCGAAGATGATCGGCTTGTCGGCCATCTTGGCGACCCATTCGGGCTTGAGCGCGCCGGCGGCCGAAAGACCTAGGAAGATGTCCGCGCCTTCCAGCGCCTCTTCCAGGTTGGCGGCCTTGGTATCGACCGCGTGGGCGCTCTTCCACTGGTCCACATTGTCGCGGCCGGGCGTGATCGGACCCGAGCGGTCGCACACGATCACGTTTTCGTGCGGGATGCCGATCGCCTTGATCAGCGCGGTGCAGGCGAGCGCCGATGCGCCCGCGCCGTTCACCACCATCCGGCAATCCTTGAGGTCGCGGCCGGTCAAATGACAGGCGTTGATGAGGCCGGCTGCCGCAATGATTGCAGTACCGTGCTGGTCATCGTGCATCACCGGGATGTTCATCTTCTCGCGCAGCGCCTGCTCGATGATGAAGCATTCGGGTGCGGCGATGTCTTCGAGGTTGATGCCGCCGAAGCTCGGCTCCATCAGCGCAACCGCGTTGATGAAGGCCTCTGGATCCTCCGTGTCGAGCTCGAGGTCGATCGAATCGACGTCGGCAAAGCGCTTGAACAGCACCGCCTTGCCTTCCATCACCGGCTTCGAGGCCAGCGCGCCAAGGTTGCCGAGGCCGAGAATGGCCGTACCGTTCGAAATCACGGCCACAAGGTTCGAGCGAGCGGTGTAGCGGGCCGCATCCGCCGGGTTCTCCGCAATCGCTTCCACCGGCGCCGCAACGCCGGGCGAGTAGGCCAGGCTCAGGTCGCGTTGGCTGGCCATCGGCTTGGAGGCGATGATCTCGATCTTACCGGGACGAATCGTCTCGTGGTAGAACAGCGCCTCGCGAGTGGTGAATGCGGATTTTTCGTCGGCCATCGGCGTTCCCTTGTCTTTCGCGCCCGCCCCTAAACGGTTGAGGCCGGAAGTCATAGGGGAAAGGGCGCGCGCGCGACTCCCGAATCGGCGCGCCGCTCGCTAGGCCCGACACCATGTCGTCCGCGCCAACCCCGATGATGCAGCAATACCTCGGCCTCAAAAGCGAGGCGGGCGATGCGCTGCTGTTCTACCGCATGGGCGATTTCTTCGAGCTGTTTTTCGAGGACGCCAAGATCGCCAGTCAGGTGCTCGACATCGCGCTCACCACGCGCGGCGAACACGCGGGCGAGCCCGTGCCCATGTGCGGGGTGCCGGTGCATTCGGCGGAAGGGTATCTCGCGCGCCTCATCAAGGGCGGGTGTCGGGTCGCCATTGCCGAGCAGACCGAGACACCGGACGAGGCGAAGGAGCGCGCCAGGCGCGAAGGCACGCCAGTTTCCAAAGCGCTGGTCGCACGCGATATCGTGCGCTTCGTCACCGCCGGTACGCTGACCGAGGAAGCGCTGCTCGAACCGCGGCGCGCGAATTTGCTGGTGGCGATCGCGCCCGTGCGCGACGGGATCGGCCTTGCCGCCTGCGACATCTCGACCGGGCGCATGGAGCTTGAGGAATGCGAGCCGGTGGCGCTCGACGCGGCGCTGGCACGCCTGGGGCCAAGCGAGGTGGTTGCGCCCGAGGACTGGGACGCGGCGCCTGCCGAGGTCATCGAGCGCCCGCGCAGCGATTTTCGCAGCGAAGACGGCGAAGCGCGGCTGAAGACGCTCCACGGCCTTGCGACGCTCGACGGCCTGGGCAGTTTCTCGCGCCCGATGCTGGCGGCGGCGGCGGGCCTCATCGCCTATCTCGACCACGCAGGGCGCGGCACGCTGCCCTTCCTCCTGCCGCCGGTTGCACGCGGCAGCGGCGCGCATCTCGCCATGGATGCTGCCACGCGCACCAGCCTTGAGATACTCGAAGCACAGAGCGGCGGGCGCGCGGGCAGCCTCATCGCCTGTGTCGACCGCTGTTCGACCGGCGCGGGCGCGCGCCAGCTCGCCGAAGACCTTTCCGCTCCGCTGGCCGATCGCAGCGCCATCGAGGCGCGGCTTGCCAGCGTGCAGCATTTCGTGGCCGATCCGCTGCTGCGCGCAGACCTGCGCGCCATCCTGCGCCAAGCGCCCGACATTGGCCGCGCGCTGGGCCGGCTCGTGGCTGGTCGCGGAAGTCCGCGCGACCTTGGCCAGATCCGCGACGGCCTTGCTGAAGCGCAGCGTGTTAGGTCCCTGCTCGAGGCGAGCGCCGACACGCCCGAGCTGCTCGCCCGCATGGCCGACGCGCTCGGCGGTCATGGTGCTCTGATCGACCATCTCGCGCGCGCCCTCGTTCCCTCGCCCCCGACCGAGAGGTCGCAAGGCGGCTTCATCGCGGCCGGCTACGACCACGCGCTCGACGCGCTGCGCGAGACAAGCGGCAATGCGCGCAAGGCCATCGCCGCGCTGGAAGCCAAGTATCGCGAGGAAACGGACACCGCCTCGCTCAAGATCAAGCACAACAAGGTGCTGGGCTATTTCATCGAAGTGCCCGCCAAGCACGGCGACAAGCTGATGGCCGCCGACAGCGGGTTTGCCCACCGCCAGACCATGGCAGGCGCCGTGCGGTTCAACTCGGTCGGCCTGCACGAAGAGGCGACCCGCATCGCAGAGGCTGGCGCGCACGCCCTTGCCGCCGAAGACGGGCATTTCGATGCGCTAGTCGGAGAAGTATCCGCAGCCCGCGAGGCCATAGCCGCCACCGCCGCAGCGCTCGCCCGGATCGATGTGAGCGCGGGGCTCGCCGAGCGCGCGGTCGAGGGCGACTGGGCGCGGCCCGAAATGGTCGACCAGGCCTGCCTCGAACTGGAAGGGGGCCGCCATCCGGTAGTCGAACAGGCGCTGGCTAAATCAGGCGAACGCTTTGTCGCCAACGACTGCACGCTCAGCGCAAGCGATCGCCTGTGGCTGATCGGCGGCCCGAACATGGGCGGTAAGTCGACCTTCCTGCGGCAGAACGCGCTCATCATCCTGCTTGCGCAGGCTGGCAGCTTCGTCCCTGCGGCGCGCGCGCGGATCGGCCTTGCCGATCGCCTGTTCAGCCGGGTCGGCGCATCCGATAATCTCGCGCGCGGCAGGTCGACCTTCATGGTCGAGATGGTGGAGACGGCCGCGATCCTCAGCCAGGCGACCAAGCGCAGTTTCGTCATCCTCGACGAGGTCGGGCGCGGCACCTCCACCTATGACGGAATGGCGCTGGCCTGGGCCGTCGTGGAAGTGGTGCACGAACAGCTCCAATGCCGCTGCCTCTTTGCCACCCACTATCACGAGCTTTCGCGGCTTGCCGACACCTGCGGCGCGCTGAGCCTGCACCATGTCCGGGCGCGCGAATGGAAGGGCGACCTCGTGCTGCTGCACGAGCTGGCGCAGGGCGCGGCCGACCGGAGCTACGGGCTCTCCGTGGCTAAGCTGGCCGGCGTTCCAGCGCCTGTCATCAAGCGCGCGAAAGCGGTCCTCGAAAAGCTGGAGAAGGGGCGCGAGGCGACCGGCGGCCTTGCCGCGGGACTCGGTGACTTGCCGCTGTTTTCAGCAACCGCAGAGGCGCCGGACGAAGAGACCGACGAACTGCGCGATGCGGTCGAAGCGCTCGACGTGGACGCGCTCAGTCCCCGGGAAGCGCTCGAGATTCTATATGAATTCAAGGTAAAGGCGGCCGAAACCAAGGCTTAACGCCCCTGCTGTAAAGTGGCCATCTATGGAAGATGGTCTGTTCACCAAGCAGGGCAAGAAGCTCCTCATGATCGGGGTGTTCCTCTGGTTCGTCGCCGCGCTCGTCGGCCGCGAAGAGGATCCCGGCGTGATCGCGAACCTTGCCGAAGACGGCTCGGCGCCCAGCGCTACGGCCGCCGCGCCCATGCCTGTTGTGGCGCAGCCCTCGGCATCGGTGGTTCGCAAGCCGGCCCCGGCACCGCGTCGCCAGGACCCGGGCCTTTCCAGCTGGTACGCCGAAGCCGACAGCGGCGGCGGCGCAATGGAGCCGACCCCGGTTGCTCCGACTCCGGTCGACAACAGCCACCTCGTCAACGACGCGCGCCCGATCGCTGCCGCCGCGCCCATCGGCTGACCTTCACGGAACGTCCCGGCGGCCCGCCCATTGATCGGGCATGGCGCAAGACGACCCTCCCCCGAAAGCCGACAAGTCCACGCAGTGGGCAGAGTTCCGCACGGACCTTGCCGAGGACCGCAACATCATGGCGATGGAGCGGACCTTCGCCGGGTGGATGCGAACCGCCTTTGCCGCCATCGGTATCGGCCTGGGTTTCCGAGCGCTGTTCGGCGAATGGGACCCGGCCTGGCTGCCGAAGCTCATCGCTACGGTTTTCATCCTTGGCGGCGGGTGGCTGGCGATCACGGCGGAACGCCGCGCGTGCAAGACGCTCGAGCGGCTCGACACGCATGAATTCGAGGCGATCTCGACCCCGAACTTCAAGGTCATGGCCTACGCCATCGCTACCGGCTCGGTAGTCCTGACAGTAGGCCTCTGGATCCTGACGACCGGCGCTTAGGTGCCGTCACCGCGCAGCCCGTCGGGCTTGCGCGCCTCGCCGTATTTGTCGACGTTGTCGTCGTGGTTGGGTTCGCCGGTGTACGCGTCCATGTCGATCCGGCCCGAACTTTCCATGTCACGCATGTGATCGATGGTGTCCTGGGTGGAATCGTTCATCAGGCCGGATGAATTGGGGCCCTTGGTGCTTTCGGTCGGCGAAGCCGTCTCGCTCGTCACCTGCTGCGCCTGCTCGGCCACTTCCTGGGCCTGGTTGCGGTGATCGTCCTGCTCGTCGTTATGCGTTTCGGGCGCGAGGCCCGCCTGGCGCATTTCCTGGCTTTCGGCTTCGGTCGTACTCATCGAATGTCTCCTTTGGGAGATCAACGAGGAGCGGGGTGCGAGGGTTCCGTTTTTTGTGGGGTGCGCCCTCGACATCCGTCGAAGGCTTGCGGCTGCTCCATCCCGCTCCCGGAGCTTTTGTTGCGTGCGTGAAGCGCATCCGCGCTTCCCTTTGCTGTTCCGTCCCACGCCCCCTCCCGACCACCCACGGAAGTATGCTCAATGGGTGGTCGGGAGGGGGCGTGGGACGGAACAGCAAGCCCTCGACGGATGTCGAGGGCGCACCCAAAAAAACTCTAACGCGTCGGAACCGGCATTTCGCCCGAGTAATCGTAGAACCCGCGGCCGGTCTTGCGGCCGAGCCATCCGGCTTCGACATACTTCACCAGCAGCGGTGCGGGCCGGTACTTCGCATCGCGGGTGGTCTTGTAGAGCACCATGATGATGTCGAGGCAGGTATCGAGGCCGACGAAATCGGCGAGCTGCAGCGGGCCCATCGGGTGATTGAGGCCGAGGCGGCAGCCCTTGTCGATGTCCTCGATCCCCGCGGTCGACTGGCCGAGGACGAAGATCGCTTCGTTGATCATCGGCAGGAGGATACGGTTGACGACGAAGCCGGGTTCGTCCTGACTGAGGACCACTTCCTTGCCCAGGCTTTCGGCAAAGGCGGTCGTGCGGTCGGTGGTCGCCTGCGCGGTGGCGAGGCCGGGGATGACCTCGATCAGCTTCATCACCGGGACCGGGTTGAAGAAGTGCAGGCCGATGAAACGCGCCGGGTCGGGCGAATAGTTCGCCATGCGCGTGATCGGGATCGAGCTGGTGTTCGAGGCCATGATCGCGTCGGCGGCGAGCATTTGGCCGGCCTTCTCGAAGATCGCCTTCTTGATCTCTTCTTTCTCGGTCGCCGCTTCGATGATCAGGCTTGCGTCCTGCATCGGGGCGTAATCGCCGACCGGGGTGATGCGCTTGAGCGTCGCTTCGGCATCGGCAATTTCCATCTTGCCCTTGCCGACCAGTTTGCCGAGGCCCTTGTCGATACCGGCGACCGCTTTCTCTGCGACCTCGAGGCTGACGTCGGCCAGCAGCACGTCCATGCCGTGCGCGGCCACGGTCTGGGCAATGCCCGAACCCATCTGGCCCGCGCCGATGATAGCGACCGTCTTGTTCATCGAATTCATCCTTCGCATGTGCAGCAAAGCGTGTGCACTAGCGAAGGCTGGAGGTGCTGGCTAGCGCGCTATGCGCGATTGGCGCCCGGAACCCACTTCACATCGCCCTTGCCATCACCGTTCGCGACCCGCGCAAGGACGAAGAGATAGTCCGAAAGGCGGTTGATATAGGCGAGCGCCTGCGGGTTGGTGGCGACCGCGCTGGCCATGGCGGTCATGGCGCGTTCGGCACGGCGGGCGGCGGCGCGGGCGACATGGAGGCGCGCGGCGGCTTCGCTGCCACCGGGAAGGACGAAGCTGGTCAGCGGCTCGAGCCGCGCGTTCGCCTCGTCGATAGCGCCTTCGAGCCATTCGACCTGCGAGGCGACGACGCGCAGGACCATCTCCGAAGGCGCGAAATCCTCGTCTTCGCCTGCAGGCGTTGCGAGGTCGGCGCCAAGGTCGAACAGGTCGTTCTGGATGCGATAGAGGGCTTCGGCGTGCGGGCCATCGGCCAGCGCCACGGCGGCAAGACCGAGCGCGGAGTTCGCCTCGTCCACCGCGCCGATCGCTTCCATGCGCGCATCGTGCTTGGGCAGGCGCGACCCGTCGACGAGGCCGGTGGTCCCGTCATCGCCGGTGCGGGTGTAGATCTTGGTGAGCTTGACCACGAAAGCGGTCGGCTCAGTTCGCGATGCCGAGCAGCACGGCAACGATCACGATGGCGATCGCCTGGTACTTCACGCGGGCGAACATGGCCTTGTTCTGCGCCAGCTGCATATCGGTCGCGTCGGTCTGCTCGCCGCTTTCCAGATCGATCTTGGTGCTCTTGAGGAACGCCACGATGCCGCGGACAAGCGACACGACCACGAGAACCATGATGATGCCGAGGACGATGGTGAGGAATGTTGTCATAGCCCCACGGATTTAGGCGTTGATAAGCGAAATACCAGCCGGAAAACGGCGCAAGCGCAGTTGCTCGGCAAGCAACAGTCCATCTTCGCCGCCCTCGCGGCGGTCGGCGAGCGAGGGCGATCCGCGCCGCTTGGCAAGCTTCTGCCCGCCCCCGTCGGTCAGCAATCCATGGTGGTGCCAGCGGGGCACGGGCAGGCCCAGCAGCGCCTGCAGCAGGCGGTGGATATGGCTCGCGGCGAAGAGGTCCGCCCCGCGCGTCACCAGCGTGACCCCGTCGGCCGCATCGTCGAGCGTGGCGGCGAGGTGATAGCTCGCCGGCGCGTCCTTGCGCACGATCACCACATCGCCCGCCTCGCGCGGGTCGGCGAGCTGGCTGCCTGCCAGTTCATCCTCCCAGGCAAGCTCCCCGCAATCGGCCATCGCCCGCGATACGTCGAGGCGCAGCGCGGCGGGCTTTTCGGGATCGAGCAGGCGGCCCTTGCAGGTGCCGGGATAGATCGCGCCTTGCGAGCCCAGCCGTGGCTCCAGCGCCTCGATCTCGGCCCGGGTGCAGGTGCAGGGGTAGAGGTAGCCGCGTTCCAAGAGGCCGCGCGCGGCGTCCTCGTAGGCGTCCAGCCGGGTCGATTGCGCGGGCACCTCCTCCCATTCAAGACCGAGCCATTCGAGATCGCGGCGGAATTCATCCGCCAGCTCGGGCCGCGAGCGCGGGCCATCGATATCCTCGATCCGCAGCAGGAACCGCCCGCCCGCCTGCTGCGCCAGATCATGCGCGACGATCGCCGAATAGGCGTGGCCGAGATGCAGCGGGCCGTTGGGGCTGGGAGCGAAGCGGGTGACGGTCAATTGGGCGCGCCCTGTCGGCAGGATGGTGGAAAGGCTGTGGATAGCCTGTCTGTAACAGTCTTGACCCTTTCCCGTGCAAGTGCATTTTTCAAGCCAAGAGATCGGGAGGGACGCACGACGTGTTCAAGGCCGAACTGCTTGAAAGGGCCGCACGGTTCCGCAGCTGCGAGGACGACCCGACGCGCAATTTGCAGTCGTGTCCCAGCCTCGTCCTCAACGCGGACTACACGCCGCTTTCCTATTATCCGCTAAGCCTGTGGCCGTGGCAGACGGCGATCAAGGCGATCTTCCTCGACCGGGTCGACGTGATTGCGACCTACGACCGCGAAGTGCACTCGCCCTCTCTCGACATGAAGATCCCCAGCGTGATCGCGCTGAAGCAATATGTGAAACCGAGCGAGTTTCCCGCCTTCACGCGCTTCAACCTGTTCCTGCGCGACCGGTTCAGCTGTCAGTTCTGCGGCGACATGAACAACCTCACCTTCGACCACGTGGTCCCGCGCCGCCTGGGCGGCAAGACCACGTGGGAGAACATCGCCACCGCCTGCGCGCCCTGCAACATGAAGAAAGGCGGCCGCACGCCGAAACAGGCCGGGATGCGGCTCTACAACGAGCCGATCCGCCCGACGCACTGGCAGCTGCAGCAGCATGGCAAGATGTTCCCGCCGAACTACCTCCACGAGACGTGGCGCGACTGGCTCTACTGGGACATCGAGCTGGAAGCGTAGGCTAGTCTACGCCTGAAGAATTTCTCACCCACTCGAAACCAGCAAGCCGGCCAAGAATATCGACCTGTGTCTCCATGCTGAAAATCTTGAAGTGCTTCAGTTCGGGATCGTCGCCCCCCTGGTAGTCAGGAAGTCGGCTTCGCCACTCGGATTCCTCTGCAACCAAAAAGGGGAAGGCCCCTTTTGCGTCAGGAATCTTGGGGAGGTTGTCGAGCTCGGCAGCGAGGACGTTGAACAGGTCGACAAACTCTTCCTGTATTACAACAGCTTGTACGGCATCGAATTCGAGACGGAAAACGCGGTCGCCTTCCACAATCGGGCGCCCCTTCCCGAACACTGACTGCAGTTCGGCTTCAACATCCGGATCATCGCTAAAGCCCCCGATCTGGACTTCTGAATCCAGAGTAACCGAAGGGATGAGATCAGCAATCAGACCGGTCCCGTCGAGTGACAATTTGATGTTCCGCAGAGGCGAGGCGAAGGTCTCGAGCGCAACGGCCGGGGAGTAACGCCCGATCATCACGTCACCGCCGCCCGTTCGCGAAATTCCTCGCGCTGCCATTCGCCGCTTTCGAGAACCTCCGCCACGTGCCGCGCCGCCTCGGCCATATCTTCGAAGCGCAGGTAGGACGGTGCGAAGCCGAAGCGCAGGATATCGGGGTCGCGGAAATCGCCGATCACGCCGCGCGCGATGAGCGCCTGGCAAATGGCATAGGCTTCCGAATGGCGGAAGGAGAGCTGGCTGCCGCGCACATCGGGATCGGCAGGGCTGACAAGCTCGAGCGAGACGCCGCGCGCCGTAAGGCAGGCGTGGAAAAATTCCGACAGTGCCTTGGATTTTTCGTACAGCCGGTCGACCCCGATCTCGGCGGCAAGGTCCACCCCCACCTCCAGCGCGGCGAGACCGAGGATGCCGGGCGTGCCGCACAGCAGGCGCTCGACCCCCGGTGCGGCTTCGTAATCGTCGCTGAAGGCAAAGGGCGCAGCGTGGCCCATCCAGCCGGTCAGGGGCTGGCGGGTCTCAGCGATATGCCGCTCGGCCACGAAGGCATAGGCCGGCGCGCCAGGGCCGCCGTTCAGGTACTTGTACCCGCAGCCGACCGCGAAATCGGCCTCGCAGGCGTTGAGGTCCACCGGCATCGCGCCGCCCGAATGCGAGAGGTCCCATAGCACCAGCGCACCCGCATCGTGCGCGGCCTTGGTGAGGGCCGCCATGTCGAACAGCTCGCCGGTCTTGTAGTGCGCGTGGGTGAGCAGCAGCAGTGCGACGTCTTCGTCGAGCGCATCGCGCAGGCTGCCGCGCTCAGCCAGCCGCCGCTCGGCAAGGCCCTGCCGCTCCAGCCCCTCGATCATGTAGAGATCGGTCGGAAAATTGCCCGGCTCGCTCAGCACCACCTTGCGCCCCGGCCGCAGCGCGAGCGCGGCAGAGATCAGCTTGAAGAGGTTCACCGATACGCTGTCGGTGACGATCACCTCGTGCCCCTTGGCGCCGATCAGCGGGGCGATCTTGGCGCCTACTTTGGTCGGGAGGTCGATCCAGCCCGCGGTGTTCCAGCTGCGGATGAGGTCACGGCCCCATTCCTCGCGCACCACCTGCTCCAGCCGCCCGGGCGTGGCCTTGGGCAGGCAGCCTAGGGAATTGCCATCGAGGTAGATGACGCCTTCGGGCACATCGAAGCGATCGCGAAAATTCGCCAGCGGATCGGCGGCGTCGAGTTCGCGGGCCTTATCCAGCATCGCCCAGCTCCCGCAGGATGGCGCGGGTCAACCCCGCATCGCCGCCGGCAATCTTGAGCGGCAGCGCGATCAGTTCGTAGCGGCCTTCGGGCACATCATCGAGCACCAGCCCTTCAAGGATGCGCATGTCGTTCTCCAGCACCGCCTTGTGCGCATCCATCGTCTTGCTGTCCTGCGGATCGACGCTGGGCGCATCGGTGCCGACCAGCTTCACGCCCTGAAGCGCGAGCCAGCGGATCGTCTCCGCATCGATGGCGGTGAACGCGCTGTCCCATGCCTCATGCGGGAAACGCTCGAAGGTGCGGAACAGCACGCGGTCGACGCTATCGAGATGCGGCAAATCGCCAACGGAGATCGACCCGCCGCGCACCGTGGTCGCGTCCACCACCAGGCATTCGCCGATGTAGGGATCGAGCTCCACGCTTGCGATATCGGGCGCGGTTTCGGAATAGTGCAGCGGCGCGTCGCCATGCGTGCCCGAATGGGTGCTCATGGTCATGCGCCCGACGTTGACGGGCGATCCGTCCTCCATCTTCCAGGTCCGCTCGAAGGCGAATTCGGTGTCCCCCGGCCAGACGGGCAGGCCCGGGCGCAGCGTCTGGGAAACATCCCAGATGCGCCGCTGCGAGCGCCACGAACTCACAGCGCAGTCCTCACGCTCAGCAGCTCGGGGAAGAAGGCCGCTTTCAGCACGCCGGCAAGATAAGGTACGCCCGGCGTCCCGCCGGTGCCCTTCTTGAAGCCGATGATCCGTTCCACCGTCTTCAAGTGCCCGAAACGCCAGCGCTGGAAGTGGTATTCGAGGTCGACGAGCTTTTCGGCAAGCTCGTAGAGGTCCCAGTATTCCTTGGGATCGCGATAGACTTCGGCCCAGGCCGCCTCGACCTCGGGCGAATGCGTCCAGGGGTCGCCGACCGGGCGATCCAAAACGTCCTGCGGGATGGCAAAGCCGCGCCGCGCAAGCAGGGCCACTGCTTCGGCGTAGATCGACTTGCGAGTCAGCTCCTCGCGCAGCCCCGCAGCCACCTCGGGCGTCGCTTCGTGCATGGTGATCATGTCGGGATTCCGGCCGCCGAGCAGGAATTCCATCATCCGGTACTGCGCGCTCTGGAAGCCGCTCGACCCGCCCAGATGCGGGCGGATGGTCGAATAATCGTGCGGGGTCATCGTGCTGAGCACGTCCCAGCTCTGGATCAGCTGGCCCTGTGCGCGCGCCACCCGGGCAAGCATCTTGAAGCTCGGCCGTAGCCGGTCTTCACGGATGCACTCGCGCGCTTCGGACAGTTCGTGGAGGCAAAGCTTGAGCCACAGCTCGCTGGCCTGGTGGACGATGATGAACAGCATCTCGTCATGCGCGTCCGAAGCCGGATGCTGCGCGGCGAGGATGCGGTCGAGATCGAGATAGCTCGAATAGGTGACGCCTTTTGCCATGGGCGCAAGCCCTAGCGCGACTTGGTGACGGATGAAACTACCCCTCGATCACCTGCGTTTGCGGGTGATGCTTGTCGAGGTGCTTCTTCACGATGCGCAGGTTCTTGGTGTTCGAACGGTAGACTACGTCGAACGCGTCGCCCACGATCGGGACCGCGCCCACCGTACTGTCGATCGCGATATTGCCGATCATGCGCCACAGCTTCCAGCGCGGCAGGCCGAGGTTCTTCGCTTCCCACACGATATAGGCGGCCATGGCGGCGCTGATGATATCGCCCACGACCGGCACGAAGCCAAGCACCGCGTCGAGCCCGATCGGGAAGCGCGTTCCGGGCACCACGAGGCTGCGTTCCAGCACCATTTCCATCGCTTCAATACGCTTGCGGATCGAATGCGGGTCGGTCCCGGTGGGGATTTCCAGGCCCATGGGGCGGAGGCGGTTCGGGTTTTCCATCACACCCTAGATGGGGGCGCGGGACAGCGGGAACAAGGGATGGAAGCCCCAGGGGTTCTCGCTGAAGGCCTCGATATCGGCGCGCACCAGTGACCAGCGGATCGGCGCGCCCAGCGGGATATAGCGGTTAGCTGCGAGCAGGGCCGTCTCGGCTTCGTAGAGGTAGGAGGCTTCTTCGACAGCATCGCTCGCATCGAGCGCAAGCGAGACGAGGTAGTCGCTGTCCTCGCTGCACTGCACTTCGCGGATGGAACAGTGGAACTGGTTGAGGAACCAGCGCGGCGAGGCGTAACGCGCCACGCGGTCGCGGAGGGTGATGTCGGCTTCCGAAGCGGCGTCCGCCCGGGTGGCGGACACACCAATGGTCGCGAAATTGCCGGCCAAGCCGTCGAACAGGAGGTCAGAACCCGGGCCTTCGGGCAGGTAGATCGATACGCTCGGCTCGGCCCCGTTGGCCTCGCGCCAGCGCGAAACCCTTTGCCGGGCGTCGCTGCGCCGCTGCTCGAGTGAGAGCGCTGCCCAGCGTTCAGCAGGAGGCTCCGTTGCCGTCGAAAGCGCGGCCGGGACGATCCGGGTGGACGGTACCCAACCGCCGATGTTGAACGGCTGTATCAGCCCGTTCCGGTCGATCGCCATGGCCAGTGCCTCACGCAGGCCTTCCTCGGCGAGGAAACCGCTGGTCGTACGAATATCGAGGCCGAAGAGGCCAATCGCTGCATCGAGGCGCACATTGCCGCGCGACAAGGGTCCGGCACTGGCCAGCGGCAGGGTCGACACGCGGCCACCCAGCACGAGATCATAGCGGCCTTGCGAGAACCCGTCCGCAGCGGCTGCGGCGTCCGCCGCCTCGACGCGCACTTCGCGCACGATCTCCAGCCACTCGGGTTGCTCGGGCAGACCGCGCTGTTCGGGCGGGAGAGCTGCAAGGACGAGCACCCCCTCCTCCGGCTCGCTGCGTGCCATCAGGCCGGCGCTCTGTTCGCCAAGGTCGATGCCGAGTTCCGGCTGGGCCAGCAGCCGCAGGAAATCGGGCATGGGGCTCGTCAGCCGGATTTCGACGACGCGGCCGGTCATGGCGCGAATGTCGCGGACCTTGGCGAGATCCAGGCCCAGCGTGGTGCCCTGCAATTGCCGCAAGCGGCGCTGCAGCGCGTCGCGAACCCCCTGCGCGGTCAGCCGCGTCCCGTCGGCGAGATCGAATTCGTTGATCCGGAAGATGTAGCTTTCACCGTCGTCGGTGACGATCCAACGTTCGGCCACACCGGGGACGACCTGCCCGGTCGCATCGAGGCGCACCATCCCGGTCGATTGCGCGGCGCGGACGTGCTGTCCCGCCATTCCCAGCCGAATGCCTTCGGCCGACAGATCCTGCTGCGACGCGATAAAGGCAACATCGACGACGCCGTCATCGCCTGGCCCCGAACACGCGGCGGTGAGAACGGCTAGAATGGAAAGCAGGGCGGTCCGCATGGCCTGCGGTTAGCAGCGCACCGCAGCGGCGTCAGCAAGCCTTTTTTGTCAGAGGCTGCGAACCTGGTGGTCTTCGTCGGCGTAGCGACCGTTGGCGAGCACGGGGCGCGTAAAGCGCGGGGAGCTTTCGCCAGTGCCGACCGGAGCGCGCACGATCTTGGGGTCGACTTCGGTTTCGAAGGCAATGCCGAAGCGGTTGCCTTGCACCCAAGCGACGTTGCCCTTGACGCTGCCGACGTTGCGCAGCTCGATGACCAGCCGATCGCCGCGCGTCGCCTCGCCGGCGCCGCCTTCGGCCATCATGCCGCCAGCCGACAGGTTGCGCACCTTGACCTTCACCGTGTCCGGCTGACCTTCGAAGGTCAGCTCGGCGAACAGAAACAGGCTGTCGCGCGCGACGTTGCGTGTTTCGAGTGAAGACATGGCGGTCATAATTCCCCTTGTTGCGCAAGCATTGGCGCATCAACCGGACCCATTTCCGGATAGCGGGGCGAAATTAGGCTCCAGACCTAAAAATTCGGTTAGCGCCGAGGGCGCTCAATCGTCGCGCGAAATCTTCTCGCGGCGCTCGTGCGCTTCCTGGGCTTCGACCGTCATGGTCGCCACCGGGCGGGCAATCAGGCGGCGCAGGCCGATCGGATCGCCGGTGACCTCGCACCAGCCGTATTCGCCTTGGTCGATGCGGCGGAGCGCGGAATCGATTTTCGAGATCAGCTTGCGCTGGCGGTCGCGCGTGCGCAGCTCGATCCCCCAGTCGGTTTCCGACGAGGCGCGATCGTTCAAATCGGGTTCGCGGATCGGGCCATCCTGGAGCGACTGCAGCGTCTGGCCGGCCGCATCGTGGATCGATTTCTTCCAATCAAGCAACAGCATACGGAAGTATTCCTGCTGCCGCTCGCTCATGTATTCTTCGCTGTCGTCGGGAACGTAGTTGTCGCCAACCGCGGCGCGCGCCTTGGCTAGCTTTTCCTTGTCACTTGCCACAGAGGCCATTGAGGACCCTCTCAAACAGAATCTTCCGTCACACCGGTCACCACCGTCCCGCAGACCCGGATGTTTCCGGTGCCTCGGTGACCCGTTGGGCGCGGCCTATAAGGAAGGCAAGGGGGCCGCACAAGCGCCAATCCGTACGGGCGATGGATTGCCCAAAAGGCGTGACGAATCCGCCGATGCCCTCCCTCACGTTAAGAAATTCGCCCCCGAATTAACCATTTGTTGACCATAAATTTGGCAGGTCTTGGTCGTCCGGCAGGGGGTGTCGGGATTTTTCGGGGGAATGACCAATGCAGCTTTCCGGAATCGAAGGAGGGAACGGCCAGATCACGCAGAGCGAGGAAGCCCTCGCTATGGTGGCCGAATGCCTGAAACAGTACGAGCAGGGCAGCGTTGATGCGCTCTACGACCTCGGGGTCGCCTTCTCGACCGGCAGCCACGGCGCCGCCTGCGACATGATCGAGGCCCACAAGTGGTTCAACATCGCCGCGTCGAAGGGCCACGAGGAAGCCAGCTGGTGCCGCGCCGACGTCGCCGACGAAATGACCGCTCGCGAGATTGCCGAAGCCCAGCGCCGCGCCCGCGAATGGCTGGTCGACGGCAGCCGCCGCGCCGCCTGATCAGCTAGGTTTTGCGAAAGGGTGTGCGGGTCGCCAGATAGTTGCGATCCGCGGCAACGCCCGCCCGTTCGCGCTCGAGGAAATCCTCGACCGCAGCGCGAAATCCCGGATCGGCAATCCAGTGCGCCGAGACGGTCTCCACCGGTTCATACCCGCGGGCCAGCTTGTGCCCGCCCTGCGCCCCCGCCTCGACGCGGGAGAGGCCCAGTTCGATCGCCGCGTCGATCGCCTGATAATAGCACAGCTCGAAATGCAGGAAGCGCACGTCGCGCGTGCAGCCCCAGTAACGTCCGTACAGCGCATCACCCCCGATGAAGTTCAGCGCCCCCGCAATTGCTTCCCCATCCTGGAACGCCAGCACGAGCAGGAGGCGGTCTCCCATCCGCTCGCCGAACAGGTCGAACGCCGCGCGGGTCAGGTAGGGTGTGCCCCATTTGCGCGCGCCGGTGTCCTGGTAGAAGTGCCAGAAGGCGTCCCAATGCTCGGGATGAATGTCATCGCCGCGCAACCGCTTGATCGAAACGTCCGCCTGCGCGGCGGCGCGTTCCTTGCGCAGGTCCTTGCGCTTGCGCGATGCAAGCGAAGCGAGGAAGCCATCGAAATCGGCGAAATCGCGGTTGTGCCAGTGGAACTGGATATCGCTGCGCAGCATCCAGCCCGCTTCCTCGAACAGCGTCTGCTGGGCCGGCTCGATAAAGGTCGCGTGGGCGGAGGAGAACTGGTTTTGAAGGCACAGTTGCTCGGCCGCGGCGAGCAGCGGTCTCGCCAGCGCCTCGTCCGCCAGCAGCAGCCGCGGTCCGGTTGCCGGGGTAAAGGGCGCGGCGATCTGGAGCTTGGGGTAATAGCTGCCCCCGGCCCGCTCAAAGGCGTCGGCCCAGCTGTGGTCGAAGACATATTCGCCCTGGCTGTGTCCTTTGAGATAGGCGGGCATGGCCGCAAGCAGGGGGCCGTCGTCCTCCTTGATCACCAGCGGCGCTGGTTGCCATCCGGTGCCCGCCCCGACGCTGCCGGAATCTTCCAGCGCGGTCAGGAATTCATGGCTGACGAAAGGATTACCCGGCCCTGCCAGCGCGTTCCACTGGACGCGGTCGAAGGCGCCGACCGATCCGCCGACGCGCGCAGCAAGGCCGCCGTCGCTCACGCGAGCCCCGCCCCTTCGGCAATCGGTGCATCCGCATGGGCGGCCGCGACGGCGCGTGTCTCGGGCGAGTTCACCGTCCAGGTCAGCACCGGAACACCGGCATCGCGCAGCGCAGAGGTCATCGGGTTGGGCAAGGCCGCCACATGATAGGCGAGGAACTCGGGCTGCGCGACCCACAGCGCCATGCGCCGCTGCCAAGCCTTCTGCGTGTATCCGTATTCGTCTTCGCGCATGACGAGGCCGCGTGTGGTTTGCGGGGAATGCCGCTTCAGCCAACGCGACACGCGGGGGTCAAAGCTCATCACAGCATGGCGACCGCCATAGCCGGCAAGCGCGTCAACAACCCGGCGGCAGGAGAGCTCGACATCGTAGCCACGCCGCGACTTGATCTCGATCAGCAGCGGAACCCGTCCGGCGATCATCGCCAGAAGTTCCGGCAAGTCCATCGGCCGGTCTTCGCTTTCCAGATAGGCCAGCTCGCGCCACTCGTCGCGAGTCAGTGCCCCGGTTTTTTCCGGCCTCCCCACCAGGCGGGCGAAATCCCAGTCATGGAACACCATCGGCCAGTCGTCGGCGCTGCGCTGGATGTCGCATTCGACGCCCAGCCCCGCCTCGACCGCCGCGCGAAAGGCGCTTGGCCCGTTCTCGATCCGACCCGGACCGTGCAGGCCGCGGTGGGCGTAGGTCCACTCGCTCAGCCAACCCGTCCGCGCAGGATCGGGCGTGGCGGCAAAGAAGCGATCAAGCCTTGAGAGCAACAATCGCATCGACCTCGACAGCGGCGTCGAGCGGAAGGACCGGGACGCCGACCGCGCTGCGCGCATGCTTGCCAGCATCGCCGAAGACCTCGGCCATGAGGTCGCTGCAGCCGTTCACGACCTTGGGCTGGTCGGTGAAATCCGGCGTACTGGCCACGAACCCGCCGAGCTTCACGATGCGCTCCACCCGTTCGAGCAGGCCGGCGGCTTTCAGCTGCGCAAGGATCATCATCCCGCAGGCGCGCGCCGCTTCCTGCCCTTGTTCGAGCGTGACGCTATCGCCGAGCTTGCCGGTCACGAGCGCACCATCAACGAAGGGCAGCTGGCCCGAGATGTAAGCCGTGTTCCCGCTCACCACGAGCGGCTGGTAGCTGGCGACGGGGGCGGCGGCTTCCGGCAGGGTAATGCCGAGATCGGCCAGGGTGGTTTCGACGCTCATGCGGGTTCCTTCTCGATTTCGCCCAAGAGCCAGGGCAGCGCATGTTCCCAGGTGTCGATCCGCGCATCGGCATGGCCCGAGGTGTGGGCGCAATCGATATGCGGGGCGAGCATGGGTTCGCCGCACAGGTGCAGCGTGGTGATGGTGCCGACGGTTTCGCGCGCCGAGCGGTGGTGCTGGGCGAGATCGTCGATGAAGATGGCCTTGCTCGGCTGGTATTCGTCGAGGATGGACTGAAGCGCCGGGCCCTTGGGCCCCTGATTGGTGAACACGCGCGCGTCGAGCCCGTGGTCCATGAGCTGCGCCTTGCGCATCTCCTGGCGCTTGTCGACCAGGTTGGTGAGGATCACGACATCGGCGTGTTCGCGCAGGGCGCCCAGCCCCTCGATAGCGCCGGGGATCGGCGTCTGGCGGTGCATTTCGGTGTCGAAGAACCCGCCAAGCATTTTCCAGATCTCTTCGGGAGCGAGATATTCGCCGCTGTCCTGCCAGCGCAGCGCCTTGGAAAAATCCGCGCCGTCCATGCGGAATTCCACGCCCTGCGTTTCCGCCAGCCAGTCGCGGAAGGGGGAGACCATGTAGAGCAACACCTCGTCGCAATCGGATATGATCAGCGGACGGCTCATGCGGACAGCTCCCTGGCAGCGGCAACGAGGGTTTCGGGGGTCGTGTCCAGCGCTTCAGCCGCGCGGACAAGGTCGGGTTCGTGATTGGCGAGGAATTCGAGCACGGCAGCCTGAACGCTCCGGTCGGTTAGCGAGTTCCTCAGTTGATCAGGCGTGAGGCCGGTCAGCGAAAGCAGGCGTTCGGCGCGCTGTTCATCGGCCAGCGCCCAGCCCAGCGCCTCGAGCGCCAGCACGTCGCTGGAGCGGGTCTCGGCCTTGGATGGTTCGCGAATAATTGTCAGCGCTCCCGCTTTTGCATAGAGCCACCAGCGCATTCGCATGGAGGCGTGGGCCAAGTGGCAAAGAGAATCCTCGTTGTCGAGGACAACGATCTCAATCGTAAGTTGTTCTGTGACGTGCTGAAGGCAAACGGGCACGAAGTGGTGCCTGTTGCCGACGGCCAGAACGTGCTCGCCACGGCCAAGCGATTCGCGCCCGATCTGGTGATCATGGATATCCAGCTGCCGAATATCAGCGGAATCGACCTGATCGCCCAGCTCAAGGGCGATGCGGGTCTTGCAGCGGTGCCCGTGCTCGCGGTGACCGCTTACGCAGGCAAGGGCGATGAAGAGCGCATCCGCGATGCAGGCGCTGCCGATTACCTCGCCAAGCCCGTGTCGATCGGGCCTTTCATGGCAGCGGTGAAGGCGCTGCTGCCGGAGTAGTTTTTGCTGGCTCCGGGATTTTTCGGAGTTTTTGTTGTGTGCGGGCCGGACATCCGTCCGTCCCTTCGGCACCGGCCCTCACCCCCACCCGGCCACCCATCAGTATAATCCCGTGGGCGGTCGGGTGGGGGTGAGGGCCGGTGCCGCCGCAAGGTAAGCGCGGATGCGCTTCCCGCACCCACAAACTAGTTCGACGTCACCATCTCGAAGGCAAAGACCGCCAGCGTGACGAACAGGCCGAACATGAACACCTTGTAGGCGAGCGCGAGGAAGCGGTATTTCTTGCCCGCCAGCACCTGGCCGTTCTGGTACATGTCGTGCGCCATGGTCTCGAACACGGTGCGGTCGGATTCCAGCCGTTCGAGCAATTGCTCGGTCCACTCGTCCTCGTCCATCCAGGTGTAATGGCCGAAGAAGATGAGATTGCGGTTGGTGATCTTGCCATCCGGCCGCCCCACCTTGGGCAGCACCGCCATCACCGCGCACAGCGAACTGGCGAAGGAAAAGCTGGCGAGGATCATCAGCGAGACCGGCATCTGGCCCGTGAGCGCGCGGCTGACAGAGAGCGAGAAGACGAGGAAGGTCGCACCCAGCAGGATGGAGGCCTTCTGGTCGGCCATCTGAGACAGCTTCAGCGTGCTCATCTGCGCGGTGCGCATCAGGTGAATCGCGTGGTTCGAATAGGAGACCTCGCGCTTGGGCTCAGCCGCCGATTCCTCGACGGCGTCATCGTCCGCCGGAGCATCGGCAACAAGCGCTTTTGCGGAACGAGAATCGCTCATCCGTTTTCCCCCATGTGAACAGATATTTGCGCCCGCCTTGCAAGAGTGCCATTGCGGCCTGCGCTTGACAAGCACCGCAACAAGCCGTTTTGCCCGGCAAGCACTTGCGCCCAGCGCCTATGAAGGCGCGCGCCTATAAAGGATTGGAACTGCCCGCCATGGACCGAGCCGCCGTTGACGCAAAGATCCGCGAACTGGCCGAGCCCTTCAACAAGAAGGGCGTGGATATCAAGGAAGAGACAACCTTCGCCAACGACCTGGAATTCGACAGCCTGACGGTGATGGATTTCGTCGCGGCGATCGAGGACGAGTTCGACATCATCATCTCGATGAACCAGCAGGCCGAGATCGAGACCTATGGCCAGCTCGTCGATGCCGTCACCAAGCTGCAGGCCGACGGATGAGCGAAGGTATCTCGCAGCCGGACCAGCCGCAGGAGCTTGAGGGAGAAGGCAAGGACCTGTTCTCCAAGTTCGACGATATCATCGCACTGCGCGAAGGGCTTCTCGCCAGCGGCCAGGAAGACCCGTTCAACCTGGTGATGGAGAAGGTCCTCTCGCCGACCCGTGCGATCTGCAACGGGCGCGACACGATCCTGCTCGGCACCTACAACTACATGGGCATGACCTTCGACCCCGATGTGGTCGAAGCGGGCAAGCAGGCGCTGGCCGATTACGGCACCGGCACCACCGGCAGCCGCGTGCTCAACGGCACCTATCAGGGCCACAAGGAGTGCGAGGAAGCGCTCAAGGACTTTTACGGAATGGACCACGCGATGGTCTTTTCCACCGGCTACCAGGCCAACCTCGGCATCATTTCGACGATTGCCGGCAAGGGCGATTACATCGTCCTCGACATCGACAGCCACGCCAGCATCTGGGACGGCTGCGCGATGGGCAATGCCGAAGTCGTGCCCTTCAAGCACAACGATATCGAAGCGATGGAAAAGCGCCTGCGCCGCATTCCCGAAGGCGCGGGCAAGCTGGTGGTGCTCGAAGGCGTCTACTCGATGCTCGGCGATATCGCACCGCTCAAGGAAATGGTCGCCATCGCCAAGAAATACGGCGCGATGGTGCTGGTCGACGAAGCGCATTCGATGGGCTTCATCGGCGAGAACGGGCGCGGCGTGGTCGAAACCGCGGGTGTGATGGACGATGTCGATTTCATCATCGGCACCTTTTCGAAGAGCGTCGGCACGGTGGGCGGCTTCTGCGTCTCGAACCATCCCAAGTTCGAGATCATGCGCCTTGTCTGCCGCCCCTATGTTTTCACCGCATCGCTCCCGCCCTCCGTGGTGGCCACGGCCGAAGCCAGCATCCGCAAGCTGATGCACGGCTCGAACAAGCGCGCCCACCTGTGGGAGAATTCGCGCACCCTGCACAAGGGCCTGAAGGACCTCGGCTTCAAGCTCGGGACCGAGGAACCGCAGAGCGCGATCATCGCGGTGATCATGCCCGACCTAGAGAAGGGCGCGGCCATGTGGGAAGCGCTGATCAAGGGCGGTCTTTATGTGAACCTTGCAAGGCCGCCGGCAACGCCGGCCGGCATGACGCTTCTGCGTTGCTCGCTGTGCGCCGAACACTCGGCGGACGAGGTCCAGCAGATCCTTGAAATCTTCGAGACAGCCGGCAAGGCGGTCGGCATTATCTAGGGCGAAGGCGCCGGCCGGGATCCCCACGGTCCCGTCCGGCGCGCCCCGTCAGGCGGCGCTTTGCGCCGTCCCCTCTCCAACCTTGTCATGCGAGCCCTGCTCGACCGGGATACGCCCGAAGAGCGGCCAGGCCAGCTGTTCGCCGAGCGAGGTTTCGGGCAGGTTTTCGACCCCGTAGCTTTCGGGATAGCTGCGGGTGATCTTTGCCGTGCCGAACAGCACGTCCCAGAAGAACAGCAGGTTCCCGTAATTGCCCTTGTAATTGACCGCGGGGTCGCTCGCGTGGCGGCCATGGTGCGCGTGGTGCGTCGCGGGCGTCGAGATGGTGCGCTCGACCACCCACATCAACGGCGATAGTGCCTTGATCCGATAGAGCGGCTTGTCCCAGGCAACGTCCGAATGGGCGCCGGTGATGACCAGCAGTTTGACCACGATGTAGCCGGCATAGACCCAGCCGAGGCCGAGGTAGATCAGCACGCCCGACAGCCAGATGCCCGGCATCATCATGTAGTAGAACAGGTTGTTCCGGTAGACGAGGCGAATGCTCATGTAGCGCGCGTTATGGTGCGGGCGGTGCAGGTTGTAGAGCCAGGGGAAGGTATGCGCCGCGCGGTGCCACCAGTATTGCATCATGTCGTCCAGCACGAGGAACAGCGCAACCGCGGCAAAGACATTCAGGCCTGCGAGCGCGCCGGCGTATTGCGGGGCGATCCATCCGGCGAGCGCGGCAGAGAAGAACAGGACCGCAGGCTGCGTAAGGCCGAGCAGCACCACGATGCTCACCGCTTCGACGATCCCGTCATCGCGCGTCTGTTCGGGCTTGGAGAACAGATTCGAGCGCCACAGCTCCAGCAAGGCAAAGCCGAGATAGATCGCGAGGATGGCGATGGTCGATGCGGGCACGGGTCTTCTCCTTGGCGAGAATCTTGTCGAAACCCTCCCTAACCTTTACCCAGCCGTAAGAATGTCCAAAACTTTACATTTGAACGCGACTCGGCGCTCGCTGGTGACGCCCATGCTGTTTTCCGCCCTCGACAGCGGGCTGCAGGCGCATCTCATCCGCACCTCGCGCGAACGAAGTTTTTCCGACGGGCAGATCATCCAGCAGCGCGGCGATGCGGCGGACGGGTTCGGGTTGATCGAGGAGGGAGCGGTCCGGGTGGGGCAATTCCTGCCGGACGGCGACTTTCGGGCGGTTGCCCTTCTGGGGCCAGGCGACTCCTACGGCGAGCTTGCGGTGTTCGCGAACAAGCCGCGCATCGTCGACGCAGTTTCGCGCGGGGAGAGCCGCGTGCGCCTGATTGCCGCGCGGCCGTTCCTCGAAGCCTTGGGCAATTATCCGGCCTCCAGCCGCGCCCTACTCGGCGCGCTCTCAGAACAATTGCAGGATGCGCTGTCGATCCTTTCGGGCCTGCGGCGCGGGACCAATCCGGAACGGCTCGCCGGAATTCTCGCGACCATGGCAGGGGACCAACCCGGTCCTTCGACCATCGCCATCACCCAGCAGGAACTGGCCGACCTGCTTGGCGTCACGCGCGCGACGGCCAATGCGGCGCTGGGCGAGCTGCAGCGGCTGCGGCTGGTCGAGCGCGGGTACGGCACCGTGCGCGTGCCCAACCGGGACGCGCTTGCCGCTTTCGCTCTGGGCTAGGCGGCGCCGGCTACGGCTTCACGGACCGGCTTTACCGGAATGCGCAGGTAGGCAACGCCGTTGTCCTCTGCCTCGGGGAACTTGCCCGCGCGGATGTTCACTTGGACCGAGGGCAGGAGAAGACGCGGCACGGCAAGGTTCTCGTCGCGCGCCTCGCGCATGGCGACGAACTCGTCTTCGCTCACCTGGTCGTTGACATGGACGCTTGTGCGCCGCTGCTCGCCGACCGTAGTCTCCCACTTGTACTCGTCGCGACCCGGCGCCTTGTAGTCGTGGCACAGGAACAGGCGCGTATCCTCGGGCAGGGCCAGCAGGCGGCGGATCGACTGGTAGAGCTGGCGCGCATCGCCGCCCGGGAAGTCGGCGCGGGCGGTGCCGAAATCGGGCATGAACAGCGTGTCGCCCACAAACACCGCATCGGCGATCTTGTAGGCGACATCGGCCGGGGTGTGGCCGGGCACGTGGAGCACCTCGACTTCGAGACTGCCGATTTTGAAACGTTCTCCGTCGGCAAAGAGATGGTCGAAGTCGGAGCCGTCGGTTTTCAGCTCGGTGAGGCCGAAGACGGGGCGGAACAGCTTCTGCACCTTGCGGATGTCCTCGCCGATGCCGATCGCCGCGCCGGTTTGCGCCTTGATGAAGGGCGCCGCCGACAGATGATCGGCGTGGGCGTGGGTTTCGAGCACCCAGTCTATCTGGACGCCTTCATCCTTCGCCGCATCGAGGATGGTTTCGGCAGAACGAATGTCGGCCGTGCCGGCAGCCAGATCGAAATCGAGCACCGGGTCGATCACTGCCCCGCGCAGGCTGTCGGGATCCCAGACGAGGTAGCTCACCGTGTTGGTCGGCTCGTCGAAAAAAGCGCGGATGCGGGGGGCGTTCATGTCTGTCTCCATCGTTTGTACCCTTGACATATATTAGGGATTGCTTATTTAGCAAGGGCTAATGAAGAAACCACCCGCTCTTCCCCCGATGGACCTCGCCGCGTTCGAGGCCAACGCCGGTACGGTTGCCGAGCTGCTCAAGGCGCTCGGCAACACCCGGCGCCTGATGATCATGTGCAAGCTCGCCGAACATGGCGAAATGCGCGTGGGCGATCTCGCGGACGAAGTCGGCCTCAGCCAGTCCGCGCTGTCGCAGCATCTGGCAAAGCTCCGGGCGGAAGGGCTGGTCGCGTTTCGGCGCGAGGCCCAGTCGCTGTGGTACCGGATCGCCGATCCGCGCTGCGAGACGCTGCTTGCCACGCTCCACACTCTTTACTGTGAGGACCCCTCCGAATGACCTTGCCTACCATCTCCCCTGCCAAGGCCCATGAACTGGTGCGCCAGGGCGCGCATCTCATCGACATCCGTAGTGCCGACGAGTTTGCCCGGTCGCACGCCAAGGCGGCCGAGAACCGCCCGCTCGACACGCTTGGTCCGGTGACCGAGCCCGGGCCGGTCGTGTTCCTGTGCCGCTCCGGAATGCGCACCACGGTCAATTCTCCCAGGCTTGCCGCGCTGCGCGAAGGCGAGGCCTACTGCCTCGAAGGCGGTCTCGATGCCTGGCGCGCTGCCGGGTATCCGGTCGTCGAGGACAGCTCGGCGCCGCTCGAGATCATGCGGCAGGTGCAGATTGCCGCCGGATTGCTGATCCTCGCCGGCGTGTTCCTCGGCTTCCTCGTCGCACCCGCATGGTTCGCGCTCTCGGCTTTTGTCGGGGCGGGCCTTACCTTTGCCGGGGTGACCGGCTGGTGCGGCATGGCGAGCCTGCTGTCGCTGATGCCCTGGAACCGCGCGGCCGCGTGATGCCGTCATGCCGCTGGCCGACCTTGCCTTCCCCGCGCTCGCTTCGGGAGCGCTGATCGGTTTCGTCCTCGCCCTTGTGGGCGGGGGCGGATCGATCCTGGCCGTCCCGCTGCTGGTCTATTTCGTCGGGGTGGGCCAGCCGCATATGGCCATCGGGACTGCAGCGGTCGCAGTCGCGCTGAATGCGGCGACCGGACTTATCGGCCATGCGCGGGCCGGCAATGTGCGCTGGGCCTGTGCCGCGTCCTTCGCCCTGTCCGGCGTGATTGGCGCCGCCCTCGGCGCAGAGCTTGGCAAGGCTTTCGACGGCGAAAAGCTCCTCGCGCTGTTCGGCGTGCTGATGGTCGTCGTCGGCGCCGCCATGCTGCGAAAGCGCAAAGGCGGCGAAAATCCCAATGTCCGCATGACCCGCGAAACCGCGCGCCCCCTGCTGCGGCGGATCATTCCCACCGGCCTGACCGTCGGCCTGATGGCCGGCTTCTTCGGGATCGGAGGCGGTTTCCTGATCGTGCCGGGCCTCGTCTACGCGACCGCCATGCCTGTTTCGCTTGCCATCGGCAGTTCGCTGCTGGTGGTCACCGCGCTCGGCGCGACGACGGCAGCGTCCTACGCCCTGTCGGGTCTCGTCGACTGGGTGCTGATTGGCTGGATGCTTGCAGGCGGACTAGTCGGGACACTCATCGGCCGCGCAGCGGGCAGGCGGCTCGCCTCACACAAGCGCGTGCTCGAAGTGGGCTTTGCCGGAATGGTGATTGCCATCGGCCTCGCCATTGCAGGCCAGGGCGCCGCCAACCTCTTCTAGGTCGCTTCGATCGGCGGCGGGGCGGCGCACGGCCCGTCCTCGCCATCCTCGCTGCCGCCGAGCTGGGTGAGGACGAGGATGCCCCCCACCACCAGCACGACGAACACGGTCGTGACCGTACCGAGATACTGGTCGATCACGCGCTTGATCGGCGCGCCAAACACGCGGAACAGGATCCCCACGGTCATGAAGATCAGTGCGCGGGCGAAGAGGCTCGACAGCACGAAGGTGACGAGGTTCATGCCCACGAAGCCGGCGGTGATCGTCAGCAGCTTGAAGGGCACCGGGGTCGCGCCGGCGATAAGGATCGCCTCGAAGTCGTATTCGCGCAGGTGGCAGGCGGCGACAGGGAAGGCTTCGGTAAGGCCCAGCGCGCCGATCAGCCAGACGCCGACCGTATCGTAGAGCCCGTAGCCAATCGCATAGCCGAGCAGCGCGCCCGCGACCGAGGCGAGCGTGGCGACGAGTGCGAAGCGCACCGCCTTCTTCGGCTCGGCCAGGCACATAAGGCCAAGGAGCGGATGCGGCGGGATCGGGAAGAAGCTTGATTCGATGAAGCAGAAGAAGGCGAGCCACCACACGGCGTGCGGGTGCGAGGCCTTGTCCATGGTCCAGTCGTACAGACCGCGCAGCGGTTTCATGATCATTGTTTTGAGAAGGTCCCTGCCGTCCTTGGGCAGACGCAGGAGTAAGCGAGGTGCGCCCTGTAGGCAACCAAAAGCGAAGAACCTATTTGGTACTTTTCTATTGACATTGTAACGCTCTTTAGGTACATATACAGAACATCGCGATAGTGTGATTCGCCAGCCAGCGGCTGGAAACAGGGCGGCTCCCTTCCTCGGGGAGCGGCCCTGTTCGCGTCTTGCGCTTCGCCTCCAAAAGCCGAGAGGTGCACCACCATGGCCAAATCCCGACGTGCGCCCGTCCGGCGGCGGCCGCCCAAGAGCGTATGGATGCCCAAGTTCCTCGCCGCCCTGTCCGAAACCTCGAATGTCAGCGGCGCCGCCCGCCGCGCCGAGGTCGACACCTCGGTCGTCTACAAGGCCCGGCGCGAAGACGCGGAGTTCAACCGCCAGTGGCAGGTCGCGCTCGCCGAAGGGTACGACAACCTCGAGATGGACCTGCTCCACCGCCTGCGGATCGGCCAGCTCGAGGGCGGCAAGGCGCAGGCGCGCCGCAAATACGACAACGCCATCGCCTTCCGCCTGCTCACCGCCCACCGCGAGGCAGTCGGCCGGCAGCGGGCGATCCGCTCGAACGAGGACGAGGAGGCGATCCTGCGCTCGCTCAACGCAAAGCTGGAAAAGATGCGCGAACGCCAGCTGGCCGCCGAAGCGGCGCAGGAGGCCAGCGCCGATGGCGAATAGCCGGGACTATCTGCGCTGCCTCCTCAAGCTGACGTTTGAAGAACGGGAGCGGGAGCTGTCGCTCCTCAGTCCGGAAGAAACCAAGGCGCTGCGCCACCACTGGAAGTTATGGGCCCGCGAAAGCCAGCTGCCCCCGCCGGGCGACTGGCAGACCTGGCTGGTCTGCGCCGGGCGCGGCTTCGGCAAGACCCGCGCGGGGGCCGAATGGGTGCGCCGCTACGCGCAGCACAATTGCGACGCGCGCATTGCGCTGGTTGGCGCAAGCCTGGGCGAGGCGCGCGCCATAATGGTCGAGGGCGAAAGCGGCATCCTGTCGGTCTGCCCGCCGCATAATTGCCCGGATTACGAACCTTCGCTGCGCCGGCTGAGCTGGCCCAACGGAGCACAGGCGTTCCTCTATTCCGCCGCCGAGGCGGAGAGCCTGCGCGGCCCGCAGCATCACATCGCCTGGTGCGACGAACTGGCCAAATGGGAGAATGCGGGCAGCCGCGCAGAGCGGGCGTGGGACAACCTCGTCCTCGGCCTGCGCCTCGGCGAACGGCCCCGCGCGCTCGCCACCACGACACCGCGCCCGGTGCCCCTGATGCGGCGGCTTGCTGGCGAGGTCGAGGCAGGCCGCGCAGTCCTGACCAGGGGCGCGACGAAGGAGAACGTCCACCACCTTCCCGGGCGGTTCCTCACCGCGATGGAGGAGCGTTACGGCAGCAGCGCGCTGGGCCGGCAGGAGCTGGAAGGTGCGCTGCTCGAAGATATCGAAGGCGCGCTGTGGACGCGCAGCCTGCTCGAAACCTGCCGCGACACGGCCTTTGGCGACCCGCCGCTGCGCATCGTCATCGGCGTCGACCCGCCCGCCAGCGACCGCGGCGATGCCTGCGGGATCGTGGTGTGCGGCCTTGGCGCAAGCGGCATCGCCCAGTTGCTCGCCGATTGCTCGGTCGAACGGCCGAGCCCGGAAACCTGGGCCCGCGCCGTGGCCGAAGCGGCGAACACATGGCACGCCGACCGCGTGGTCGCCGAAGCCAACCAGGGCGGCCAGATGGTCGCCAGCGTCTTGCGCGCCGCGGATATCGCACTGCCCCTGAAGCTGGTCCACGCCAGCCGCGGCAAGGCCGCGCGCGCCGAGCCCGTCGCCGCGCTCTACGAAAGCGGACGGGTGCGGCACACCGGCCTGTTCGCCGCGCTGGAAGACGAGCTGTGCGGCATGATGGCAGGCGGCGGCTACGAAGGCCCCACCCGCTCGCCCGACCGCGCCGACGCGCTGGTCTGGGCGCTCAGCGAGCTGATGCTCGGCAGGTCCGGACGCCCACGAATTCGAAACGTTTGACCGAAGGAAAACCGATGAGCTTCCTCACCAGTCTCGCTTCCGCCTTCAAGGGTGGGAGCGATGCCCGTGCGCCTGTGTCGCGCGGGTTCGTATCGCCCTGGGCGACCAGCTATGACGGCGGGCCGCTGGGCCGCGCGCCATTCGACTACGGCCGCGAGGTGGCCGAGGCCTATCTCGCCAACCCGGTTGCCCAGCGATCGGTGCGGATCGTGGCCGAAGGTGTCGGCAGCGCGCCGCTCTCCTGTCCGGACGAGCGGTTCGCGCAGCTGCTTGCCGCGTCCTGCGGGGCGCAGCCGCTGCTCGAAGTGGTGGCCGCCCAGCTTGCCCTGCATGGCAACGCCTATGTCCAGGTCATCAAGGACGGCGCGGGCGTGCCGGTCGAGCTGTATCCGCTGCGGCCACAGCGCGTGCAGGTGGTGGCGGGCGAGGATGGCTGGCCGAGCGCCTATCGCTACGTCCTTGCCGATCGCACGCTGACCATACCGCTCGAGGACGAGGACGGCTGGCCCAACATCGTCCACTTGCGCGGCTTCCACCCCACCGATGACCATTATGGCGCGGGCTGCCTTGCCGCAGCCGCGCCCGCGGTTGCGATCCACAACGCGGCGAGCGAATGGAACCGCGCGCTGCTCGCCAACGCGGCGCGGCCTTCGGGCGCGCTGGTCTATGACGGGGGCGATGCGGGTGGGCTGACGGCCGAGCAGTTCGAGCGATTGAAGGCCGAGCTGCAAGGCGCCTTCCAGGGCCACGCCAATGCGGGCCGGCCGATGCTGCTCGAGGGCGGGCTCGACTGGAAGGCGATGAGCCTCTCGCCCGCCGACATGGATTTCGCCGCGCTGAAGGCGGCAGCCGCGCGCGACATCGCGCTCGCTTTCGGCGTGCCGCCCATGCTGCTCGGCCTGCCGGGCGACAACACCTATGCCAATTACCGCGAGGCAAGCCGCGCGCTGTGGCGCCTCACCCTGCTGCCGCTCGCGGGCAAGATCCTGGCCGGGCTGCACAGCGGCCTTGCCGACTGGTTCGCGGAAAGCCCTACCGTCGATCTCGACCGCGTGCCGGCGCTTTCCGAGGATCGAGAGAAGCTGTGGAGCCAGGTGAGCGGCGCCGATTTCCTGAGCGGCGCGGAAAAGCGCGCGCTGCTCGACCTCCCCCCGCTGGAGACACACGAATGACCAGAGAAGACATGCTCGCGCGGCTGATCGCGCAGGCTTCCACCGAGGGCGGCGACCTTGTCACGCTGCGCGCGATTGTCGAGGAAGCGAGCGAACTGGGCGCAAACCGCGTGCTGCACCGCCTCGGCCTGTCCGACCCTTCCGCGCAGGAGGATATCGACGAGCTGCGCGAGCTGCTCTCGGCCTGGCGCGATGCCAAGGCGAGCGCCTGGAAAGCGGCCATCGACTGGATCGTGCGCGGGGTGCTGGCGCTGCTGCTCGTCGGCATCGCGGTGCGGCTCGGCGTCGGCGAGATGCTCTCGTGAGCCTGCGCATCGCCGGCTACGCCGCGCTGTTCGACCGCGCCGACGGCGCACGCGACACGATCCGCCCCGGAGCCTTTTCGCGCACCTTGTCTGAGCGCCGCGGTCCCTACCCGCTCTACTGGCAGCACCGGCCCGATCAGCGCATCGGTTGGGTCGAGACAGCGGGCGAGGACGCCCGCGGCCTCAGGATCATCGCGCAGATCGATAATCCGGATGGCCGCGCGGCGAAGCTGCTGCGCGCGCGGGCGGTGAACGGCCTGAGCTTCGGCTACCGGGCGCGGCGCTATCGTCACACGCCGCAGGGGCGCGAACTGTCCGAGATCGACTTGTTCGAAGTCAGCGTCGTCACCCACCCGCTCCAGTCCGAGGCCCGCGTGCATTTCGTGCGCTGAGCCGAGCCCTTCATTCCACCCCTTCCCCCTCGCCGCCTTCCGGGCGGCTTCTTCATGCCCGCAAGAAAGGTGAATGCCCCTTATGGATACTCCCACGACCCCGACCGACCCGGCCGAAGCGAGCTTCGATATCGTCGCCCGCCAGGACCAGGCCGATGAAGCCATTTCCGCCCTGCGCAGCGATGTCGACGAGGTGAAGGCCCGCGTCGACAAGATCGGCCGCGCTGCTGCCCGCCCGGCCATCGGCGGCACCGACGAGGCCGCGCCCGAAGTCAAAGGCTTCGTCGATGGCTACCTGCGCAGCGGCGCGACGTCTGAAGTCAAGTCGATCAGCGGCGCCGTGCCCGCCGATGGCGGCTACGCCGTGCCGCGCCAGATCGATGCGATGATTGCCCGCGAACTGACCGAGATCAGCCCGATCCGCGCCATTTCGCAGGTCGTGCAGACCGGCAGCGCAGGTTACCGCAAGCTCGTCACCACCGGCGGCACGGCAAGCGGCTGGGTGAGCGAAACCGCCGCGCGGCCGGAAACCGACAGCCCCGAGTTTGCCGAGATCGCGCCGCCGACCGGCGAGCTCTACGCTAACCCGGCAGCGAGCCAGGCCATGCTGGACGATGCGGGTTTCGACCTTGAAAGCTGGCTGGCGAGCGAGATTGCGATGGAATTCGCCCGCGCCGAAGGGGCCGCTTTCGTGGGCGGCAACGGCGTCGACCAGCCGATGGGTTTCCTCTCCGCCCCGGTCTCGACTGCCGAGGACGCCGCCCGCAGTTTCGGCACGCTGCAATATGTCGGTTCGGGCGATGCCGACGGCTTCGATGCCAATCCCGACGCGAAACTGATCGACCTCGTCCACACGATGAAGGCCGGACACCGCCAGGGCGCGAGCTTCGTGATGAATTCGGCGACGCTGGCCGAGGTCCGCAAGCTCAAGACCGCTGATGGCGCCTTCCTGTGGCAGCCCGGCCTTGTCGAAGGCCAGCCGGATCGCCTGCTCGGCTATCCGGTGGTCGAGGCCGAGGACATGCCCGATATCGCGGCAGGCACCTTCCCGATCGCCTTCGGCAACTTCCGCCACGGCTATCTGATCGCCGAACGCAGCGCGACGCAGGTGCTGCGTGATCCCTTCACCAACAAGCCCTTCGTCCACTTCTACGCGACCAAGCGCGTGGGCGGTCAGGTCCTCGATTCGAACGCGATCAAGTTCCTCAAGATCGAGCTCTGATCGTCCGTGCCCGCGCCGTGACCCCTTCGGCGCGGGCACACCCTTTTCTCTGACAATCGGGACGACACCACATGGACCCTGACCTGTCCGGCCAGCCGCTCGACGAACTCAAGCAATGGCTGGCCATCACCACCAATGGCGAGGATGCGCTGCTGCTCCGCCTGCTCCTTGCAGGCTGGCAGATTTGCCAGCGTTTCACCGGCCATTCTGCGCTGGCCTGGGCCGAGCTCGACACCGCCCTGCGCCAAGGCATCATCCGCTTTGCCGCGCACCAGTATCGCGAGCGCGACGAGGGTGCGGCCGATCACCTGCCGGCCTCGGTCGCAGCGCTCTGGCGCCCCTATCGCACGGTGCGGCTGTGAGCTTCGCCGCACTGGCCGAGCGCCTCACCCGACGGGCCGCAACGCTTGCCAAAGCGCAGGGCGAAACCCGCCTGCGCGCCCGGCAGCGCGATGGCGGGCAGTGGCGCCGCGCAGGGCTGTTGTGGCCGCTGTTTGCAGGAGGGACCGACTAGATGGAAACCGCCCTGCGCACCGCGCTTGCCAGCTGGCTGCGCGCCGACCCGATCCTTTCCGACCTGGTGAACGCCATCGCGGAAGAAGGCCCGGTCGCTGCCAGCCCGCCCCACA